>NZ_QFAY01000020.1 GCF_017884005.1 Streptococcus panodentis
AACCTTTTCAGCCTGAGCTTAGAAACAAAAGAGCGAAGGGAACTAAATTTTTAAAAATTTAGTTCTGTCCCACCGCCAGCCCGAACCTAGAAACGAGATAGTGAGGTAGAAAAGTTATGGATAAGGAGTCTGTCCCACCGCCATCAGCTGTACTCCAGCACAGCTGACATTCCTAGCGGAAACTTCATTAACAGCTTCAACTAGTCCAGACTGCACGGCTGACAGGAATTTTGTTTCTTTTATCTACAAGCTCAAAATCTCCACTCCGCTGGAGCTTTTGAGCAGCTAGCTGCCAACCTGTCTGCTCCCGCTTAGTTTGCTGCTGCTGTTCATTGAGTATCAGCTGTTTTCCTGAAAGCTTGCTTGATTTATGGTAAAATAGAAACAGTTTAGTATAGAAGTGAGCAAAATGAAAGATTTATTAAAATATTTTAAGGGCTATATCAGAGAGTCTCTGCTGGGCCCTCTGTTTAAGCTCTTGGAAGCCAGCTTTGAGCTCTTGGTGCCGCTCCTGATGGCCGGTATTGTCGACCAGACTATTCCCAAGAAGGATTCCCCCCATCTTTTCTGGATGGTTTTTCTTTTGATAGTCTTAGCTGGTCTGGGAGTTCTGGTAGCGGTCGTGGCCCAGTATTATTCCTCTAAGGCGGCGGTCGGCTTTACCCGCCAGCTGACGCAGGACCTTTACCAGATCATCCTCCGCCTGCCCAAGGCCAGCCGCGATCAGCTGACCGTTTCCAGCTTGGTGACCCGGCTAACCAGCGACACCTACCAGATCCAGACGGGGATCAATCAGTTTCTCCGCCTCTTTCTGCGGGCCCCCATCATTGTCTTTGGCTCTATCATCATGGCCCTGACAATCAGTCCGGCTATTACAGTTTGGTTTTTGGCCATGGTGGGGATGCTGACCTTGATTATCTATGTCATGTCCCGGCTGATGAATCCTCTCTATGCCAAAATCCGTCAGCTGACGGATCAGCTGGTCAGTCTGACCCGGGAGCAGCTGCAGGGTATGCGGGTTATTCGTGCTTTCGGGCAGACTGCTAGGGAAGTACATGATTTTAGAAATAAAAATGAACTCTACAAAACCTGGCAGATTCGGACCGGATTTTTGGCCAGTCTCATCAGTCCGCTGACTTTTTTGGTGGTCAATGCCACCCTGCTGGCGGTCATCTGGCAGGGCAATGCGGCTATTGGACAGGGGCTGCTGACCCAGGGCCGGCTGGTGGCCTTGGTCAATTACCTGCTGCAGATCTTGGTGGAGCTGCTCAAGCTGGCCATGCTGGTCAATTCGCTCAATCAAAGCTATATCAGCGCAGGGCGAATCAGTCAGGTCTTTGCTCAGGCTGAAGAAGATGTCCTGCAGGAGCTGGATCAGGAGACGGCCCTGCCCAATCAAGCTATTCAAGCCCAGCAGGTCAGCTTTTCCTATCCCAATGCCGCTGCTCCGGCTCTTACCGACCTCTCCTTTGACCTGCAGGCGGGTCAGACGCTGGGGGTCATTGGCGGGACCGGCGCGGGTAAGTCTACGCTGGTCCAGCTTTTAGCCCACCTTTACACAGCGGATGCCGGCCGCTTAAGCCTTTTTCATGAGGGGAGAAGTCCGCGCGATTTGAGAGAATGGCGGTCCTGGGTCAGTCTGGTGCCTCAGAAAGCGGAGCTATTTCAGGGAACTATCCGCTCCAATCTGACACTGGGGCTGGACAAGCAGCCTGCAGATGAGCAGGTCTGGCAGGCTCTGGCTATTGCTCAGGCGGCAGAATTTGTCGCACAGAAAGAGGGCGGGCTGGATGCGGTAGTGGAGGCTTTTGGCCGCAATTTCTCAGGCGGTCAGCGCCAGCGTCTGACCATCGCCAGAGCGGTCCTGCGCCGGGCACCCTTTCTGGTCCTGGACGATGCGACTTCGGCTCTGGACTATCTGACCGAGGCTCGGCTGCTGCAGGCGATGAAGGAAGAGCTGGGAAAGACCAGTCTGATTCTGATCTCTCAGCGGACCAACAGCCTGCGCTCAGCGGACCAGATTCTGGTCTTGGACCAAGGACGGCAGGCTGCACTTGGCAGGCACGAGGACCTGCTGATCAGCTCTGCGATTTACCGGGAAATCCATCAATCTCAGCACAGCAGTAAGGAGGGCGACCGCCATGACAAGTAAGTACAAAAGCAGCAGTCTGAAACGTCTGAGCCATGATCTGCTGCAGGCCCGCGGGCTTTTTCTGCTGGCCAGTCTGGGAACCTTGCTGCAGGTCGGTCTGACCATCTATCTGCCGGTGCTGATCGGCAATGCAGTGGACAGTGTGCTCCTGCCGGATGCCAGCCGGCAGCTGCTGCCGATTTTGGGACAGATGGCCTTGGTCATTGGAGCCAATACTCTGGTCCAGTGGTTCAACCCGCTGCTCTACAATCGTCTGGTCTACAGCTACAGTAAAAAGCTACGCCAGCAGGTCATTGAGAAGATTCACCGTCTGCCCTTAGCCTATCTGGATGGTCAGGGGACAGGCGATGTGGTCAGCCGTCTGACCACGGACCTGGACCAGCTCAATAACGGCCTGCTCATGGTCTTTAATCAGTTTTTTGTCGGTCTGCTGACCATTTTTATCACCATTGTGACCATGGCTCAGATTGATATTTTCATGATGCTCTTGGTCCTGTTGCTGACACCGCTCTCTCTTTTTATCGCCCGCTTCATTGCTCGGAAAAGCTACAGCCTTTTTCAGCAGCAGACTGAGGCGCGCGGACGGCAGACCCAGCTGATTGAGGAGAGCCTGAGGCAGGAGAGTCTGATTCAGGCCTTTAATGCTCAGGAACAGTTTATGGAGGCCTTTGGCGCCAGCAACAGCGTCTACTCCGACTACTCGCAGGCGGCCATCTTCTACTCCTCTACGGTCAATCCGGCCACCCGCTTTGTCAATGCCCTCATTTATGCCCTTATCGTAGGCTTTGGGGCTGTGCGGATTATCGGCGGTTCCGCCTTTACGGTCGGTCAGCTGGTGACCTTTCTCAACTATGTCAACCAGTATACCAAGCCTTTTAATGACATTTCTTCGGTCCTGTCGGAATTGCAGAGCGCCCTTGCCTGTGCAGAGCGGCTCTATCATGTCTTGGATGAGCCGGAAATTGCAGAGACTGGGACAGCAGAAGTAGATGCTGCTCAGGTGCAGGGCCATATCCGCTTTGAGCATATTGGCTTTGGCTATGAAAAAGACAGACCCCTGATCCGGGATCTGACAGTGGCTATTCCCGCTGCCAGCAAGGTGGCCATTGTCGGGCCGACTGGGGCCGGCAAGTCCACTCTGATCAATCTCCTCATGCGCTTTTATAATCTGGACAGCGGCCGGATTTTGCTGGATGGCCGAGACATGACGGACTACAGCCGGGCTTCTCTGCGCCAGCAGTTTGGCATGGTTTTGCAGGAGACTTGGCTCAAGACAGCCACCATCCATGACAATATTGCCTTTGGCCGGCCGGATGCCAGCCGGGAGCAGGTAGTGGCGGCTGCCAAGGCTGCCAATGCCCATTTCTTTATCCAGCAGCTGCCCCAGGGCTATGATACCTATCTGGCCGACGCGGGGGACTCCCTGTCTCAGGGCCAGCGCCAGCTCTTGACCATCGCCCGAGTCTTTCTGGCAGTGCCTAAGATTCTCATCCTGGACGAGGCGACTTCCTCCATTGATACCCGGACCGAGGTCCTGATTCAGGAAGCCTTTAACAAGCTCATGCAGGGCCGGACCAGCTTTATCATCGCTCACCGCCTCTCCACCATCCAAAATGCCGATCTCATCCTCGTCATGGTAGACGGCGACATCGTCGAGCATGGCAATCATCAGGAACTCATGGCCGCCCAAGGCGTTTATTACCACATGCAGACGGCGCAGGGGAGTTTGGACTAAACATATAAGTATAAGCAAAACGACCGACCTGTTCTACACAGGCCGGTCGTTTTTAAATATAAAATCAATTTATTGATCATTCTGAATAGCTGCCTTGACTTGGGCGATGGTGACTGGCTGGTCATCTCTGTAAATGACGGTGTCGCCGTCGTTGTCAAGAATTTCGCCGACCAGGGGTTGGCTGTCTGGAGCTTTGACGGAGAATCCGCCGCCTAGATTTTCCGGATAGGCAATAACTTGGTCATGGTCTGAAAATCTATCCAAGGTTTCTAGGAGCGTAGGGTCTTCCTTGGCTTTTTCTGTCATGATTTCCAGCGTCGGTGCCTGGGCAGCTGCGTCATTCTTGCTGTCATCTGCAAGCGCAACAGCGTTTTTATTGCTTTCTCTAGTGTCATCGTTGGCAAGTATAACAGTGCTTCCGATGGCAAGAGAGGCAGCAAGGCCGGCGAGAAAAATGAGGGTGATGAGTTTTTTCAATAGCTTCCTCCTATTGGTTTGGACGAGTAAAAGTGGATGAGGGACGGTTAGGGCGCTGAGCGAGGGAATATGGTTTCCGAATCTTGTCTTTCTACCCTGGCCTAGCGGTTCCCTTTCACCTATATTATATCATTTATTATTGGCTATGGCTGGAAATAAGGTGTTTACAAACTATCTTTCCCCACCTCCTCCAATCCCTCCTCGGTCAGCCGGTAAAGCTTCTGGCAGACTTGCTTGAGGAAGGCGCGGTCGTGGGAGACGGTCATGATGGCGCCGGGGTAGTGGGCAAAGAGCTGGCGGACCTGGGGCTGGGAAGTGGGGGAGAAGTTGCGCGTGGGTTCGTCCAGCAGGAGGACATTGGGTCGGTCCAGGACCAGCTTGAGCAGGAGGAGCTTGGCTCGCTGGCCGCCAGAAAGCTGGCTGATAGGATGGCGGGCTTCCTCGCGCGTGAACTGTAGGCTGGCCAGATGGGTCAGAGCCTTTTCCTGACTGGCCTTATGGCCGGTAGGAGCCAGAAAGTCCAGGGGACTGACTGCCTGATCCAGCAGGTCGCCATAGTGCTGGGGCATGTAGCCCGCCCGCAGATCTGTCCGCTGACATAGGCTGCCCCACATTTCCTTGAGCAGGCTGGATTTGCCCGCTCCATTGGCTCCGATGATGCCAATTTTCTCCTGTCCGGTCACTTCCAGGCTCAGATTTTTCGCCAGCAGTCGCCCTCCAACCTCCAGATTTTGCCCGTCCATTTTGAGGATTCTTTTGGTCAATGGCAGAGCTTCTATGTCTGAAAAGCGGAGCTTGATTGCTTCTTCCTGAGTTGGGATTTCAGTCATCTGGGCTGCCTGCTGCTCAAATCGCTTGCCTTGAGAAAGAACGTTCTTCATCTTCTTGGCAAGGAGTCGGCCTTCGACATCGTTTTTGGTATTTCTCAAAGCATTTTCGACATTTTGCTTGACCCGCTGGTGTTTGTTCATGGTCTTGGCGTGTTCTTCCCGCTCTTTCTTGGCCTGCTGGCTCTGCTTGTCAAAGGCCTCCTGACGCTGCTGGCTGTAGTCCTCATAGGCCAGATTTCTGACGGTAGTCCGGGCTTCCTGCTTTTTCTTGATCCGCTCCAGATGGACGATCTTGGTCGCCGCCTTAGTCAGAAGATTTTCATCATGGGAGACAAAGAGGACCGTCTTGTCCGTCTGCTTGATAAAATCTTCCAGCCAGATCAGGGTATCCAGATCCAGGTCATTGGAAGGTTCGTCTAAAAATAGCATGTCGGCATCGCTGGCCAGTTTTTTGATCAGCTGGACTTTGAGCTTTTCGCCGCCGGACAGACTGGAGAGGACTTGGCTTGAAGCAAAGCGCTGACTGTCGAAATGCAGCTCCTGGGCATAGCGGTAGAGCTTAGCATAGTCCAAATCTGCCTCGGTGTCCGCAAAGAAGTAGTCGTTGAGGGTCAGCTGGGCCTCCTGCTCAGGCAGCTGCTGGGGCAGGTAGCTGTAAGAGGAGTAGGCCCTTTGGATCTGACCGCTGCAGCTGACATAGTCTGTGACCAGGCTGGGCTCCATCATCAGCTTGAGCAGGGTGGACTTGCCATTGCCCTCTTCGCCGATGATGGCTACTCTGTCGCCCGCATTGACCGTCAGTGTCAGGTCTCTGACCAAGTCTTTTAGATCCTTTAGATGGGTGATAGTGAGATTGCTTACTTGTAACATAGGTGCCTCCTTATTCGTGTAAAAAACAGCTCCGCTTTATCTAGCAGAGCTGTTTTTTGATTGCACAAAGAAGGCAGTGAAATGCCTAATCAGGTCTTTGTTTCTAGCGAAATAGAGAAAAAGACACTGCGGGTATGTGAAAACATGACAAAATCTACTAAATAAAGTTTCCTTTAAAAAATAGACTTAATTTTTCATGTCTCCAGTTACCTCCGAAATATAAGTACCCTAAGTGTAGCAAAAGTCCTTCTCAGTGTCAAGAAATTATAAAATATTTCTAAATTTTTTTAGTCGCTTTTTGATAAAAAGGGCTGAATGTCTTGCTGCAGCTGCTTTCTTCAGGTATTGAAAAAAATTATATAAAAATTTGACATATGGTAGAAAATTATATATAATCTCATTGTATATAAAAATAATATATATAAAAGAATTTCATAAAGGAGCACCAATCATGAACAAAGCAGTATTTATCTGGCTCTTGACGATTCTCAGTCTGGGTCTGCTCAAGGTCGAAAATGTCAAGGCAGCCGAGCCTCAGCTGCCGTCTGGCACACCGTCCAGTCAAATCGGTCAAAAAATCGAGGATTATGTTAAAGAAAACGAAAAAACGACCGCCGGCATGGAAACGGCCGTCTTTGACACCAAGGGCACCATCTACCGGGGCAACTTTGGCTATATGGACAAGGAAAAGGGCCTCAAGGCCGATGACGACAGCGTCTTTGAATGGGGATCTGCAGCCAAGCTCATGGTCTGGGTTTCCGTCATGCAGCTCTGGGAAGAGGGCAAGCTTGACCTTGACGAAGACATCCGGACCTATCTGCCAGAGGGCTTTCTCAAAAATCTCCGCTATGACAAGTCCATCACCATGACGGATCTGATGAACCACCAAGCAGGATTTGAGGAATCTTCCCATGCCTACTTAGAAAACGAGGGGCAGAGCATTGAAGAAATTCTGGCGGTCAACCAGCCAGCCCAAATCTTTGAGCCCGGTACCATGACTGGCTATTCTAACTGGTCTACCGGTCTGGCTGCCTTTATTGTCGAGCGGCTTTCCGGTCAGAACTTTGCGGACTATGCCCGCGAGCATATCCTCCAGCCGCTGGGCATGGATAAAACCTCACTCTTACCCGGCTTTACCGATAATGACTATGTCCGGGACAAGCGCAAGGAAGAACTGACCTATGATACAGAAGGGAAGTCCCTGGGCCTCAACTACATGAAGCTGGGCCTCTATCCTGCTGGCGATGCAGCTAGTACCATGGGAGATTTCCAGAAGTTTGCCCAGGCGCTCTTGAAGAAAGAAAAACTCTTCAAAAGAACTGAAACTTGGACCACTCTTTACACAGCGACATCGACCTATCCGGGCACAGATATGCCGCTCAATATGCACGGCTTCTGGACTCAGGAGTATGGCACGACAGTTGTCGGTCACGGCGGTAACTCCCTGGGCTTCTCCTCTTATATCCTGCTGGATCTGAAAAACGGCGTCGGCATGACCATCATGACCAATCAGGGGCATGAACAGGTTTATAATTACGAGATGCCAGCATTGGTTTTCGGAGCCAAGAAAAAGACCGACCCAGCCACTTTTGAACAATTCCAGGCTGGTAATTACCGGAGCTCTCGCTATTATGAAACCGGCCCCCTGTCCTTCACCAGAACCTTCCCTCGGACAAGCTATGTCGCAAAAACAGCTGAGAATCCGCTTTTGACTGATAATTTTGCTGTAGTCAGCCAACAAAACGGAAGGGCAAAAGTAACAGCTGCTTATGGCGATACGTTCAAAATGAATGATGCCGATGTGCAGAAGGATCAGGCTATGATGATTTTAGCTGTAGCTGCCGTTATCTATGGCCTCATTCACTTCCTAATACGGGGCGGACTGGATCTCTTCCGCTGGGTCTTCAAAAAAGGTCCATCTAAGACACCGAAAAATCTGCGCATTTGGTCTTACCTAACCTCTTTCGCAGCCTTAGCTGTAGCCTTTAATTACTTTTCTATGTTTAGTGCCTTGGCTGCCAGTGATATAAGCTTTTTAGCCAGCTGGCGTTACATAGTCTTTGCGGTTCTGGGGCTGATTTTGGCCGGCTGTGCCGTCTATCCTCTCCTGACCAAGGCTTGGAAGGAACTGAGTAAGAGTCGGATTTTCCTGACAGTCTTGACCAGCCTGTCCGCTCTGGCAATCGTGGCCAATATTCTCTACTGGTCTATCTACCAATGGTGGTTGATCTAATCTCCTCAAGAAAGGAAGTCGTCATGTTTAAAATTTTTATCCGAATGGTCTACAGAAGCATCGCCTATGCTATCCAAGGTACTGACTAGGAAGGAAAACTCATGAAAAAATCAATTTTAGTCATTATTTTAACGGTTTTAACGCTGGGACTTTTCAAGCCTGTGCCTGCTCAAGCGGCGGAGCAGAAACTGCCGTCTGGCACGGACCGTAGCCAGATTGGCCAGAAAATCCAAGACTTTGTCAAGGAACATGAAAAGACAACTGCCGGCATGGAGACAGCCGTCTTTGACAAGGACGGCACCATCTACCGGGGGAACTTCGGTTATATGGACAGGGAAAACAAGGTCAAGGCCGATGACGACAGCGTCTTTGAATGGGCCTCTATCACCAAGCTGACCGTCTGGATATCGGTCATGCAGCTCTGGGAAGAAGGGAAGATTGATCTGGAGGAAGACATCCGGACCTACCTGCCGAAAGGTTTTCTCAAAAATCTTCGCTATGACAAGCCCATCACCATGCTGGATCTCATGAATCACCAGCCTGGTTTTGACGAGACACCGCTCTACAATGAGGGTGACAATAAAACGATTGAAGAGCTGCTCCTAGACTACCAGCCCATCCAGTCCTTTGAGCCAGGTACCACGACATCCTATTCTAACTATAGTACAGCTCTGGCCTCCTATATCGTGGAGCGGATTTCCGGTCAGACCTATGTGAACTATGTCCATGAGCATATCTTTCAGCCCTTGGGCATGAATCGGACCGCGATTTTACCAGACTTATCAGACAATGCCTATGTCCAAGCTAAGCGCAAGGAAGCCAAGGGTTATGATGCCCAAGGCAAGCTTTTAGGAGAGGTTCCCTTTAAACTGGGCCTCTATTCGGTCGGTCAGGCTACGGGAACGCTGGATGATTTGCAGAAATTGGCCCAAGCCCTGCTGGGCCGCAAGACCCTTTTCAAGCGTCCGGAGACTTGGACCACTCTTTACTCAACGACATCGACCTACCCCGGTACGGACATTGCTCGTAACGCTCACGGCTTTTGGGCCAGTCACTACGGCGTCACCTTGCTGGGGCACAATGGTAATTCTGATGGCTTTTCCAGCAATCTCTATCTGGATCTTGAAAACGGTATTGGCCAAGTTATCCTGACCAATCAGCAATATGAGCAAGTGTACAATACCCAGATGCCGGAATTGATTTTCGGCCCAATGCAGACTGTCAGTGAGGCTACTCAGAAGCAGTCCCAGCCCGGCTATTACCACTATCTGAGAAGCTATAACAATGGCCCGCTATCCATCCTGCTCATGATGCCCGGTGCTATAGAGAAGATTGATAAGCTGACGGACCAGCCGGCCTTGCTGTCTATGTTCTGGACTATTGACCAGAGCCAGGGGGCTGACCGTATAGAAGTCGGTGTCATGAGTGCAGAAAGGCTTTCGGATACGGATCTTTTCAAGCACTATCTGGTCCTGATCCTCGGAGCTCTGGCCCTTGTCTTTGCCCTGGGCAATCTTGTGCTCAGTTCCGTGATTGGCGGTTTCCGGCTCCTCCTGCGAAAGACCAAAAGTCCGGCTCCCCGCTCTTGGAAGGTCTGGAATTACCTGACTTCTATAGGCATCCTTCTTTTCGGCAGCAATCTCATCCTGCTTTTGCTTGTTGCCATGAATCAGTTCCAAAACTATCCAATGGTAGAGCCTTGGCGCTACATGGTCTTTGCCGGTCTGGGGCTGATCCTGACAGGCTGCGCGGTCTATCCGCTAGTGACCAAGGATAGAAACGGACTCGGAAAAGGCCGTATCTTCCTAACCGTCCTGACCAGTCTGTCAGCTCTGGCCATCGTGGCTAATATTCTCTACTGGTCGCTTTATCAATGGTGGGTGATGTAGCAGAAGTAGATATTCAAATAGTTATAAACTGTAAATAACTGCGGGCGAGTTTTATAGATGTTATAATAAAAAAGGAACGACTTTTTCAAAAAATGCTCTCTCTATCAATTCTGGATGTTCTAGCTTAGGAAAGGAATACCTATGATTAAAAGTATTTTTAAATTTATGTTCAAAGGCCTAGTCTGGCTCTTGGGGCTGCTGGCTTTGGCCTTACTGGCGATTTTTCTCTATCACCGTTTCCAAATTGCTCAGGAGAGTAGGCTAATCCAAAAGCCCTTTGGCCAGTTGGTCGAGGTGGACGGCAAGAAGCTCAATGTTTATACGGCCGGCAAGGGGGACAAGACCTTGGTTTTCCTGTCTGGTTTGGGCACCAATTCGCCAGTGCTGGATTTCAAAGCTCTTTACTCCAGGCTGGAGGAGGATTACCGCATCGTTGTTGTCGAGCCGCTGGGCTATGGCTACAGCGATGACGGGGATGATGACCGCTCGCTGGATAAGCAGCTCAGTCAGACCCGCAAGGCTCTCAAGGCGGCTAAGATTTCCGGCCCCTATGTTCTGGTTCCCCATTCTATCGGGGGTCTGGAGGCCATTCACTGGGCCAATCGCTATCCGTCAGAAGTGGAAGCTATTGTTGGCCTGGATATGACCATGCCCCATACGGAAGTATCCGATCAGGAGCGTTTTACCCGCTCTTACCAGATCGTTCAGCTGGTCAGAAATCTGGGCTTGGCCCGGCTGCCTATTTTCTTTAATGATGACAATGCCCCGGCTATCCAGTCTGGTGCCCTCAGCGAGCGGGAACAAGCAATCTTTAAAGCTCTGTTTCACCGGCGCTCCGTCACTCAGGCAGTCATGAATGAAGTCAAGGCCAGGGACAAAAATGTCGCTACCGTCAATCAAGAGCCGGTGCCGCAGGTCCCTACCCTGCTCTTTGCGGCTGTCCAAAAGGGCGGAGGAGATACCAAGCTGGAAGAGGACTTTGCCGCCCAAAATCCCCAGGCCCAGCTAGTCACCTTGGAAGGCTCCCACTATATCCACGATGACCAGCCGGAGGAAATAGCCAAGCGGATAAAGGACTTCCTAGGGAAGTGATTGGCTAAGCTGGATAATTGATGTTTAAGGAGGTGTTAGATCGATAGAAGAATACCTGAAAGAGACGGCTTTGCTGGATTTTTCCCATCCCTTTATTCAGGATTTGATTGAGCGTCAGGCTTGGCGCAATATGGCTGAGTTTGACCGTCTGAAAGCCATCTATGATTTTGTAAGAAATGACATTCTTTTTGGCTACAATGAGTCGGATGGGATTCCTGCTTCAAAGATTTTGTCTGACGGTTTTGGCCAGTGCAATACCAAGGGCATTCTCTTTATGGCCTTGCTCAGAGGCTGCGGCATTCCCTGCAGGATGCACGGTTTTACCATTGACAAGCAGCTGCAAAAAGGGGCCATGACCGGCTTTGTCTATAGAAATGCGCCGCAGGAAATCCTGCATAGCTGGGTAGAAGTTTATTTTGAGGAGATCTGGTATGAGCTGGAGGGCTTTATCCTTGATGATGGCTATCTGAAGCGGCTTCAGAATACTTTTCCCGACTGCCGGGGTGCCTTTTGCGGTTACGGAGCAGCGACAGCATATTTCCAGCATCCCAAGGTAGCCTTTAACCGCAGCAATACCTACATTCAGAGCGAGGGGATTGTGCAGGACTTGGGTGCCTATCCGTCGCCGGATGAATTTTTCCTGAGACACCGTCAGGAGCTGTCAGCTGTCAAGGAATGGCTCTATTGTCATCTTGGTCGGCATCTCATGAATAGAAATATCCGGAAAATTCGTGGGAAAGGATAGGAGAAATATAAAAAACGGTAATTCGATTTGAATGGTTAAAAAAATTTTTTCTCGGGCTTGCTTATTTTTATCTGGCCATTACGAATAGTATAGGTAAGAGACTATTTGTCAGGAGGAAGTATGAGCTTGTCCAACCCCTATTCGCTGCGCCATCCCAATCTGTCCCCAACCATGGATCTGATTGCCAAAAAGATTTTTCATCAGGAGCACCTGACGGCTGATTTCATTAAGAGCGTGCTCAGGCTACCGGTCCAGTCGGTGGAGATTCTGGAGGGCACCCAGATCCAGCTGGAGGAAGAAGACCACCTGGGCTTCTACACGGCCGTGGACGTGCGGGCCCAATTGGACGATGGGACGCAGGTCATCATCGAGGTCCAAGTAACGAGACAGCGGGCCTTTATCAACCGCCTGATGGCCTATCTGGCCAATCAAATCTCCGACAATCTCAAGCGGAGCAAGAAAGACAAGCCGACTCACACTCTCTACTCCGAAATGAATCCGGTCTACTGCATTGCCCTCTTGGAGCAGGAGTATTTCCCAGATTTGCGGGCCTTCCGGACCCTTTCCCTGCGGGATGACGAGACTCTGGAGCCGCTTTTGACCGATTTCAAGATCAGCCGCCAGCGCCCGCCGATGAAATTTGCATTTCTGGAACTGAGCAAGTATAATAGAGATAAGATTAACGATTATAATTTGCGCAAATGGTTTGAATTCTTCAGAAATCAGCCCTTTGATGTCCCGGCGGATCGGGTCATTCAAGAGGCTGAGGAGCTGCTGGATCAGACCCGCTGGACCAAGGAGGAAAGACAGATGTTTGACGAAAAACGCCGCCAGCAGGACCATTACGAAGCGACCATGGCCCAGATTTACTACGAGCATGAGCTGGCTTTGGAGGAGAGAGAAAAAGCTGGTAAGGAGCAATTAATCCTGACCATGCTGAAAAATGGGGTGTCTGCCCAAACCATCGCCCAGCAGACCGGTATGGAAGAAGTGAAAATCCAAGAAATTGCTAAAAAGAATTTAGTGGAGTAAGCGGCTGGCTGGAAAATAGCGGTTTACAAACATCATAAAAAGGCTTAGAATCAGCGTTTTTAAAAACGAGTTTCTAAGCCTTTTTGAAATGGTAGATGAATCTTGCTGGAAAATGAGTGGTTTTCCAGTCATTCTTTCTTTACACGTTCAGCACCTTGTCCAGGAAGTCCTTGAGGCGGGGATGCTGAGGATTGTCAAAGATTTGGTCAGGCTTGCCGTCCTCCAGAAATTCGCCGTCTGCGGTAAAGATAACGCGGTTGGCTACCTGACGGGCAAAGCCCATCTCGTGGGTGACAATCAGCATGGTCATGCCCTGCTGGGCCAAATCCTTCATAACATTGAGTACATCGCCGACCATTTCCGGATCCAGAGCAGAAGTCGGCTCATCAAAGAGCATGATGTCTGGATTCATAGCCAGCCCGCGGGCGATGGCCACCCGCTGTTTCTGACCGCCGGACAGACTGTCTGGATTAGCATCAGCCTTGTCAGAGAGGCCGACCTTTTCCAGCAGCTCCATGCCCAGCTTATCTGCTTCAGCTTGACTCATCAGCTTGTGCTCGACAGGAGCAAAAGTAATGTTCTGCAGCACGGTCATATGCGGAAAGAGGTTGAAATGCTGGAAGACCATGCCGATATTTTCCCGGACCAGGTCTACATCCGTCTTCTTGTCCGTCAGGTCAAAGCCATCTACGGTAATGGTGCCGCTGGTGACCTCCTCCAAGAGATTGAGACTGCGCAGGAAGGTGGATTTGCCTGAGCCTGATGGTCCGATGATGCAGACCACATCGCCCTCGTAGAATTTGGCTGTAATCCCCTTGAGAACCTCATTGTCCCCATAGTATTTATGTAAATCGTTGACATCGATTTTTAGCTTGGTCATTTGTTAATCCTCTTTTCTAAGCGTTTGGCCAGTCTCGTCAGCAGGGTGATAATGACGAGGTAGAGCACCGCCAGGATTGCATACATTTTGAAACTTTGGTAGTTGCGGGCGATGATGATTTTCCCAGTCTGGAAAAGCTCGACCAGCCCGATAGCAGAGACGATTGTCGTATCTTTGAGTGCGATGACAAATTGGTTGACAAAGTTGGGCAGCATAATCTTAGTCGCCTGCGGCAGGATGATCTTTCTCATCGTCTTGGAGTAGGAAATCCCCAAGCTGCGGCTGGCCTCCATCTGCCCGACGGGCACAGCCTGAATCCCCCCGCGGACAATCTCGGCGATATAGGCGCCGGCATTGAGAGAGAGGGCGATAGTACCAGCTACAAAGTCATTGATAGGACTTTGCTGGCCGGTTATGGATTCGATCAGATTGGGAATTCCCCAGAAGATAAAGGCTGCCAGAATCATGAGTGGAATCCCGCGGATGACATCGACGAAGATTTCGGCAATCCAGCGCAGCGCCTTATAAGGACTGACGCTGAACATGCCAAAGATAATCCCGATGACCATGGCGATAGCAAAGGAGAGCAGGGCCAGAGCCAGTGTGACGCCCAGACCGCTCAGCAGCTGCTTGTAATTATTTTGCAGCAGGCCCAGCACCGTTGTTTCATCGGCTGTTGAGCTGGCTGCTTCTGACGAATCTGTATTTGCCGCCAGATACTTGTCCAGAATTTTCTGGTATTTGCCGTTTTCTTTCAGATTGGCCAGACCGTTGTTGAACATCTCCACCAGCTCTGGGTTTGACCCTTTTTTGACGGCAAAGGCTACTTGTCCGCTTGGCGTTCCCTCGATAGGGGTCTTCATTTTTTTGCCTTGATTAATAGCATATTTGACCACTGGCTCGTCATCCATAATGGCTGCGACAGAGCCGGAGTTGAGGCTGTCATACATAGATGAGCCATCTGAGAAGGTCTTGATTTTGTAGCCGTACTTGCTTTGATTTTCTGTCAGGAAAGTCTGAGAAGCGGTACCGTTCTTGACCCCGACCGTCTTGCCTTTCAGGTCTTCATAAGACTGAATGTCGCTGGATTCTGTCACTGCCAGAATAGAATTGGCCGTGTAGTAGGGCTCTGAGAAATCAAAGGTCGCCTTGCGGGCGTCTGTTACAGACATACCGGCGATGATGCCGTCGGCCTGACCGGACTGGACAGCGTTGATAGCGGCGTCAAAGCCCGGATTGGTGACTTCGATTGTGAAGCCTTGATCCTCAGCGATGGCCTTGATCAGGTCCATGTCAATTCCGGTGTACTGGTTGCTGTCGTTTTGAAAAACGAAGGGAGCAAAGGATGAATCACTGGCAATGATGTATTTGGACTTGACGGGAGCGGCCTGCTGGCCGGACTTGGTCGTGGTTTCCGGTATGGCCGAGCTGACCGAGCTGCTGGAAGCAGTCCATTTTTTGATGATGTCGTCCAGACTGCCGTCCTTCTTCATCTGTGCCAGAGCTTCGTTAAATTCGGTCACCAGGTGTTCGTATTTGCTGCCTTTTTTGACCCCGAAAGCAAAGCTTCCGACAGCTTCGCCTTTCATGGAAATCTTCAAATCCTGCCCTTGGCCGATAGCATACTCAATGACCGGCTGGTCATCCATCACGCCATCTACTGCACCGGCAGACAGGCTGTTGTACATGAGATCGCCCGTATCGAACGTCTTGATTTTGTAGCCGTATTTGTCCTTGTTTTTTTCCAAAAAACGCTGGGCAGCTGTACCGTTTTTGACCCCGACCGTCTTGCCCTTGAGCTCCTCGTAAGACTGGACCGTCTTAGACTTGGTCGTGGCAATGACAACCTTAGTGTCATAGTAGGTGTCTGACATGGTAAAGACTTTTTCACGCTCAGCTGTCTTGGTCATCCCAGCCATAATGGCATCAGCCTGACCGGACTGGACCGCATTGACCGCTGCATCAAAGCCTGGGAAGGTCATATTGACATCCCAGCCCTTGATTTCAGCGACTTTGTTGATAATATCTACATCGATTCCCTTATAGGTTTGGTCTGAATCCTTAAATTCAAACGGCGCATAGGCTGTGTCCGATACGATTTTAATCGTATCTGCCTGAACAGCCACCCCTAACGCAAAAATGGGAAACAATGCCAGCAAAATTGCTAAGAATTTTTTCTTCATTTTCTTTCCTCCTTGAAGCATTCTAGCATTATAGCAGAAAATAGCCGAATAAGCAAATATTGCTTGCTTTTATGTTAGATTTTCTTACATGAATACTGCCTTTTCTGGCAAAAACAGCAGTTCCTTTGCTTGGCACAGGCTCCAAACTTTGCTATACTAAAGAGAGGAAAATGGTATTCATTGACTATAAGTCTAGAGTCTGCCAAAGAGCGGAGGAGGCTGTCTCACTCTCTCTTCTTTTCCTGTATGAGGAGGTTATGATGAAACAATCGCGTATATTAGAAGGAGTGGAACAGGCCCGCTTTGTTCCGCCTTATCTTCTTTCCCTGCTGCTGGCAGCTGTATTTATTTTGGGCGGTCAAAAGCTGGCAGTGCTGGCTTTAGAGCCGATTTCGGCGCTTCTCAGCCTGCTCTTGGGCTGGCTGGGACAGGGCGGATTTTTTGAAATCTTTTTTAACTTTGCCTTGCCTTTTCTCTTGTTTGGCTTCATTTTTATGGCGCTGGCTCTCTTTGCCTGGGTCCGCTTTGCAGAAGGCCGGCCGATTGGCAGTCTGGGCTTTGTCAAAAAAGGCTGGCTGCTAAATCTGCTCAAGGGCTTTGGATTGGGCTTTGTCCTCTTTAGTCTGGTCGCTCTCTTGATGCTGCTGACTGGTGTCGGGCATTTTGAGTGGGGCTATCTGACATTGGAGCCTCTGATCTACATTTTGATCTTGATTCCGCTTTGGATCATTCAGGGCGGGACCGAGGAGCTGGTGACCCGCGCTTGGCTGCTGCCGGTCGCGGTCAAAAAGACCAATCTGCCCATAGGTCTCGTGACTTCAAGCCTGCTCTTTGCTTTCCTGCATCTGGGCAATCCTGGTATTGGCTTCCTTCCCATTCTTAATATTGCTCTCTTTGGCTTTCTGGCCAGTCTCTATCTGCTCTGGACCGACAATGTCTGGGGGATTGTCGGCCTCCATGCAGCTTGGAACTTTACTCAGGGCAATATCTATGGCTTCAGCGTCAGCGGGACTGGTATTGATGCGGCAGCCTTTAATTTCATTCCCCAGTCTGAGCTGTCCTTTCTGACTGGAGGGAGCTTTGGAGCAGAAGCTTCGCTTTACTGCTCTCTGGTAACCCTGCTGGCAATCGCCTTCCTGCTTTGGAGAATGAAAAAAGACGGCAGTCTGGCCAGACTTTTGAGTTCCCCTCAAAAACAGCACTGAATCCAAGTGCTGTTTTTGATTTCGCTTAAATTTTATGCTATAATAATATAAGAGCGGAGTCTGCCCACTGCCGCTGTTAAAAGCAAACTAAAATACTATACTATCGTCATTTAGTTGATCTTTTATTACTTTGTTAGCTCGCCTTGCCGTACGCCAGTACTGTCTGCAGCTCGCTGCCTCGTATTAAAAGCAAACTAAAAGACTATATTCGCCAAAGGAGGAGTTTTCTATGTTCCAATCTCGTATGCTGGAGGCTGTCAAGCAGTCTCGCTATATCCCACCTGTTTTGCTGGCTGTCCTGATTGCCCTGCTGTTGGTCTATGGCGGGGAATTTTTCGGTGCCATTGTCATGTTTATCCTAGCTTTCTCTATGGGCCTTGGCCTCAAGATGGCAAATCCAGATATCAATGGAGCTGCACTTCAGAGCATGGTCCAGCCTTTTCAGATTTATTTCCAGTTATTGCTCTTTGCTTTTATTGTTTTGGCCGTCTTTTTCTGGGTTCGTTTTGTTGAGAAACGCCCCTTTGCCAGTCTAGGATTTTATAAGGCCGGCTGGCTCAGAGAGTTAGGTAAGGGATTCCTGATTGGCGCTGGGCAGTTTTCTATCGTTGTGGCTCTGTTAGCCATCACCGGTACGGGCCGCCTGTCACTGGGCCAGATTGGTCTGCAGACTTTGCTTTTTATCCTGACCATTATCCCTTTCTGGATCCTTCAGGGAGGAGCTGAGGAGCTGGTGACCCGTGGCTGGCTTTTTCCCACGGCTTCTGAAAAGTCCAATATTCTGGTCGGCATCCTGATTTCCAGCCTGCTTTTCGGCGCTCTTCATATCTTCAATCCCGGGGTGACCGTTCTTTCCCTCGTCAATATCGTCCTCGACGGTATCTTTGCCTGCTTTCTCATGCTTAGGTATGACAATATGTGGGTCCTAGCTGGCATGCACGGAGCTTGGAATTTTGTGCAGGGTAATATCTATGGCATAGAAGTCAGCGGTCAAGGGGCCAATGGTTCTCTCTTGGCTTATAGCAATCAGTCCAATATGGACTGGCTTTCCGGAGGGGCTTTCGGAGCAGAAGGTTCCATCCTGACCAGTATCGTCCTCATCGGCTGCATCGCCTATCTCTATTGGTCGCTCAAAAAGGATGGCAAGCTGCCCCAGAGCCTGTCTATCAAAAAGTAAAGCATCGCCGTCCAGCAAATCTGGGCGGCGATACTTTTTGTCCCAGCCTCTTTGATTTGTGGAGTGAAAGGAGGAAAAACAGTTGATGCTCAATAAAAATCATCAGCGAAGCAGGCAGAAGCAGACATCATGGGCGTCTGTCCCAGCCTCTCGCGGCTCAAATAGTCCGGAGGGACTGTAAATACAACTTTCCAAAGGAAGTTCCGTTAAGTAGGGCAAGGCGACGCTAACGTGCTTTGAAGAGATTTTCGAAGAGTTAGGCATTTCAAAAGCCAGAGAAAAGAGAGTAAATATGGTAAAATGGTAGCAGCACAAAGTGAGGAATGCACATGATTAACAGAATTACAGATAATAAATTTAGACTGGTCTCAAAATATGAACCATCCGGCGACCAGCCCCAGGCCATTGAGCAGCTGGTGGACAATATTGAGGGCGGGGAGAAGGCCCAGATTCTCATGGGGGCGACCGGAACCGGCAAGACCTACACCATGAGCCAGGTTATTCAAAAAGTCAACAAGCCGACCCTGGTCATCGCTCATAACAAGACCTTAGCTGGCCAGCTTTATGGCGAGTTCAAGGAGTTTTTCCCGAACAATGCCGTGGAATACTTTGTCTCCTACTATGACTACTACCAGCCCGAGGCCTATGTGCCTTCGTCTGACACCTATATCGAAAAGGACAGCTCGGTTAATGACGAGATTGACAAGCTCCGCCATTCGGCGACCTCGGCCCTGCTGGAGCGCAATGATGTCATCGTCGTAGCTTCTGTCTCCTGTATCTACGGTCTGGGTTCGCCCAAGGAATATTCCGACAGCGTGGTCAGCCTGCGGCCGGGGCTGGAGATTTCCCGGGACAAGCTGCTGAATGACTTAGTAGACATCCAGTTTGAGCGCAATGACATTGACTTTCAGCGGGGCAAGTTCCGTGTGCGCGGCGATGTAGTGGAAATCTTCCCAGCTTCCCGGGATGAGCATGCCTTTCGGGTGGAATTTTTCGGTGATGAAATTGACCGGATCCGTGAGGTGGAAGCCCTGACAGGCCAGGTACTGGGGGATGTGGACCATTTGGCTATCTTCCCAGCCACCCACTTCGTGACCAATGACGACCACATGGAGACAGCCATTGCCAAGATCCAGGCTGAGCTGGAGCAGCAGCTGGAAATCTTTGAAAAAGAAGGCAAGCTGCTGGAAGCCCAGCGCCTCAAGCAGCGGACGGACTACGATATTGAGATGCTGCGGGAAATGGGTTATACTAACGGAGTGGAAAACTATTCCCGTCACATGGACGGCCGCAGCGAAGGCGAGCCGCCCTATACCCTGCTGGACTTTTTCCCGGATGATTTTCTGATTATGATTGATGAGAGCCACATGACTATGGGCCAGATTCGAGGGATGTACAATGGCGACCGCTCCCGCAAGGAGATGCTGGTCAACTACGGATTCCGCCTGCCGTCTGCCTTGGACAACCGTCCCCTGCGCCGGGAGGAGTTTGAAAGCCATGTTCATCAGATCGTCTATGTATCAGCAACGCCGGGGGATTATGAGAAGGAGCAGACCGATACAGTCATTGAGCAGATTATCCGGCCGACCGGCCTCTTAGATCCGGAAGTCGAAGTCCGTCCAACTATGGGGCAGATTGATGACCTTTTGGGCGAAATCAATGCGCGCGTGGAGAGAAACGAGCGGACCTTTATCACCACCCTGACCAAGAAAATGGCCGAGGATTTGACCGACTACTTCAAGGAAATGGGCGTCAAGGTCAAGTATATGCACTCGGACATCAAGACCTTGGAGCGGACCGAGATTATCCGAGACTTACGCTTGGGTGTCTTTGACGTTCTGGTCGGGATCAATCTGCTGCGCGAGGGCATTGACGTGCCCGAGGTCAGTCTGGTTGCGATCCTTGATGCGGACAAGGAAGGCTTCCTCCGCAATGAACGCGGCCTCATCCAGACCATCGGCCGGGCTGCCCGTAACAGTGAGGGCCATGTCATCATGTATGCCGACACCATGACCGACTCTATGAAGAAGGCCATTGATGAGACTGCCCGCCGCCGGGCCATCCAGACGGCCTACAATGAAGAGCACGGCATTGTCCCGCAGACCATCAAGAAGGAAATCCGCGACCTGATCAGCGTGACCAAGGCTGCCCTGCCTGACAAGGAAGAAGCCGTCGAAATCGAAAGCCTCAATAAGCAGGAACGCAAAGACATGATCAAAAAACTGGAAGCCCAGATGCAGGAAGCCGCTGAACTTCTGGACTTCGAGCTGGCTGCACAGATCCGTGATATGATTCTGGAAATCAAGGCGGTGGATTAGGGAGATGACCATTTTAAGACAATTATCAAAGGAAGATTTACCTCTTTTGTGGGAAATGGCCTATTCCCAACCTCATCCAGAATGGAAAAAGTTTGATGCTCCCTACTTTGATGATTACCAGCACTATGCTGATTTTCTTGCATTTCAAAAGGACAAGGCTGAGAAGTTTGTGGGAAACCCTAATCGCCTTGGTATTTTTCAGGACGGCCGTTTGGTCGGGACGGTTTCTCGGTACTGGGAATGCAAGGAAACTCGCTGGATGGAACTGGGGATTGCCATTTACCAGCCATCAGACTGGGGACGAGGAATTGGCAAATGTGCTATGAAACTCTGGCTAAGACAGACTTTTCAAGACTGCCCAGAGTTGGAGCGGCTGGGCTTGACCACTTGGTCGGGCAATTCTGGCATGATGCGCTTGGCTGAGAGCTTAGGATTGAAAAAAGAAGCCTGCATCCGCAAGGTCAGATATTACCAAGAGCGATACCACGATAGTATGAAATACGGTATCTTGAGGGAAGAATGGGGAGAAGAGTAAATGAATATCACCATCAAACCAATGCAAACCCCTGAAGAAATCGAAGCCAAATCTGTGGTTCATTGGCAGACCTGGCGGGAAGCCTATGATGCTATCCTGCCAACCGATTTTCAGGAAGGAATGACGCTGGATAGGTGCCGATTTTACAGTCAGATCTATCCTGACAATACTCTGATTGCTCTGGATGGCTCAAAAGTTATTGGTTTTCTGAGCTACGGCGATTTTCGGGATTCTAAGATGCAGGCGGGCGAAATCTTTGCCCTTTATGTTCTGAAAGAGTATTATGGGCAGGGTGTCGGCCAGCGTTTGATGGAGGCTGCTTTCCTTCTTCTGGCAGATTATCAAGACATTCTGCTATGGGTTTTAGAAGACAACAAACGAGCCATCGCTTTCTATCAGAAAATGGGGTTTTGCTTTGACGGTCAGGAAAAGACTATTGAATTAGGGAAGTTGGTGAGAGAGAAACGGATGGTTTACAGGAAACGAGATGTCGCTTAAAAGTTAAAGTAGACTGGTAAAATCTTATTTGCCTATTTTGCTATTGTTCCGTTATTTGACTTGCATTATTCCGTAAAACTTGCTATTGTTCCGTTAATAACATATAATAAATGCAAGTGAGGTGGTTTTATGTATATGACTGTGAAAGAAGCGGCACAGAGATGGGGGATTTCCGAGAGAAGGGTTCGGGCCTTGTGTACGGAGGGAAGGATAGCCGGAGCAGTTCATCATGGACGGTTTTGGCAAATTCCTTCGGATGCCCAGAAACCCTCAGATGGAAGGTATCAGCAGGCTGTAAGCATTGTCAAGCTCATTGATGAAAAGCTGGAGCAGCTAAAGGGCCTGAGACCTCTGACTGAAGGCGAAGTGGAGCGTTTAAATGAAGAATTTATGGTTGAGTTCACTTATAATTCAAATGCAATCGAGGGAAATACTCTTACACTGCGTGAAACAGATATGGTCTTAAAAGGTTTGACCATTGATCAGAAACCTTTAAAAGACCATATGGAGGCTATCGGTCATGGGGAAGCTTTTAGATATGTTAGTCAGTTAGTCAAGGAAAATAATCCTTTAACTGAACAAGTCATTAAGGAAATTCATTATCTCGTTTTAGCTGATAAAAAGGAAGATAGGGGTGTATACAGGAAGCTTCCAGTGCGTATTATGGGTGCATCTCATGAGCCGCCCCAGCCTTATCTTATCCAGCCTCAAATGGAAAAGTTGTTACTGGATTATCAAAATAATAAAGAGAGAATCCTTTCAAAACTGGCCAGATTTCATATAGATTTTGAACGTATTCATCCCTTTATTGATGGGAATGGCCGAACAGGCAGGCTTTTAGTCAACTTAGAGCTGATGAAAGCAGGCTATCCGCCTATTGACATTAAGTTTTCTGATAGACTTTCTTATTACAGTGCTTTTGATGATTATCATACTAAGGGGAGTATCTCGAAGATGGAAAATCTCTTTGCTCTATATGTAAATGAGCAGCTGGATCGATATTTAGATATTTTGAAATGATTATTAGTTAAGTTCTCTCAATCTTACGAATTGGGAGGATTTTTTATTTTGCTACTAAAAAATGACACACTGTAAAGTTTTTTATGTAAAAAAGATAAGTTAGCCTCTCTAAAAAATGGTATAATATATATTATTTTCTTTATGTATATCATAAGGAATTTTGACTGTTGATCAAAACTTTTGGTTATTTTATGGCCAAAAGACTGCTCGTGTACGAAAAGGAGGCATGATGACTAATCACACAAAAGAACTTCACATTCTGGACTACTGGTATATAAATGAGTTTTTGGATCAAAATAGCTTAGAGGAAGAGAAAATTCGTCGCGATGCAAAAAACAGACTAAATGAATCAGATAATGTAAAAACGCTAAAATATTGTCTTAGTCTGGATAGAAGTACAGATATTCTTAGGCAGATCAAAACTAGCATCGATGAGTTGAGCAGAGACTACAAACCGCACAAACTAACAACCTGGGGGAATATTACAGTTTACCTTGGAAAAATAGAGCGTGAGGATTGCATAAAAAAGATTGCGAAATTACTGGGTTCAAAGGAGGAACGACCGGAAAAAAATAAAGATTATATTGCTTGGGCAAGTCTGCAGCTAAATCCAGACGGAATCTATGTAGTTGGTTCGTTTGATTTATCTCCGATTTTGTGGGCCCTCAAGGAGCTGCAAAACAGTGGCAGCAAAAATATTTCTGACAACCTATCTTTAAATACATTTGAACAGGATAAAAATGAAATCGAAGCAATCCTGAACGAGACTTTGAGTCATTCTCAGGAAAATGAAATGATTAAGTTTGAACATCTAAGGAATCTTTTGTCCGTTATCCAAGAAAAATATGTAGGACCTTTGGAACTCGGAAATCAGTGGGAAAATACAGAAAAGCAAGAACTTTCTCTTGTTTTTACAGCATATCTTGACGAAGAAACGAGAGAGAAAAATTCGGCTAAGGATTTTGAGTATAATAACCTGAGCCAAACTTTCTACATGGATGATATGAAGTGGCTCTATGATGAGATTGCAAACGGCAGGGTTGGCTATGATGGAATGGATGGAGCTATTCGGAAGTACATCACAGAAGCCAGCAATGATTTTAACCATCATCCAACCATTAAAAGGAAGAATGTCATCAATATCAAAGAAGATAAAAAGTCTGAATACAGAGATTTTTTGATGAATGCCTTAGATGTACAGAATACACCGATAGCTAAATGGCCTTCAAGGTTCCGACCTTCATTGATGCAGCAAATCGCCGTTAATGCGGCAACATCAAAAATTAGCGGTGCTTTTCCGGATGTGAAATATCCTATATTCTCAGTTAATGGTCCTCCGGGAAGCGGCAAGACAACCTTATTGAAAGAGATTATTGCTAATAATGTTGTTGAACGGGCAAAATGCTTGGCTGAGTATCAACAATCAGATCATGCTTTCACTGTCAGAAAATTTAAACACGGAAGGGTTGGAAATACATATTACAATGAATATCACAGGAACTTTTATTCCCTAAAAAATGATAAGATTAATGATTACGGTATGTTGGTTGTGTCCAGCAATAACACGGCTGTGGAGAATATTACCAAAGAACTGCCGCAGGAAGAAAAGCTGCTTAAAGATTTGCGGGTGTCTTCGGGAGACAGTGAGCAAGTGAAGCAGTCTTTGGAAGAAATCAGAAGCTATTATATCGTAGACAATAGTGAGGATGAACAAAGTTACAAATTTTATAACAAAACAATAAACCGTTATGAAAAAATCAAAGAAAAGGATATTTATTTTTCTAAATTAGCGTCGAATTTACTAGGAAGTAAGGAGAAAGACAAAAAAGAAGCTTGGGGACTGATTGCTGCCCCGCTTGGTAACAGAAATAACATCAAAGACTTCACCTATCAAATTTTGGCACCAATTCTGGATATTCTTCCAAATTCTAAGTTTCCAGATGATTCTATGGATTATGATTATTATCATAGGGAGTATGGCAAAGTTCGGAAAGATTTTCAAAGACAGTTAGATATTGTCGAAAAAATGCAAAATCAACTAGCTAGTCAAAGTAAGATTTTTACAAGGTACTACAAGGCTTCAAATGTGTTTCCTCAGCAGAAGAGAGATTTTCAAGATCAAAAGAAAACTTTGTTACAACAAGTCTGTCAGATGCAAAGCTCTCTTTCAGTATTTGAAGAGGATTTAACGCAGAAGAAACAAGAATCCAGGGAACTGGCAGAAGTGCTGGCTGAAAAGCAGAATGAACTAAAACAGTCTCAGGAAAGCATTGACAAGCTTGAGAATGATATTTTAGAAAAGCGTCAGCTGGCGTTTGATGCTCTGAACAGACTTGGTTTTTGGGCTAAACTATTGGACAAGCTGCTGGGCGGGGATAAACAAAAGGCCACTCAGCAGTTGGCTGATGAGTATGATAAGCAGTGCCAGCGGTTGCAGGAAAAAATCAGTATTGAAGAAATGAACTGTCAAAGCATAAAGTCAGATGCAGCAGCATTTGAGGAAGAACTGCAAAAATATAGCTATCAGAAAAGCAGCTTGGAACAAGAAATTCAGGAGCTTCAAAGGAATATTTCAGAAAAACGACAAGAGATGAAGCAACAGGAAAAAGCATTCAAACAAACAGAATCTGAATATTTAAAGCTTCAGGAGCAAGTAGAGGCTGCGCGTGTTCCTAAAGAACCGATGGAAAGCTATACTCCGCTCGATCAAGAATTGATTGATAAACTGACAGGGTCTGATGAAAAAGAAATAACAGCAGCGCAGGTTGAAAATCCTTGGCTGACGGCGCGTTATGACAGGGAACGGGAGAAGCTGTTTTACTTGGCAATCAGATTAAATAAGTATTTTGTCCTGTCATCAAAATCCTGCAAAGAAAATCTGCATCATTTATTTGCCTATATGACTGGAAAATATAAAGGAGAAAAGGAATATGTTGAATTTCATCCAGAGGATAAGCAAATATTGGTTCCTGCCATTTATCAAACCTTATTTTTGTTGGTTCCAGTTGTTTCCTCTACCTTTGCTTCTGTCGGGAAATTTTTGGCGGATCTGAAAGTTAAGAATAGCATTGGCATGCTGATTGTTGATGAAGCGGGGCAGGCCCAGCCTCAAATGGCCTTGGGTGCCCTAAATAGATCCAGACGTGCTATTATAGTAGGAGATCCAAGGCAGGTTGAGCCCATTGTCACGGATGATTTGAGACTGCTAAAAGGAGCTTTTCGGGGAGATTCTTATGCGGCTTACAAGGAGAAAAACATATCCGTTCAGAAATGTGCAGACTTAATCAATCCTTATGGAAACTACTTAGAAAACGGTACAGAGTATCCTGAATGGGTCGGAAGTCCTTTGATTGTGCATCGGCGATGTATCTCACCTATGTATGAAATTTCCAATGCCATTTCCTATGATGGTATGATGAAACAACAGACAAAGGAACCTGATGAGAAGCTGAAGAGAACCTTTGTCGGCAGTTCTTGCTGGATTAATATTGCGGGGAATGAAAGAGGAAATAAAGACCATTATAATGAAAGGCAAGGAGAAAGAGCGGTTGAATTGGTTTTCAAAGCCTTTGAACTGGTTAAGGAGCAAGAAAATAAGATACCGAGCCTCTTTATTATCACTCCTTTCAATACAGTTAAGAATGGCATCTCTGATGCTTTAAGAATTCGCAGAAAACAAAGAGAACATGGGCATTCAGGATATGCTCCAGAAGAAAAGTCCTTGAATGATTGGATAAAAAACAATATCGGCACTGTCCATAAATTTCAGGGCAAAGAAGCGGACCAAGTCATTTTCCTCTTGGGCTGTGATACCAGTCAAGCTGCTAACGGCGCTATTAACTGGGTGAATAGCAATATCGTCAATGTCGCTGTAACCAGAGCAAAATATCGCCTCTATGTCATTGGGGACATTCAGGCTTGGCAGAAAAATGAATATGTTCAAAAAGCTAAGGCAATTATTGATACTTATAAGCTGAAAGAAATTGACAAGAATGATTCCAAAGATTTAGATAGCAAAGAAGCTGCTGAAATAAATAACCAGCTTCCTAATCTTGCGTCTTTCCCCGTGTCGGAAACCATTAATGAGGCTGGAGAAAAGGAACTATCAGTTGAAACTGCCGAGTTCATTGATGCTTTGAATACAGAACAGGTCTATGCACGTCCTCTGACTGATGAGCAGCTGCATCGTTTTGGTTTTCAGACTTATGCTGAATTGCAGCAGCTGTCTTCAGAAGTCAGAAAAAATATTGAGTGGGGGATAAAAATTTATTATCTGATGCAGCGTATATATTTAGAGAATGAAAATCTTGATGCATCCTGCTGTGCGATTTTATTCTGCAAGGCTCTGGAATTGCATGTGAAAGATTGTTTACTAGATGGTCTTAAAGTTCTTTTACCAACGTTTAAGGCCAAAAGAAAAACAACATTATCTGAAATTAAACCTGAAGATACAACATTAGGAACTTTTGGATACATCTTTGAAAATAACATGCAAAAAATTGAAGAACATTTGGCTAAAAGAGGTTTCCCCGAGTACGATGAAAAATGGCTAGAAACCTATAAAAAGAAATTGTCAGAAGCGAAAGACAAACGAAATCATTGTTGTCATAGCGGTCTTTTCAAATATATTGAATTAAATTCATTTTTGAAGGATATGTTTGAAGAAAATTACAGTTCGCCTGCAGATGCACTGCCATCAGACGGTTTGATTTTCACAAGTCAAGTGGGCAAGAAATTATAAGTTCTACTATACTAAGCGCTGTGTGTCTATCAACTGCCAGCTTTGATGCTGCTATTGATACAGACTGGTTTACAGGGCTGTGTCGTTATACTCTTTGAAAATCTCTTCAAACTACGTCAGCTTTAACAGTCTGGGGGACTGTTAAAGGTTGCAGATGAAGAAAGCGAAGCTTTCACCAAGCTTGCCGTACTCTTGACACTTCCTACCGGAAGCTGTATCCACAGCCTCAAAACCTCCACTGGAGCTTTTGAGCAGTCTGCGACTTACACAGACACCATCTTTCTTGAAACAATTATTTTCAAGACAATCAGTTAGTGCAGGAGTTAGAGAAAGTCCCTTGGGTTTTCTCGTGACATGATGAAGCAACTATCTACCATCATGTCTGCTCCGGCCTAGTTTGCTGATGATTTTCTTTGAGTATTAAATAAAATAAAGGAGTCTGCCATGACAGAAGCGCTATTAGAAGCCAAATCAATCAGTAAAAAATATGAGGACCGCTACGTCCTGCAGAATACGGATCTGAGAATCGATCACCAGCAGTTTGTGGCCATCTTGGGTCACAGCGGCTCAGGAAAGTCAACCATGCTTAATATTCTCTCTTCTCTGCTGAAACCAAGTTCTGGACAGGTCTTATACCAGGGCAAGGAAATCGGTCAGCTCAGTAAATCGGCAGTGGCCAAGTTTAGGAGGGAAGATATTGGTTTGGTCTTTCAGCACTATCTGTTAGTTCCCAATCTAACAGTGGAAGAGAACATTCAGCTAGGCAGCAAGTATGCCGCTCAGGCAGCTGACCTGGAAGAATTGGCTTCTCTGCTGGGAATTGAGAAGCTCTTGAGCAAATATCCTCATCAGCTGTCGGGCGGTGAGCAGCAGAGGGTCTGCATGGCCAGAGCTGTTATCAAGAAACCGGCTGTCTTATTTTGTGATGAGGCGACGGGCGCTCTGGACAGCGAAAATAGTAAGAAGATTATTGTTTTACTGCATGCTATCAAGGAAACCTACGGGACCAGTATTCTTTTTACGACCCATAATCGAGAAATTGCCAGAACAGCTGATCGGATTCTGCTCTTGGAAGATGGCCGTATTGTCAGGGATGACATCAATAGGGAAAAGCTGTCGCCAAATCAAATGAGTTGGGAGATTTAAGATGGGTTTGATCTTTAAATATCTATCCAGAGACTTTTTTGCCAAGAGGACCATGGTGGCCATTCTGTCTCTGATTATTGTCTTCACTTCCTTTATGTACTTCTTCGTTCATTTTGCGATTGATGCCAATTTACTGCGTTTAGGTGGTGCACAATTATCCACTAATGAGGCCAATTACCTCACAGCCTTGAAAAGCAATCAACTATTGATTCGGAACATTACTGTTGCCATGGTGGCTATCTTTTCCCTGATTTTATCCTTGTTCATCAGAGGGACACTCCAAAGAAATCGGGTGCAGCTGGCCCAGCTCATGGCTCTTGGCTTTTCTTTCTCCAGTGTGCTGGCAAGCTATGGTCTGCTAATCAGCGGATTGTCCCTGATCAGTTCCCTGCTTGGCTTGGCCTTGGGCTTCTGGGGCTCCGACATTCTCCTTTCTGCCAATAGCCAGACCTATCTAGTCCAGGGATTGAGTAAGGGGCTTTCTCTGCAGTCTCTTATGACGGGCACTCTGATCCTCAGTCTTTTCCTAGGTGCTCTTGCCTATCTGGCATGCCTGACAGTGAGAAATACAGATCTTGCCCTAATGATGAAACAGACAGACGGTACAACCCACCGTCCCGGTTTGATAGAAAAGATGATTCAAAAGCTGCCGATGAAGCATAAATTTAGATTTAAGCTGACGCTGGCTTATTTCAGCACCTTAGGTCTCTTGTTGATTGCTATCCTTACGTTTAGTATCATGTTTGTCCTGAGTCTGTCTCTTACTTTTAGCTCTTCTAAAATCCTTGAATCTCAGAAGGCGGGTCGGCACTATTCTTATGATATCAGCTATGATAGCTACCAAAAGGAAGAGGCTGTCCCTGCTTCAGATTCTGTAACCTATCTTCGATACGATGTGGACCTCGTGATGAATGGCGAAAGGATAGCCTATCAGGCCCTTGCCTTTAGCGGTCAAAATGATTTATTTCAGCTGCTTGGCAGCAGGGGAGAAATTCTCAATCCCACCCAGGGGGTCTTTGTAAATCCTGAGCTGCGGGAGAATTATGGCCTTAAAGCTGGGGATAGCCTAGAGCTAATCGTAGCGGGAAAGCGGCATCGGATAAAGGTGGCAGGATTTGCGGAGAATGCCGATTTAAAGACCATATATATCCCAAGAGACCAAGCGTCCGCTATGGTAGCTGAAGCGGATGGCAGTTTTAATGGCAGATTGACCAATAGCTCTCCAGAAAAAGGCGGGGGCAAGGTTCTCTCCCTAGAGGAAAAATTATCCCAGGTCCAAAGAAGTCAGACCTCTAACAGAGCAAGCGCCATTATTAACCAAAGTATCGGTGTCATAACGGGTTGTTTGCTGATTTATTTGGCAGTCTTTATTGGCTTGCACGGGAATATTCAGAACCTATTCATCTTTGATTTACTCGGATATGAGGAAAAAGAAATCTACCGTATCCTGCTGAATCCCTACATTGTGATAAGCAATCTGCTTTTCCTCCTCACTCTGCCCGTGGCCATCTATGTCGCAAGGAATATACAGATTATGACCTCGCTTCAGACAGGGGACTATATGCCATTCCAGCTTAGCTGGATCACCCTTGTTTATATGTTTGCCATCCTAAACGCCCTCATTTTTATCATCCGATTTTTATTTATCCAAAGGGTTAAAAAAATCAGGGATGACAATCGGCAGGCCGAATTTTTATCAGAGTGGTGAGAAAGTGTATGAAGATTTTTAAGATAAGGAGTCGCAAGGCCTTAGGAGACAGAATGTTTTCTCCCTCTATTTGTAGTATGTCTTTTCTCAAAGAGCTACCACTTCATTAATAAGATTGAAAGGATCCTTATGCGCTACATTCTTTTACTCCGCGGCATCAATGTCGGCGGGAAAAACAAGGTTGTTATGGCTGATTTAAAGGCTGATTTGGAGGAGCTGGGTTTTGAAAATGCAGTTTCCTACATCAACAGCGGCAATCTCTTTTTTAACAGCGAGGAAGGGGAGGAGAGGATTAGGGAAAAGCTGGAAAGCTATTTTGCCCAGACTTATGATTTTCCCCTGCCCTTTGTCCTCCTCAGCTCTGCTATTTTACAAGAGGAAGCAAAACGACTGCCGGCCTGGTGGTGGGATGAGTCTGCCTATCGCCGGGATGTGCTTTTTTACCTGCCCGAGGCGGATCGGGAGCAGATCATGGCTGAGACCGAGACTTGGAGTAACGACAAGGAGCAGATCCACTTTGGGCAGACGGCCTTTTTCTACAGCAATGCTGACCAGGCAGACTATCTCAAGTCCAACTATCACAAGAAATTGCTCAAGTCTAGCTTCTATAAGAAAGTGACCATCCGCAACGGCAAGACCTTCCAGAAGATTTTGGAGCTGGTTGGGAAGGATTAAGATTTATTTTGAGGTGGAGAGTAAAAAATGAAAGCTTTGATATTTTCCAGCAAAACTTTTTGGGCAGCGCTCTATATCTTGCTGGCTTTCTGTGTTTTGAGCCAGTTTATACTGGGCTTATTTGGTCTTTCCTTTACACCGATGCTGGGGATATCTGGCTGTTTTGCTTAGTGCTTACCTTGTTTGCCCACCTCTGGTTTCTTTTCTTGGAGGGCAGAAGTTTCCACTGGTCTTATATTATTTGAGGTATTCTTAGTTTTTTGCTGACTCTGTTTTTGGAATTCATGATGTCTATGGTTATTTCCTATTCCCATGATTCAAGTTTTCCGATTAGTATAGAATACTCGATAAAAGAAAGTGAAATCATCCTGCATAAGGGGTTCTTACTAGATGCCTATGATGAACATCACGACCTGCTTAATCTTTACCTCATGAAAACCAAAGTCAATCGTGTTCGCTATATTGATTGATCATTTCTCTAACGAACTAATCTGCTGAGAGCTATTATAATGTCACTGTAAAATTCGCTGCTTTGTATCGAAAGGAAAAAATCCATGTCCCGTTCCCAAGAAACCATCTTAACAAACATCTGCCTGGTCGAAGATGAGGCGTGTGGAAAAGTGCTGATGCAGTACCGCTCTCCTGAGCGCTATCACTGGTCTGGCTATGCCTTTCCGGGCGGTCATATTGAGAAAGGTGAGTCTCTGCACGATGCTGTCGTGCGAGAAGTTTTAGAGGAAACAGGCTTGACTATTAGCCATCCAAAATTGGTCGGCGTCAAGAACTGGCATAGGGATGACGGGATTCGCTATCTGGTCTTTTGCTACAAGGCAACGGAATTTTCCGGTCAGCTGCATTCGACTGAGGAAGGTGAAATCTCTTGGGTGGACAAAGAGACGCTGCCCCAGCTGGACTTGGCCTACGATTTGCTGGAACTCCTGCGCATGATGGAAGATGAGGAGCTGTCGGAATATTACTATCATGAGCGGATTGAAGGCGGCTGGCGCAAGAGTATGTATTAGAAAAAACTGACTAGGTTAGTGCCTAATCAGTTTTTATTTATTCCTGTAAAAATCCTAGGTCTCTCAAAGCAGCTTCGACATAGTCCAGATCCTGCTGGGAGTCGGCTTGTACTAGGTGGTAGTGGACGCCGTCTGTCAGCTCCGATAAGGGGCGAAAGGCGCAGGATGCGACCTGCTGGAGAAAATGCTGAACATCCCGGCGGCAGGTCAGCTTCAGATAAGTCTGAATCTCACCGTAGACCGGGTGCTCGATCAGGATATTCTGTACGCGGCCGCCATTGTCCACGATTGCCAGCAGCTCAGCCTCCATATCCTCAGCTTGGTGCTGGACCTTGAAAAGCTGGTGAACAGCCGTGCTTTCCTCGCGGTCTTTGTAAAGATAGCCGCGGTTGGTCGAGAGGATCGGTGCACCGTCGGCCCGCAGCAGGGCAATGTCCTGCACAATAATCTGGCGGGTCACATGGAAATGCTCTGCCAGCAGCTGGCCATTGACGGCGGCAGAGGAGGTTTTCAAAAGGTCTAATAGTTGTTCTCGTCTTAGTTTGGTCATAGCTTCATTGTAAACCAAAAGTCGGGATTCTTCAAGGTCTAGCGGATCTTTTTCAGAGCTTGATAGACAAACTTGGCAATGACAAAGTCCACCATACTGTGAATGACTGTGCCCAGCCCAACCAAGCCAAATAAGATATAAAAGGCATTAGCCGGATAGGCTGAGGTTGTGTAAAAGAGGATGCAGACGACAACTTCGCCAAAGGCATGTATCAAGGCCAGTACAAGGTTAAAGGCCCAGCTTTTTTTCGGACTGTCCAGTGTATCTGGGTGCTTCTGCAGATAGAGAGCACCGATGCTGGCGAAGAGCAAGTGGGACAGGGCTCTGAGCGTAATGATGAAAGGAAGCCCTGACATAGCAAACCCAATCGTAGAGCCGATAACGACAATCACTGTCATGAGAGGGGAGATAAACATAGCCAGAAAGATGGCGACGTGGCTGGCCAAGGTAAAGGAAGCGGGCGGAATGACAATCTTAATCGGCATGACCAGCGGGATAACGATGGCCAGGGCAGTCAGAAAAGCGGTCAGTGTCATAAACTGATTTTTAGATTTGGGTTTCATGGCAACTCCTTTTTATCTGTATATACACTAGTATAGTACACTGTTTTGGCAGAAAGGTCAAGCTTCTTTGATAAAAATCCTCAAAGAGATTTGTCAAAAAGGATAAAATAGCTTATACTAGAAAGGCAGGTGATGAGCAGGAGCTGACCGGCATTAGACTTCATGAAAATCAAAAGTGAATAAGAGACAAGAATATGAGGCCTTGGCCGATAAAGGGTCCCGCCGCTCTTGCAGATAGAACTTCCGCAAGGAAGTGTTCGCTTTGATTTTCGCAGAGTAGTAGAAATGGAGAAGAAATGAACAATTTACCAAACTGCCCAAAATGCAATTCAGAGTATGTCTATGAGGACGGTGTCCTTTTGGTCTGCCCGGAGTGCGCCTATGAGTGGGATCCGGCTGAGCTGGCTGAAGCAGAAGAAGGAACTGCGGCGGTCGATGCCAACGGCAACAAGCTGACCGATGGCGATACCGTGACTCTGATCAAGGACCTCAAGGTCAAGGGGGCGCCTAAGGATCTCAAGCAGGGGACGCGCGTGAAAAACATCCGCATCGTAGAGGGCGACCATAATATCGACTGTAAGATTGACGGCTTCGGGGCTATGAAGCTCAAGTCAGAGTTTGTCAAGAAAATCTGAGGTCCCTATGAATCGCCGCTTTATCTTTGCTTATCGCATCTTTCTCTTTCTGCTGGCTTTTCTGGGAATCTATCTGGAAATTGCCAAGTACGGCTGGGGGATGCTCATGTACTATACCATCCTGTCCAATCTGTTGGTCCTGCTCTTTACAGCTTATCTGATTTATCTGATGACGAGAGCGGATGAGGTTTGGAAAGCACCGAAGATTCTGAGGATAAAGGGCGGAGTGACGATGGCTATCATGATTACTTGTGTCGTCTATCACCTGCTCTTAGCACCTATTGCCAAGGATTTTTACCGGCTGGAAAATTTCCTCTGCCACTATATTGTGCCGCTCATGTTTCTTTTTGATACGCTGCTGGTTGACAAGAGCCGGCAGTACCGCTGGTTTGATCCGATTGCTTGGACCAGTCTGCCGCTGATATATATGATCTTTGCCCTCTTCAATGGCTTTGTGCTGAAGATTGACATTCCGGGGGCCAAGGACAATCCCTTTCCTTACTTTTTCCTCAATGTCTTTAAGTACGGCTGGCCTTATGTAATCCGTATGTCGCTGATTATCTTTGCGGCCTATCTGGTCTTTGGCTTTGTCTTTTATGGGATAAAGTCTGTCCGATTGGGAAAAAATCGGGAGAGAGCATAAGGTTCCGTTTTTCGGAGAGAATTTCATAAATGTGCATTTTTCTCTTGCAGTATTTTCCCAACTGTGATATAGTAGATGCAATCAAATAATCCTTTAATTCTATCCAGAGAGATAGGCAAGGAGCAAAGTAAAAAAGATGGGTGGAGTGCAGACAGGTGCGTCTTATTTGCCATACCCAGCTGTATTTTCTGAAGTCTCCTTGCAAAAGGAGACTTTTTATTATCTTCGAGGAGGTTTTCGATGAAAACAAAAGAAGTTGTCGATGACATCACTATGAACCGTGCCATTACACGGATTACTTATGAAATCATCGAGCGCAATAAGGACTTGAATCAAGTCGTTCTGGCTGGGATCAAAACGCGGGGCGTTCATCTGGCCCATCGCATTCAGAAGCGGCTGGCTCAGCTGGAAAAGATTGAGATTCCGGTCGGAGAAGTGGACACTAAGCCCTTTCGGGACGATGTCAAGAGCGGTGAGGACACGACGGTGATTCCGGTAGACATTACCGACCGTGAGGTCATTCTGATTGATGATGTTCTCTACACCGGCCGAACCATTCGTGCAGCCATTGACAATCTGGTCAGCCACGGCCGGCCGTCGCGGGTCAGCCTGGCTGTTCTGGTCGACCGCGGCCACCGCGAACTGCCCATTCGGGCGGACTATGTCGGCAAGAATATTCCGACCAGTCAGTCAGAGGAAATCATCGTGGAAGTGACCGAGACAGATGGTCAGGATCGGGTCCTGCTGGTGGAGGATGACGCATCATGAGCCAAGAAGTCAAGTATGATGTGCAGGATAGGCCGCGGCCCGGTCTGCTTCTAGGGCTGTCCTTCCAGCATCTCTTTGCCATGTTCGGTGCCACCGTTCTGGTGCCTATCCTGGTCGGCATTGACCCAGCTGTTGCTCTTTTTTCCAGCGGTCTGGGGACTCTGGCCCACCTGACAGTAACCAAGTATAAGATTCCGGCTTACATGGGCTCCAGCTTTGCCTATATCGCAGCCATGCAGATGCTGATGAAGACGGACGGGATTGCTGCGGTGGCACAGGGAGCGATTACCGGCGGTTTGGTTTACTTCATCGTTGCCTTGGTGGTCAGATTTGCCGGCAATGCCTGGATTGATAAGGTCCTGCCGCCGGTCGTGGTCGGACCGATCATCATGGTTATCGGTCTCAGTCTAGCCGGCACAGCTGTCAATGATGTCATGCTCAAGGATGGGAGCTACCATCTGCCCTATTTTGCTATCGGTATGGTGACCCTCTTTGCAGTGATTCTCTTTAACATCTATGGCAAAAAAATCGTCGGGATTATACCGGTGCTGCTGGGCCTGATCGTCGGCTATGTCTTCGCGCTCCTGCTTGGGGCGGTAACAGGAGAAGAGATTGTGTCCTTCGCTAAGGTATCGGAAGCTTCGTGGTTTCACCTGCCGCCCATGAGCCTGCCCTTCTTGGACTACAGTGTGAAATTTTATCCCAGCGCTATACTGACTATGGCTCCCATCGCCTTTGTCACCATGACCGAGCACTTTGGCCATGTCATGGTACTCAACAGTCTGACCGGCAGGGATTTCTTTAAAGATCCCGGTCTGGATAAGACCTTGACTGGTGACGGTCTGGCTCAAGTGATTGCGGGGCTCTTCGGGGCGCCGCCGGTGACCAGCTATGGGGAAAATATCGGCGTCATGGCCCTCAATAAAATCTACAGTGTCTATGTCATTGCCGGAGCTGCAGTGCTGGCCATTGTCATGAGCTTTGTCGGGAAAGTTTCGGCTCTCCTGCAGTCCATCCCCAGTCCGGTGCTGGGCGGTATTTCCATTGCTCTCTTTGGGGTCATTGCTTCCAGCGGTCTGAAAATCCTGATTGAGGCACAGACAGATTTTGACAATAAGAAAAATCTGCTCATTGCCAGTGTCGTGCTGGTCTCAGGTATCGGAGGCCTGACCCTGCAGCTGTCGGGGCTGCAGATTTCAGGAGTCGCCTTGTCAACTGTTCTGGGAATTGTGCTCTATCTTGTTTTGCCTGAGCCTAAAGACTAGGCCGGGAAGATGTCTATTGCTATTCAGTGCTTTATTTATCACATAAGGAGAAAACATCATGTCATCCAATCAAATCGCTCTTAAAAACCTTGTTTCCATGGAAGCTCTCTCAAACGAAGAGGTGATGGCCCTGATTAAACGCGGGATTGAATTTAAAAACGGTGCCAAAGTTCACTATGATGACCAGCACATCGTTGCCAATCTCTTCTTTGAATCCTCTACCCGGACCCACAAGGCCTTTGAAGTGGCAGAGCTGAAGCTAGGCTGCGACCTGCTGGACTTTGATGTCAAGACCAGTTCGGTCAATAAGGGCGAGACCCTTTATGATACGATTTTGACCATGTCAGCTCTGGGCGTTGATGTCTGTGTCATCCGCCACCCAGAAGTGGACTATTACAAGGAATTGATTGAAAGTCCGACCATTACGACTTCCATTGTCAACGGGGGCGACGGCTCTGGCCAGCACCCCAGCCAAAGCCTGCTGGATCTGATGACCATTTATCAGGAGTTTGGCCGCTTTGACGGACTGAAGGTGGCCATTGCCGGTGATTTGGACCACTCGCGCGTGGCCAAGTCCAATATGCAGATTCTCAAGCGGCTGGGTGCTGAGCTCTACTTTGCCGGTCCGGAAGAATGGCGGAGCCAGGAATTTGCCGGTTACGGTCAGTTTGTGACGATTGATGAGGTGATTGACCAAGTGGATGTCATGATGTTCCTGCGGGTGCAGCATGAGCGCCACGACTATGAGTCCATCTTCTCTAAGGAAAACTACCACCGCCTGCACGGCCTGACGCAGGAGCGCTATGACCGCATGAAGGAGACGGCTATTCTCATGCACCCGGCTCCGGTCAACCGGGATGTGGAAATTGCGGACCACTTGGTGGAAGCACCTAAGTCCCGCATCGTCGAACAGATGACCAATGGTGTCTTTGTCAGAATGGCGATTATCGAGGCTGTTCTCAAAGGCCGCGAATAGCGCGGACAGGAGCCCAGAAGGGCATCAAGAGATTTTAACTGCTACAGCGGGAGGAGGCTGAGAATGATTCCAGCCTTGCTCCCTATTCTTATATAGGCATGCGGGTGGTCGATAGGCGATTCTGCATCTTGGACAGGAGGGAATAATGGCAAAGAGACTTTTAGTTCTGGAAAATGGCATGATTTTTGAAGGGGAAGCTTTCGGGGCCGACCTTTTGGTAACAGGAGAAATTGTCTTTAACACAGGCATGACCGGCTATCAGGAATCCATTACGGATCAGTCTTACAATGGTCAGATTTTGACCTTTACTTATCCGCTGGTGGGCAATTACGGCATCAATCGGGACGATTATGAGTCTATCCTGCCGACCTGCAAGGGGGTGGTGGTCTACGAACACGCCCGCCGGGCCAGCAACTGGCGTCAGCAGCTGTCTTTGGATGAATTTCTCAGGATTAAGAAGATACCTGGGATTTCAGGGATTGATACCAGGGCACTGACCAAGATTATCCGCCAGTACGGCACTATGCGGGCCACCATCGCCAATACTGAAGACAGTATCGAGCACTTAAAGGACCAGCTGCAGGCGACAGTGCTGCCGACTGACAATATCAAGCAGGTCTCCACCCAGCAGGCCTATCCGGCTCCGGGTGTCGGCCGCAGTGTGGTGCTGGTCGACTTCGGCCTCAAGCATTCCATCCTGCGGGAATTGGCCAAACGCGGCTGCAATGTGACAGTCGTGCCGTACAATACCAGTGCAGAGGCTATCCTGCATCTCAATCCGGACGGTGTCATGCTGTCCAATGGTCCGGGCAATCCGGAAGACATACCGGAAGCTCTGGAGATGATTCGCGGCATTCAGGGCAGGATTCCCATCTTTGGCATCTGTATGGGGCATCAGCTCTTTTCTATGGCCAACGGTGCCAAGACCCATAAGATGAAATTCGGCCATCGGGGTTTTAACCACGCAGTGCGCGAAATTGCGACCGGCCGGGTTGACTTTACCAGTCAAAATCACGGCTATGCTGTCAGCCGCGAGGACTTGCCGGAGAGCTTGATTGTCACCCACGAGGAAATCAATGACAAATCAATCGAGGGTGTCCGCCACCGCTATTATCCCGCCTTTTCTGTGCAGTTTCACCCAGACGCTGCGCCGGGGCCGCATGATGCGGACTATCTCTTTGATGAGTTTATGGAGATGATGGGGGAATAGCTGAGCTCCCTGCACGAGATTTTCAACGAAAAATCGTCGGAGACTTTATTTAATGGCAATCAGAGAGTTGCCGAATAGGAAGGAGACGATACAGGTTCGCGGAAGTGAGCACGCCCTCAGACGGTGTGAAAAAAGAAACGGAGCCTAGACGCTGAAGGTGTCTGCGCCGGGTTTCCAACTGTCACTCTGTCCTTGACGGGCTTTGTATCATACGAAACATGCCAAAACGTACAGATATTCAGAAGATTATGGTGATTGGTTCCGGACCAATTGTAATTGGGCAGGCAGCCGAGTTTGACTATGCAGGAACTCAGGCCTGTCTGTCCCTGAAGGAAGAGGGCTATAGCGTTGTCTTGGTCAACTCAAATCCAGCGACGATCATGACCGACAAGGAGATTGCGGATCGGGTTTACATCGAGCCGATTACGCTGGAGTTTGTGACCCGTATTTTGCGCAAGGAGCGGCCGGATGCTCTCCTGCCGACTCTGGGCGGTCAGACTGGGCTTAATATGGCCATGGAACTGTCCAAATCCGGTCTCTTGGAGGAGCTGGGAGTAGAACTCTTGGGGACTAAACTGTCCGCCATTGATCAGGCAGAAGACCGCGATCTCTTCAAGCAGCTCATGGAGGAGCTGGACCAGCCCATCCCTGAGTCAGAGATTGTCAATACGGTCCAAGAAGCGCTGGAATTTGCCGGATCGATTGGCTATCCAGTCATTGTCCGTCCGGCCTTTACCTTGGGCGGCACCGGCGGCGGTATCTGCAGCAATGAGGAAGAACTGCAGGAAATTGCCGAGAATGGGCTCAAGCTGTCTCCGGTGACCCAGTGTCTGATTGAGCGTTCTATCGCCGGATTTAAGGAAATCGAATACGAAGTCATGCGGGATGGCGCCGACAATGCCCTGGTGGTCTGCAATATGGAAAATTTTGATCCCGTCGGCATCCACACAGGAGACTCGATCGTCTTTGCCCCCAGTCAGACCATTTCCGACTATGAGTATCAGATGCTGCGGGATGCCAGCCTGAAGATTATCCGGGCTCTGAAAATAGAGGGCGGCTGCAATGTCCAGCTGGCGCTGGACCCGCATAGTTTTAAGTACTATGTCATTGAGGTCAATCCGCGGGTGTCTCGCTCATCTGCTCTGGCCTCCAAAGCGACGGGCTATCCCATTGCCAAATTGGCTGCCAAGATTGCAGTCGGTTTGACCTTGGATGAGGTCATCAACCCAGTCACCGGCTCAACCTATGCCATGTTTGAGCCGGCTCTGGACTATGTAGTGGCCAAGATTCCGCGCTTTCCTTTTGATAAGTTCGAGCAGGGCGAGCGCCGTCTGGGCACCCAGATGAAGGCCACTGGGGAGGTCATGGCCATCGGCCGCAATATCGAAGAAAGTCTGCTCAAGGCCTGCCGCTCTCTGGAAATCGGTGCCGAGCATAATGAGCTGCCGGAACTCAGCCAGCTGGCGGATGATGATGTGATGAAAAAAATTGTCAAAGCACAGGACGATCGGATCTTCTATCTGTCGGAGGCTATCCGCCGGGGCTACAGTCCGGATGAACTGGCCGAGCTGACCAAGATTGACGTTTTCTTTTTGGACAAGCTGCTGCACATTTACGAAATCGAGCAGGAGCTGACCGGTCATGTCGGAGACAGCTCCGTGCTGAAGAAGGCCAAGCAAAATGGCTTTTCTGATGCTAAGATTGGAGATTTATGGGGGATGGCAGCTGATCAGGTTCGCCAGATCCGCTTGGAACAGCAGCTGGTGCCGGTCTACAAGATGGTCGACACCTGTGCAGCCGAATTTGAATCTGCTACACCTTATTTCTACTCGACCTATGGCTTTGAAAATGAATCGGTCAAATCCAGCAAGGAATCTGTACTGGTGCTGGGTTCCGGCCCGATCCGCATCGGTCAGGGAGTGGAGTTTGACTATGCGACTGTCCACTCAGTCAAGGCTATTCAGGCGGCCGGCTACGAAGCAATTATCATGAACAGCAATCCAGAGACTGTTTCGACTGACTTTTCCGTTTCAGACAAGCTTTATTTTGAGCCGCTGACCTTTGAAGATGTCATGAATGTCATTGATCTGGAGCAGCCCAAGGGGGTGATTGTCCAGTTTGGCGGCCAGACAGCTATCAATCTGGCAGAGCCTCTTTCAAAAGCCGGGGTTGCTATTCTGGGAACTCAGGTGGCTGACCTCGATCGAGCAGAGGACCGCGACCTCTTTGAGCAGGCCCTGAAAGACTTGGCTATTCCGCAGCCGCCGGGACAGACCGCCACCAATGAGGAAGAAGCAGTGGCGGCGGCCCGTAAGATTGGCTTCCCGGTTCTGGTGCGCCCTTCCTACGTGCTGGGCGGCCGAGCTATGGAAATCGTAGAAAATGAAAGCGACCTGCGCTCTTATATGCGGACAGCTGTCAAGGCCAGCCCGGACCACCCGGTTCTGGTGGACTCTTACATCGTCGGCGGCGAGTGCGAAGTCGATGCCATTTCTGACGGTCAGCAGGTGCTGATTCCGGGGATTATGGAGCATATCGAGCGGGCTGGGGTCCACTCAGGCGACTCGATGGCTGTCTATCCGCCTCAGACCCTGTCGCGCCAAGTGCAGGAGACGATTGCTGATTATACCAAAAAACTGGCCTTGGGGCTCAATTGCATCGGCATGATGAACATCCAGTTTGTCATCAAGGACGAGACCGTCTATGTCATTGAGGTCAATCCCCGGGCCAGCCGGACAGTGCCTTTCCTGTCCAAGGTGACCGATATTCCCATGGCTCAGGTGGCAACCCGCCTGATTCTGGGTGAAACCCTGTCCCAGCTGGGCTATGAGGACGGCCTCTACCCAGAAAGCTCCAGCGTCCATGTCAAAGCGCCGGTCTTTTCCTTTACCAAGCTGGCCAAGGTGGACAGTCTCTTAGGCCCTGAAATGAAGTCAACCGGTGAAGTCATGGGAACCGACAGCAATCTTGAAAAGGCTCTCTATAAGGCCTTTGAAGCTTCTTATCTGCACCTGCCAATCTTTGGAAATGTGGTCTTTACCATTGCGGACGACAGCAAGGAAGAAGCCCTGCATCTAGCTGAACGCTTTGCGGCTATTGGCTACAGCATTCTGGCAACCAAAGGAACTGCCAAATACTTTGAGGAGCAGGGGCTTTCCGTCCGTCTGGTAGAGAAAATCGGCAGCGATAATGACAGAGATATTCCGGCCTACATCCGCAAGGGCAAGATTCAGGCCATTATCAACACCGTCGGCACCAAGCGGACGGCAGATGAGCACGGCCAAATCATCCGCAGCTCTGCCATTGAGCACGGCCTTCCGCTGTTTACATCTCTGGACACTGCGGATGCTATGCTGAAAGTGCTGGAAAGCCGCAGTTTTACGACGGAAGCTATCTAGCGCCCATGAACTTCCATTTTGCACCTCTTGCTCTCCTTAGACACTGAGGGATGGCGACGCGCTCCTATAGAAGCGAACGAAGGATGAGAACCCCTATCTATGGCCGACTTCAGCAGTTAAGTTCCCCGAGAACCAGACTCCAGTGCCGTCCGTTTCTGGACTCAGACTGAAAAGGGCTCCAAACCGTTTCGCTCCCCGGACTGGACACTTGATAGCGGGTGCGGTGAAATCAAAGATAAACTTAAAGCAGCATAAAACAGGAAGCAAGCGATTCGGCAGAGCCGGCCTTCTTCCTGTTTTTTTCTTCAAAAGATTCTTGACAAAAAAAGAAGCAAGGTGTATGATATTAACTGGTTAATTAACCAGTTAATAAATTGCAAGGAGTTGCTATGAAAACGAATACGCGATTGATTGTTTTTATCAGTCTGCTGGCCATTCTTTCCTGCCTGCTGGGCTGTCAGTCGAGAAAAGACAGTGTTCAGACCCGTCAGGAGCCAGGCCTGAAAATCGTCACCAGCTTCTATCCCATTTACTGTATGGTCAGGGAAATATCGGGTCCGCTCAATGATGTCCGCATGATTCAGTCGGGCAGCGGCATTCATTCCTTCGAACCTTCGGCCAATGATATAGCGGCTATTTATGATGCGGATGTTTTTGTCTATCATTCGCGGACTCTGGAGTCTTGGGCTGGCGAGCTCAATCCCAGCCTGCAGCATTCTGCGGTGAAGGTGCTGGAAGCTTCTGAGGGAATGGACTTGGACCGCGTGGCAGGGTTGGAAGCAGTGGAGGTGAAGGAAGGAACGGATGAAAAAAGTCTCTATGATCCTCATACCTGGCTGGATCCGGAAAAAGCAGCCGAAGAGGCTCAGTTGATTGCCAATCAGCTATCTGACTTGGACAGCCGTCACAGGGATATCTATCAGGCCAATGCCCGCAGCCTGCAGGAAAAGGCTCATCAGCTGACTGAGAAGTATCAGTCTGTCTTTCAGCGGTGCCGGCAAAAGACCTTTGTCACCCAGCACACGGCTTTTTCCTATCTGGCCAAACGCTTTGGTCTGACCCAGCTGGGGATTGCTGGTATTTCGCCCGAGCAGGAGCCTAATCCGCGGCAGCTGAGCGAGATAGAAGATTTTATCAAGGACTATAAGGTTCGAACAATCTTTGTAGAAAGCACCGCCTCACCCAAGCTGGCCCAAGCTCTTGTCAAGGCTACAGGAGTCCAGCTGAAGCAGCTGAATCCGCTGGAAGCAGACCCCGCTAATGACAAGAGTTATTTTGATAATTTGGAAGAGAATCTGGCCGTTCTGGCCCAAGATTTACAGCAATAAAGGAGTCTTTATGAAGAAAAACTATATGATCGGTGCAGCTGCTGTCCTTGCCCTTGGCCTCTGCTTTTATGGCTGGGGCCGTTGGCAGTCTGTCAGTCAGACGCAAAGCAACCGAGTCAGCTATATCGGGGACTGGACAGGCAGCAGTCAGGCAGCTCCCAAGGAACTGACGCCTGAGCAGATTAGTGAGCAGGAGGGGATTGCCGCTGAGCAGATTGTGGTTAAGATTAGCGACCAAGGTTATGTCACCTCGCATGGCGACCATTATCATTACTATAATGGCAAGGTGCCCTTCGATGCCATTATCAGCGAAGAGCTGATCATGCGCAGGCCTGATTATAAACTGCAGCAGGAGCATATTGTCAATGAGGTTCAGGACGGCTATATTATCAAGGTTGACGGCAGCTATTTTCTGTATCTGAAGGATGCCAAGCATACGACCAATGTCCGCTCGGTGGATGAAATTGCCCGCCAAAAGCAGCTCCATCATGTCAAGGAAGATGGCGGCGGTTCACAGGCTTCAGGCAACAGAGCGGGCAGGACTCAGGATTTCAGTCAGCCCAGTCCCTCCTTGGCAGCTGGAAACAGCCTGGCCTCTCTCACAAGCGGCAGCCGTCGAGAGAATGGCCATTATACAACGGACGACGGCTATGTCTTTCATCCGACTGATGTCATTCAAGATACAGGGGACGCCTTTATCGTGCCGCATGGCAATCATTTTCATTATATCCCTAAAAGCGACCTATCTTCGGCAGAACTGGCAGCTGCACAGCTTTACTGGAACAGCCGGCGGACGGCAGTCTCGCCAGCTGCTCCGGTCTTAGCAGGAGGACCTGTCATACAGCGGCCTGCGGTCAGTCAGGCTGGTCAGCCAGTTATGGGAAATGCCGGCGGCAGCGGTCCTTTTATCAGCCATCAGCCAAGTCAGCCAGCGCCGTCTCAGCCGTCCACAGCTCCGGCAAATCAACCTGTTCAGCCGCAGGACAGGAAAAATGAGAATCCGACGGTTCAGGATTTGTTAAAGCAATTATACGCTCTTCCTAAGGAGCAGCGGCATGTGGAAGCAGACGGTCTGCTCTATGATCCGGCACAGATTGTCCGATGGACTGACACCGGTGTGGCAGTGCCCCATGGCGACCATTACCATTTTATTCCTTATGAACAGCTGTCTCCGCTGGAACAGCAGATCAGCCGCTTGCTGACCGGCCAGCCGGCGGCCAATGCGGTCAGCCCGAATCCTGAGCAGCCTCTGCCATCAGTGTCAGAAGCAGAGACACTTCCGGTCAAGGAAGCTGATTTGCCTGCTCAGCTGGTTCGCAAGGCAGATCAGGGTTATGTTTTTCAAAAAGAGGGACACTACCGCTATATATTGGCCAAGGATCTGTCACAGCTGGCTGTGGCTCAGCTGGAGAAGCGCTGGGAAGAGATGAGTCCAGCTCCGGCCCTGCCGGCAGTCAGCCTGCCAGGGCCTAAAGCAGACGTGGACGCACGCAATCAAGAGTTTTATCAGGCGGTTTATCAGATTCTGGCAGCCAGTCATGAGCGTCTGCTGGCGTCAAAAGGGCGGCTGGCTGATTTTCAGAGACTGCAGCAGCTGCTGACTCAGCTTAATGCTGAAGGAAGGGATAAGTCCCGGCTGGTAGATGAACTGCTGGCATTTACAGCGCCTATCCTCCATCCAGAACGGCTGGGCCGGCCAAATGCGCAGATTGTCTATACGGCCAAAGAGATTCGGGCAGCCCAGCTGGCAGATAAGTACACGACCTCTGACGGCTATATCTTTGATGCCCATGACATCATCAGCGATGAGGGGGTTGCCTATGTTACGCCGCACATGGGGCACAGCCACTGGATTGGCAAGGACAGCCTGTCAGCAGCTGAAAAAGCGGCAGCCCAGACTGTCGCTCATGAAAAAGGGCTTCTGCCTCCAGCAGCTGATGATAAGTCTTATTTCAAAGCAGATGGTGAGTCTGCGCAGGCGATTTACAATCGAGTCTCAGCTGCGAATATGATTCCGCTGGTGCGGCTGCCTTATCATGTCGAGCATACAGTAGAGGTTAAAAACGGCAACCTCATCATTCCTCATAAAGACCATTATCATAATATCAAGTTTGCTTGGTTTGATGACGGAAGTTACAAGGCACCTGCAGGCTATAGCATAGAGGAGCTCTTTGCCACCATTAAATACTATGTCGAACATCCGGAGGCCCGACCTCTTTCTGAGGACGGCTGGGGCAGCAGCAGCGATCATGCGCTGGGCAAGGATACAGAGCCGGCAGGAGATGCTAAGGAGGAAGAAGACGAGGAAGCAGCTGAAGAGCCAGCAGAGGAGCAGGTGCCCTCTGAGCGGGTGGCTGAAAAACTCCAAGAAGCAGAGAGTTTATTCGTTCAGTTAGGGCCTTCCCCTTTAAGAGATACCGCTGAGGAAACTCTGGCGGGGCTGAAATCCAGCTTCCTTCTGGGGACGCAGGACAATAACAGCATCATGAAGCAGACCGAGGAGCTGCTGCAGAAACTGCAAAAGGAGCTGGCTCTTGGGAAGCCTGCAGAGACTGCAGGGGCTTCAGCTGTTCCCGCAGGCAGCACTGAGGAGCCGGCAGCACAGCCGGCTGATGCTCAGGCAGAAAGGGAAGACAGGAGTCCGGCTGACACGGACCTGTATCCTCCTCAGCCAGACTCAAGCTCAGACTAGGGAGAGCTCAAGGCTGCTTGGTCTTGCTCAGTCTTGAATCTCTTTGCACATCCGCTCCTGCCTGTCTATTTTTTGAAAAATGTGATAGAATAAGTGAAAACAGCAGTTAATGAGGTGAGCACATGGAGAAAACACTTTTTATTGTCAAGCCTGACGGTGTTCGGCGCGGTCTGGTCGGACAGGTCCTGCAGCGGATAGAACAGCGCGGCTTTCAGCTGGAAAGACTGGAATACCGCTCAGCGGTCAGCAGCGAACTCATCGACCAGCACTATGAGCAGCTGCTGGATAAGGCTTTCTATCCTGCTATCCGTGCATTTATGACCTCAGGACCGCTTGTAGTCGGTGTCATTTCCGGTCCAAAGGTCATTGAGTGCTGGCGGACCATGATGGGCGCTACCCTGCCAGAAGAAGCTTTGCCCGGCACCATTCGTGCTGATTTTGCGCATGCAGCCTCTCCGGGCGGGACCATTGAGAATATCGTACACGGATCTGACTCGGCCGCATCGGCTGCGCGCGAAATCAAGCTCTGGTTTGGAGAATAAGAAAGCAATCAAGTTCGGAAGCGGATCGGCTTTGAGAAGGAAGATACGGAGCCAGCTGCCGCCGCGGTCGGAGCAATTCTCTTTAAATTTCTCTGCAAACGGTGTCAGCTTCAACAGCTTTCCAGACAGTTGGAGCTGATGTGCTTTAAAGAGCTTTTCGAAGGCTATAAGAAACATTTTCCAAGGAGAATGATAAAAAATAGAAAACGAATGAAGGGTGGTTAGCATTTTCTAACCTGCCGTCCTCATTCGTTTTTTTTGCTGATTCAAATGCAGTATTTCAATGAGAGCCATCAGACATTAGGCAGGAGCAGACAGCCCAAAGCAGTGCTTTTGTCGCTTCCTCATGGAAGCTTTATCTACAGCCTCAAAGAGGCCTCTATCGTTTTTGGGCACTTTCTGCCTAGTCTGCTTTTGATTTTTCCATTGAGTATTGGAAGATATAGAAGAAGGGAAGACAGTCTGCTGCAAATTTGGCACTCAGTCCTGATAGGAGACAATACCGATAATAGTGTCTACAGCCCGCTCCATCGTCTGCAGACTGACATACTCAAAGCGGCCGTGCATGTTTTCACCGCCGGCAAAAAGGTTGGGGGTGGGAATCCCCATAAAGGAAATTTTGGAGCCGTCCGTGCCGCCGCGGATAGGCTCGATAAGAGGCTGGATGCCCAGACTTTCCATGACTGCCTTGGCGATATTGACCGGTGTCATGTCTTTCTCGATGATCTGCTTCATGTTGTAATATTGGTCTTTGAGGGTCAGGCTGACGCGCTCGCTGTCCAGCTCTTGGTTCATCTTGTCAGTAATGGCCTGCATAACAGCTTTGCGATGTTCAAAAGCCTCCGTCTCAAAGTCGCGGACAATGTAGCTGGCCTGAGCCTGCTCAACGGTTCCGGTCACGCTCATCAGGTGGTAGAAGCCTTGGTAGCCTTCGGTCTTCTCAGGGCGGTCGCCGGCAGGCAGCTGATTGTGAAAATCAATGGCCAGCTGCAGGGCATTGACCATTTGTCCCTTGGCTGTTCCCGGATGGACATTGCGTCCCTGAAAGGTGATTTCTGCACCGGCAGCTGAGAAGGTTTCATACTGGAGTTCTCCCAGCGGGCCGCCGTCAACAGTGTAGGCAAAGTCCACATCAAAGTCCTGAGCGTCAAACTTGTCAGCACCGACACCGATTTCCTCGTCTGGTCCGAAGCCGACCCGGATTTCTCCGTGCTTGATGTCTGGGTGAGCCGTCAGGTACTCTATAGCCGTCATGATTTCTGCGATGCCCGACTTGTCATCGGCGCCCAGCAGAGTAGTCCCGTCAGTTGTAATCAGGGTTTGTCCCTTGTATTTATGCAGGCTGGAAAAGTCTGCCGGATCCAGACTGAAGCCGGAGTTTCCAAGTGCAATCGTGCCACCGTCATAGTTGTCGATAACCTGCGGATTGACGCCTTCAGCATTAAAATCTGCAGTATCCATATGGGAAATAAAGCCAATCTTGCGGGTAAAAGCCGGGTCATTGGCCGGCAGGGTTCCAATCGCAAAGCCGTTGGGCAGGTAATAGACATTTTGCAGACCGACCCGCTTCATTTCAGGAATGAGCACTTCATTGGCAAAGTCTGCCTGACTTTGGGTGCTGGGAGTGGCAGTAGATGTCTCGTCGGAGCGAGTGTTGATCTTGACATAGGTCAAAAAACGGTCTAAAAGATTTGGGTATTTCATGGTGTCTCCTCTGATACTGTTTGAAAATCGAAAACCGCTGGATGCGGCTGTTGGAAACGGCACTGCAGCTGGAGAGCAGTGCTTCTGGCATTCCTGACAGAAACTTTCTCCGCCATCTCAATCCATCCAATGGTGATGGAGGGCGTCTTGCCGTTTGGCCTGGCTTCTCATCGTCTGAGCAGCAGGCAGTCGGCCAGCAGGCAATGGCTCCGCCGCTTCCTGGCTGAACAAAATGCTTAAGTCTGTGACTTTGCGGACAAGTCTGTTGATTTTCTTTCGTATGGAATAGTTTAAAACTATTTTAGCATATTCAGAAGAAAGTGAGAAATTTTTTTATCTTTCTGCAAAAAAACTGCAGGAATCCAGTAATTATTTCAATATCTGTGGAAAATCTGATAAGATATATCTATGGAAAAGGCAAAAAAGATTAAAAAAGTCGTGCTGCTGGGGGCCAGCGGCGGTATCGGCCGCCAGCTGGCAGAGCGGTTGGCCCAGCGAGCTGACCAGCTGCTTCTGGTCGGCAGAGATGAAAGCAGGCTGCGTCAAGCAGTGAAAGAACTAGGAGAAAGCCCAGCCCAGCTGGATTATAGAGTTTTGGATATGAGAGATAGAGCAGCCTTAGAACAGTTTGCCCACAATTTGGAGGCTGATCTCCTGATCAACTGCAGCGGTCTGGCAAGCTTGGAGCAGGCAGCGAACCTGACTGCAGCGGCAGAAGCTGATATTTGGCAGGTCAACTGTCTGGCGCCGATTTTCCTTATGAAACAAGCAGTCCAGAGCGGCAGCTGCACAACCTTTGTCCAACTGTCCTCTCTGGCCGCCATCTGCCCCCATCCTTATCTGGCCGCCTACAGTGCCAGCAAGGCGGCCCTGCACTCCTATTGCTTGTCTTTGCAGGAGGAGTTGAGGCAGGCTGGATCTGCGATGAAGATCTGCGTCTACACACTGGGACCGACCCAGACCGGAATCCTTCCACAGCAAGCAGCAGCCGCCTTGGGCGGCGGCGGTTTGCAGCTGCAGGCGTCTGCAGCCGCAGCCGGCATTCTGAAACAGCTTGAGAAAGAGCGGACTTCTGCCGTCATCGGTGCAAGGTACCGCCTGCTTGTCTGCCTGATGAAACTGCTGCCGCAGAGCTGGCAGCTGGGCCTGCTGGGACATTATTTACGAAAGGGGCTGAGTTGATGCATCTGATTTTTTTACTCCTCGCTCTGACTTATTTGGGGCTTTTTCTGCTGCGCTGGCTTCTTTCTTTGAGCTATTTCAAAAAAGAGGGAAAAACAGCCTGTCAGGCTGGCTTTAAGGAGGAGCTGTACACTGTTGTTCAGCCCATTCTGTCAGGCGATCCGCGCTTGGAAGCCGACTTGCTGGCCAATCTTCAGCAGACAGCAGACTTGGAATTTTTTTGGCTGATTGACAAGTCTGATCCAGAGGCTCAAAGAGCAGCGGACCGTATCTGCCAAAATCCCTCCTTTGCTCGGCGTATCCGCCTCTTTCTCATGGATGACGTCCCTCAGGGCATGAATCCCAAAAGCTTTAAAATTGCACAGATTGTCAAAGAGCTGACCAGACCTTATATGATTGTTTTGGATGATGATACGGTCATTGACTTTTCAAAAATGGGAGAGCTGGCAGCTTATGATGGCAGGACTGCCATTCTGACCGGTATTCCCTACAATCATGAGCGGAGCAATTTCTGGTCTAAGCTGGTGGCAGCTTTCGTCAATGGCAATTCCTTTATTACATATTTTACCATGGCAGCCATGAAGGCCAATCACTCTATCAACGGCATGTTTTATATTCTGCCGGTGGAGCTGGTCAAAGAGCTGGACCTGTTCGGACAGATTATGGACTGTCTCTGTGATGATTTGGCTGTTGCTGATTATCTGAGCAGCAGAGGGATTGAGATTGTTCAGACACGGGTGACCTGCAATGTCCGCAGCACCATTAAAGACGGCCGGCAATACGGTCTGCAGATGAAGCGCTGGCTGCTTTTTACGTCCATTTACCTGCGGGAACATCTGGACTGGAAGCTGCTGTTGCTGATAGCCTTGCCCAGCTGCCTGCCGATTCCTCTCCTTCTTTGCGGTCTTGTCCTTGGCTGGCCTTATCTTGCTCTGGCCTTGCTGCTGTTTGCTGCAAAGGCGCTCTGGATGTTTGCTTATCGTCGTTTGATACTGTCTGCCCGGCCTCATCCAGCTGAGATTGTCTATGAAATCCTGAATGACTTGCTGCTGCCTTTTCTCTTTCTCTATGTCCTCGTCAGTCCTCCTCTGATAAACTGGCGGGGCAGAAAGATTCGTGTGACAGACGGGAAGATTCGTTATGAGTAAGATGGGCAGGTATATCAAGGAGCTGGCCGCCCTGCCGCCAGAGGCGACTTTGCTTGCTGGGCCTAGGCTCATGCTCTTTCTCAGCGGCAGCAGCCAGCTGGATCGGGCGACTCTGACACCGGGTCAGCAGGCCCTTTTAAAAGACCTCTGCCCGGCAGGCTATAACTGTGTCAGCAGCAACTTCCCCTACAATCAGCATTTTGAACATGACAAGCAGCAGCCGGTGTCCTTGCTGGCGGCCTCCTTTTCTAATGTCCGTTATTATTGGCATACTTTGTTCAATGCTGCATTTCAAAAGGAACTGGCCCGGCACCTGCAGCCCTTGCTGCAGGCAGAAGCGGCTGTTATCATCTGCAAAAGCTCCGGTCTCAATTTACTGACCCAGTGGCTGGACGGGATAGAGCATCTGCAGCCTAAACTGCAGGTCATTGCTCTGGGGCCGGTGTCTCGGCGGCTGCTGACACGGACAGATCTTGATTTGCTGGTGATTAAGGGCAAGAAGGACAGGTACTCTTATATGTTGGACCGTCATGCGGCGGATGCTGTCATTGATTCCAATCATTTTGATTATGAATACCGAGAAGATGTGAAAGGATTGATTTATGACTGGCTTAGAAAAAGCGATAAAGATTGATGTGGTCTGCGTCCCTTTCAGCGGACATTTGCTGCCGACTCTGACCCTCCTTGAGCCCTTGCTGGCTGACCGCCGTTTTCAGATACGGGTCATTACCGGCTGTCAGAAAAAGGAGCTGGTGGAAACAATCGGTTTTGACTGTCTGGCCCTCTTTCCTGAAAGGCCTACGGTCATGGAAGACATTGCCAATACACCGCAGAAACTCAATCTTCTGACGGCCTACCGGCAGTTTCGGGCCAATGCCGATTTGATTCCTCAGGTGATGGACGAATTGCATCGGATATGGCAGAAGGACGGCCGGCCCGATCTGGTCATTGCTGATTTTGTAGCCACTCCGGCCGGGCTTGTGGCTGACCGTCTGGGTCTGCCCTGGATAACGACCATTCCCAGCCCTGTCGCCCTTGAGTGCCGATGGACCACCCCGACCTATCTGGGCGGCTGGAGACCGCATGAAGGCCGCCTTTACAAGATCAGAGATGCCTTGGGCAGAAAAGCCATTCATCTAGGAAAACGTCTGGCTTTCTCTCTGATCAGGAGGAGTTTGGGAGATGTTCAGGATTTTAAGCTGTATCGGCCCGATGGGACGGAAGCGATTTATTCGCCCTATTCCATTCTGGCTCTGTGGCTGGAAGAGTTGGAATTCCGCGATGACTTTCCTGAGCAGCTCCGTTGGGTGGGCTACAGGTGCCTGTCCTTTGACAGGCTGCCTCAGGAGCAGCAGACTTATTTTGCTGCTGACGGCAAAAAGAAAGTTTTAGTGACCTGCGGTACGCACTTGCTGTGGGAGAAAGAGCGCATGGTCGGCTGGTCGCAAAAGCTCAGCCAGCACTATCCGGACTATCAGTTTTATGTGACTCTGGGACAGGCAGGCGGTTTGGGAAATCCGCCTCAAAAGCTGGCTGCCAATCTGCTGGTTTTTGACTATCTGCCTTATTCAGATATTTTGGAGCAGATGGACTTTGTCATCCACCATGCCGGTACAGGTATCATGCTCTCCTGCATCGAACTGGGCATTCCCAGTCTCATTCTGCCGCAGGATTATGACCAGTTTGACAATGCAGTGCGGGCAGAAATCGGACAGGCAGGCTTGGTGGTCCGCCGGCAGACCGATACAGAAGTGCTGCGCCTGTTTCAGGAGCTGACAGAGCGGACGGATTGGCCGCAGCTGCAAGACTTGGCACAAAAAAGCCGAGCCTATGAGCCTGCCAAGCTTCTCTATCAGGAATTAAGCCGCTTACTGCAGCTGGACCTATAAGCCTTTGTCAGGGATTTTTCTTCCTGTTTTCAGCAATTATTAAAATGTCCGAATTATTAAGTTTTTTCTTTTCCATGGGAAATACTGGTTTTCATCTATCCATCCCTTTTGCAACATGGTAAAATAGAATAGATTGCAAGGAAAAAGAGGAAATAATGAAATCATGATGAAGAAAGCTGTTTTAATGATGACCTTTGGTTCGCCTGAGGAAATTACCTTTGAGGGAGTAGCTGATTTCTTTACCAATATCCGCCGCGGTGTCCGACCGCAGGACCATGAGATTCAGACGCTCTATGACAACTATGTCCTGATTGGCGGAACGCCTCTGCAGCGGATCAGCAGGGAAGAAGTAGAAAAGGTCGGCCAGCGCTTGGCAGGTGACTATGCAGTTTACTTTGCCAATAAATTTTCCCGGCCTTTTATTCCCGATGTTATCAGACAGATGGAAGCAGACGGGATAGAGGAGTGCATCTGCCTGATTTTGGAGCCCCATTTTTCCTACTATTCTGTCATGGGCTATGAGAAGTTCATCGAGAGTGACCGGATTCGATTTAACATCATCAAGGAATGGTATCAGGAGCCGGCTATCGTAGATTTTTGGTCGCAGGAGCTGGCTGAGATTCTGCGGGAAGAGGTCAGGGACCAGTCCTTTCAGATCCTTTTTTCGGCCCACAGTGTGCCGATACTGGCTCTGGACTTCGGGGACCCTTATATTGATCAGATTTATGACAATGCCAGACTGATTGCTGACAGGCTGGGTTTGACGGAGGGTCAGTATCTCAATGTCTGGCAGAGTGAGAGCGATATCGGCCTGCCTTGGATTAAGCCGGATGTGCTGGATCATATCCGCGAGCAGCCGGAGCATCCGCAGCATTATATTTTTGTCCCCATCAGCTTTATCAGCGAGCACATTGAGGTCCTTTTTGATAATGATGTGGAGTGTCAGGAATTGTGCCGCGAATACGGGATTGCCTACCACCGGCCGCCTATGCCCAACAGCGATGATCGCCTGATTGATGCCTTGGTCAGCACGATTCGCCGGCATGAAGGGGGAGAGTTCAAAGAGTTTCTCCCCGAGCAGGAGACATTTGACGAACTGCAGCCATCGCGGGAAAGCAGCCAGATTTTAGCAGAAGATTCCGATTTGAAAATGCCGGATTTTGTCAAGAAACTGATTGAGAAAAAAGGCCGGGAAAATGTCAAAATGCCTTACTTTGTTAAGAAAATGCTGGAAAAAGCAGGCAGGCTGCCTAAAAGCTGATTGTCACAGAGGATGAGCTGGCAGCTGGCATCAGAAACGATTATATCGTCATTTAGTTTATCTTTTATCACTTTGTTAGCTCGCCTTGCTTTAACAGCCCGAACCTAAAAACGAGATAGTGAGGTAGAAAGGTTGTGGGTGAGGACGCAGCCATCATGGGAGTCTGTCTCAGCCTCTACTATAAGCAAAGGAAAAGACTGTAAAAAGGAGATTGCCATGAGACTTTGGCATCAGGATTTGATTGAAAAACTGCCGCGTCAGCAGCTCTTGGGCCAGCATCGGGAATGCGCAGCCCTGCGCGGCAAGGGCTGGGGCAAGCCGCATGCAACGGTCAACTATGTCTTTGAGCACAGCCCCTATCTGCTCTATAGCTATCATCAGCTCATCATGAAGGAGATGCAGAAGCGGGGCTATCAGCCCGATGCCCTCTGGCTGGACAAGGATTACCGGGGCAAGAGCTGTCCTGCCTATGAGGACCTGCCGGAGCTGGCAGTCAGCCTGCCGATCTATCCAGAGCATGATGCAGCCTATCTGCAGGAATGCCTGGAGAATTTGCGGGAGAAGGGAATTGTAGTCTGAGCGGGGTCCTGCTTTGCGGGCGGCTTGCGCACTTTTTCTCTCCTGCTTACTGACTGTCCTTGGCTAAGCAGCGCTTTTACAGCCGGTCGAAAGGAGCAGTCCTCCGCCTCTTTCTGGCGATTTTCCCGGCAGAAGTGCTGAATATTGAGAATGATTACCCTCTTATTGGCAGAAAATGAAAAATCAGAGCCTTCAGCACACTGCGCTGTTTGCTCTGATTTTTTTTTACTGCTGCAGGATATAGTTCTTAATCGCTGCTGCGACTCCGTTGTCATCATTGCTGGCGGTGACAGCGTCGGCCAGCTCCTTGACATGGTCGGGAGCATTGCCCATAGCTACACCCAGACCGGCGAATTCCAGCATTTCAATGTCGTTATTGGCATCGCCGACAGCCATGATTTCAGCAGGGGAGACAGCAAGCCGTTCAGCCAATTCTCTGAGGGCACTGGCTTTGGTCACGCCCTTGGGCATAGTTTCGTAAATATAGGCCTGCGAGCGGACAGCGCTGAAACGCTGAGCCAGCTCAGTACCGAATGCTTTTTCAAAGGCATCCAATTCCTCCGGCTGAGCCAGAAACATGGCCTGAAAGAGGATGTTTTTGCCGTTCGTAGCTTCCTGCAGGCTGATTTGCATGGGTTCAGTGAAGACCAGCCCGGCATCATAAGTAACGAGGTCATTGGGCTCCTCACCTAGGACCAGATAGCGCTCCTCATCAAAAATAGTCAGCTGAGCCGGAGTCTGCCGGGCAATGCTGTCCAGATAGAGGATTTCCTCCTTGCTGAGCGAGCGGTAGTCAACCAAGCCCCAGTCGCTGGTCTGGTGCGTTGCACAACCATTGTCCACAATGACGTATTCATTTTCCTGTGACAAGCACAGCTGCTCATAGTAGGGCTTGACCCCGACCAGAGGGCGGCCGGTACAGAGAACCAGCTTAACGCCGGCCTCTACCGCCTGATGAATGGCATCAATGTGAGCCTGAGGGATTTCTTTGCTGCTGTTCAGCAGGGTGCCGTCCATATCCAAGGCAAGAATTTTAAACATAAACCATCTCCAAAAGTATTCTGATTTCATTATAGCATAAATTGCAGAGAAAGTCTGAGCCCCTAGCAAAAAATGCCGGTCTTGTGTTATAATGAATAGAATACCCTAAAAGGACGAGAAGAATGAACCTAGAAGAATTAAAACAACGCCAGGAGAAGATTCGCAATTTCTCCATTATTGCCCACATTGACCATGGGAAGTCCACCTTGGCCGACCGGATTTTAGAGGCGACGGAGACCGTTTCCAGCCGGGAGATGCAGGCCCAGCTCTTGGACAGTATGGACTTAGAGCGGGAGCGCGGCATTACCATCAAGCTCAATGCCATTGAGCTCAATTATAGAGCCAAAGACGGCCAAACCTATATTTTTCATCTGATTGACACCCCGGGACACGTAGACTTTACCTATGAAGTATCCCGCTCACTGGCTGCCTGCGAGGGGGCCATTTTGGTGGTAGATGCGGCTCAGGGGATTGAAGCACAGACTCTGGCCAATGTCTATCTGGCCTTGGATAATGATCTGGAAATTCTGCCGGTCATCAATAAAATTGACCTGCCGGCTGCAGACCCAGAGCGGGTGCGGGCGGAGATTGAGGATGTGATTGGTCTGGATGCCAGCGAAGCCGTCCTTGCTTCTGCTAAGTCGGGCATCGGGATTGAGGAGATTTTAGAACAGATTGTGGACAAGGTCCCCGCTCCGACCGGAGATGTAGCAGCACCGCTCAAGGCTTTGATTTTTGACTCAGTCTATGACAGTTACCGCGGCGTTATCCTGCAGGTGCGGGTCATGGATGGCCTGGTCAAGCCGGGCGACACCATTCAGCTCATGAGTAATGGCAAGACCTTTGATGTGACAGAGGTCGGCATTTTCACCCCCAAGGCAGTTGGCCGTGATTTTCTAGCGACTGGAGATGTGGGCTATATTGCCGCCTCCATCAAGACGGTGCAGGACACGCGGGTCGGAGACACCGTGACCTTGGCCAGCAATCCTGCTGCAGAACCCCTGCATGGCTACAAGCAGATGAATCCCATGGTCTTTGCTGGTCTCTACCCTATCGAGTCCAATAAATACAATGATTTGCGCGAAGCCTTGGAAAAACTGCAGCTCAATGATGCCAGCCTGCAGTTTGAACCAGAAACATCACAGGCATTGGGATTTGGATTCCGCTGTGGTTTCTTAGGCTTGCTGCACATGGACGTCATTCAGGAGCGGCTGGAGCGGGAGTTTAACATTGATCTGATTATGACGGCACCGTCTGTTATCTACAAGGTCAATATGACGGACGGCGAAGCCATTGATGTGTCCAATCCCAGCGAGTTTCCGGATCCGACCAAGATTGATTCTATTGAAGAGCCTTATGTCAAGGCCCAGATCATGGTGCCGCAGGAATTTGTCGGAGCAGTCATGGAGCTGGCCCAGCGCAAGCGCGGAGACTTTGTGACCATGGATTATATTGATGAAAACCGTGTCAATGTCATCTATCAAATCCCGCTGGCCGAGATTGTCTTTGACTTTTTTGATAAGCTCAAGTCCTCTACCCGAGGCTACGCCAGTTTTGACTATGAAATCTCTGAGTACCGGTCTTCCAAGCTGGTCAAGATGGATATCCTGCTCAACGGTGACAAGGTCGATGCCCTCAGCTTTATCGTCCACAAGGAGTTTGCCTATGAGCGTGGTAAGCTGATTGTAGACAAGCTCAAGAAAATCATTCCCCGTCAGCAGTTTGAAGTACCCATTCAGGCAGCCATCGGACAGAAAATCGTGGCCCGGACCGACATCAAGGCCCTGCGCAAGAATGTTTTGGCCAAGTGTTATGGCGGAGACGTTTCCCGCAAGCGCAAACTTCTGGAAAAACAAAAAGCCGGCAAAAAACGCATGAAAGCAATCGGCTCTGTCGAAGTCCCACAAGAAGCCTTCCTCAGCGTCTTGAGTATGGATGAGGAGTAGAAAGCGGGTTACCCCGCTTTCTAGCCGTAAGGGTAGCTAGCTGCGATAGGGCTCCTTGTTTTTGAGCTTGGAATAAAGAAACGATGAAGTCGGGGAACGTTTTTATCCTGACCCTGGGAACAAAAATTTGTATATTTGAGAGGATACTTATGAAAAAAACTGCAGTTTTATCAATTCTTTTACTGAGTGTGCCTGCACTGGTATCGTGTTCTTCAGTTTCTAATAAAAAGAATGCATCGAATCAAAGCTCTGCTAGTTCTTCTGTTTTACAAACATCAGCTAAGCAAGAATCTTCCGCATCTGATAGTAAATCTGAAGAAACTCAGCTAGTAGGTTCGGACGAATATGGCTATGTGAAAGTTCCTAAATCATGGGTTCCTTTTCATGAAATAGAAGGAGGGAATGATGTCCAGTACAGTGATGGTACAGATATAAACATCGTAACCCTTAACCTCTTTAAACCGGAAAACCTTGGGGTGACGGAAGAAGAGTATTCTTCTTTGGATACAGTTCAAGTTTCTAATAGTATTTTAGTATCACGGGAACAGAGTCCGGAACTCAGCAAGGTTTGGGGCTCCAAATCCACTATTGGAGGTTATGAAGCCTATGTGGTTAATGCCGTTTCAAAATCCGGTAAATACTTAGTGACCTGGATTTTTAAATCAGACGATGGGAAATTTCGCTATGTTGCCCTTGAAGGAGAAGCTGATACATTGAAAATCCTTCTTCCCATGGTGGAAGAAAGTTGGACAGCTCGACGATAAGGGAAGTAAAAAACTGAGTTGAAGCTATGCTCAGAAAGTTGGCAAACTACAAGTCAATCTTAAGCACTCTGTGAAATCCAGCCGGGAAATCAAAGAATTTATTTTGTTTTGCAAACCAAGCGAGCCTTAACCGTAGCTTTCTGCTGCTAAGAAAAGTGATTGAAACTAAAGCGTTGCAGGCGCTGGGTCTGAGTTTAGAAAGAAGAAGGCGAGAGGGGTGAGTTAGCTTGCATTGCTTCAAACTTGGTTAGTTTTGAAGAGACTATTCACCCTAGTCTAGAAATATGATTTTTGGAAATTATGACAATTAATCTTTATATTCAAATAATTCTAGTTTTCACTGCTTTTTTTGCTCTGCTTTTTTTGATATATTTTTTGTTTTTATAAACGAGAGAAAAATATACAGAAGCATGCAACTGCACAAGTGGTTGGCAGAGTAATAAGACATAGCTATTTGAATAATTCAAACTTAGCTGCTTTACCGGTTGTTGAATATGTAGTAGACGGAAAAATATATAAAAAACGTCTATCTTATTCAACTTTTGAAACGACAACTTCAAAAAAAGCCAAGGCTGAAGTATTAGATACAAAATATATCAGAAGTCCATATCATGTATTGAATTTGGAAAAAATATTTCCGGTTGGGTCTAAAATGTCAGTGTGGTATAATCCTGAAAACCCTAAACAAGGATTCGTTGAAAGATATCCTGGACATGACAGAATTTTAAGAATACAAATGGTTATTTATGCTCTGGTCTATATATTGTTGATTGTGATAGCTACCCTTTTCTATTTAATTTAAAAAATGATAGAAATGATTGAATAAAGAGTGAAGATAAATAACTCAAACTTGTAACCATCAAATCTCCCGTAACCCCTTATCCCTCAAGAGTTTAGACACAAAATAATGCTAAT
>NZ_QFAY01000021.1 GCF_017884005.1 Streptococcus panodentis
GAACCCAGTCTCGAATGGTTGTGTCAGAGACTCCAAATATTCTTGCCAAAGTACGGATAGATCGACCTTGTTCTAAGTAAAGATGAACTGCTTTTAACTTTTCCTCAACTGAGGTTTGACTTCTTTTGGACATATGAAAACTCCTCTTATAGCTTCTAGTGAATTTTTGTTTTTTCACTGTCCACTATAAGGGGAGTATATCAGTGTGACAGCTTGCTTTTTGCTTTGAGGTGGCAGAACGTGGCTATCCCGCTCTTAACTTTTGCCCCGGCTTCTAGGATGCAAACGAAAAGACGGAGTTGTTTGCTTGTGTGCTGGCTGCTTAAGGCGACTGACACAACATACGGTTTCCGAACAAGTTGCTAAAAGGAGATAACAGACTATCAGGAAACCCAAAAGAGCCTCCTATAGATTTCAAGGAGGCTCTTTCCGCATTGGAAGAGTGCTAGTTTTCCTTCTTCTTCCACAGCAGAAGTCCGGCTGCTCCTGCAATGAGGAAGCTGGCCAGTGCGAAGCTGCTGCTGTTTTCCTTGCTGCCGGTTTGAGGCAGGGCATTGCTGCTGTATGTCAGCTGTATGGTCTGAGCAGGTGCTGCTGAAGCTGCCGGCTTCCAGTCCAGTACAGTCTGGCTTGGGCCCTGATAGGTTGCAGGAGTGACGCTGCCAGGATCTTCAATGGCTGGCAGATAATCGGTCAGTTCAGCTAACTGACTGCCAAAGACCGCATTGGAAATCCAGCGGTAGAAATGAATCGGGTGCAGACGGTTGGTCGGATTGCCCGCGTAGACAAAGAGCGGCTGATCCTGATAAGTCCCTGCGATAGCAACCACCTTATTGGCCAGCTGCTCATTGCCAGGCCACCAGCCTGCGATATAGAAGTCGCTGCCGGCAATGCTGGCCAGAGTTCTGAAGTTGGCCGGGATTTTAGCAATCCAGTTGCCGGAGTTGGAGTAAAAGAGGCCATCCTTCTTATAACCGCTGGTCAGCGGATCTTGGTCATCAATGACAGCCTTCATCAGCCCCTCGTATTCGCTGCCGCCCTTAAAGCGCTCAGCATCAAAACCGTCCAGCAGCCCCAGCTTTTCCAGCCGCTGCATAGCAGAGCCGCCGACGACAATCGTTGGTTTGCGGCCCAGCAGGGATTGGTCGAATGTATTGCTTTCAAGGACAATGACATCGGCTTCCTCTGGACTGTCTACGATGTCGAAGCCCATATTTTTCAGCGCCAGTGCTGTGTGGGCGGGGGAGTCAACGCCGGCCCAAGAATAGTGGTGAGGGGGAGCGTAGACTTTCAAGGCTTTGAGAGCCTGACCCTGCGGAATTTTATAAAGGGCATCTCCATAGATGGCATGTTGGGAGAGGAGATTGGTAAAAGTTGGCGTATCAACGATATAGCCGTCCTCGGTCAGATACACCTTTTTGCCTTCCTTAATTGCCTGATTGACCGCCTGAACGGCACTTTGGGAAGTGTTGGCAATGACATAGTAAGGTGCTTTGGGGTCGATCTGGCTGGTCCGGGTCGCTCTGAGCGCCGTGACTTCACCGAGCTTGCCCTCGAAAAGCTTGTCTTCAAAGACCGCTTGAGCCTTAAAACCTTTCATATCCGGGAAGTTCACTACCAGCTCGGCATACATGGCTGCCCAGTCGGATTCATTGGAGCCCTTGTAGAGAATGTGATTGGCGTAGCCGCGCTTGGCTTGGGCCATATCTACTACTAAATCACCTTTTTTATAGGGGCCGCTGTCTTCCTTCAGCTCTTGGATAAGAACACCGTTGCGCTTGAAGTAGTCAATCATGTTGAAGGCTTCTTGGCTGTCATTGTCCTTGTCCAGACTCATGGGGATGACATAGTAGTCGGGGAAGAATGTTTTTTGCCCGTTTTTCAGCCGGCCGATGACTTGGCCGTCAGGTCCGACCAGTTCTTTTTCTGCCTGAGGGTCTTCTGTTTTATTGACCCCGCGCAGATAAAAGTTGAGGCGGGTTTCCATGAGTTTGTCAGGATGTTGAGCCAGATAGTCCAGTCCGCCCAGGACGGCATAGTAACCAGCCTTATAAGACTCTTGGTTGCTCTCAGGGATTTCAATCGTATGGCCCAGAATACCGTGGTACATGGCATAGACAGCTGTATAGCCGGAGAAGGAGTCGTCCCAGCCGTCGCCCCAGTCCAGCTTGGGAATGATGTACTTGTTATAGCTGGAATTGGCAACACCGGCCCGGCCCATATGGTGGGCATTCTCCAGCATGACATCAGCCAAAAGATCATACTCGAAGTTGGGGTCATGCGGCGGGGTGGCCGGCTCAATCAGGAAGTCCTTGACAAAGCCGTGAATGTCATAGAGGGCAATTGGATTCCATTTGTTAATCAAGGCAGCAATGGTGCGGGTTTCCGGGTTGTTCTGATAACCGGTGTCACGGTTGGGATCGAGGCCGTTCGCCAGAGCACGGGTATTGAGCACGTCGCCGTCTGGATTTTCGGTAAAATCAAAAAGGAAAATGAATTTCTTCAGCAGGTCCTGCACCTTCAGTGTGACTTCCTTTTCGCTGCCGTCAGCATCGCTTGTCTTGAAACGGATTAAATCCTGGGTGGCAAAGGCGTTGAAAAGACCGGTGATAATATCGATGCCAGGCTGCTCGTCAGCATGAGTGTTGTTGATGAGGACGGGCAGTTTATAGTCCAGAGTGCCGCTTTTCAGGGCGGCCAGCATGTCAGCCGGCTTGGTCAGTGCCTGCGGGTTGGTCGTATTGAGATAGTCATCAATGCTCTTTTGGTCTGAGCTGATGATGCCCAGCTTGATGTCGCGGCCCTGAGCGCTGGTCCCAATCGTTTCCAGCTCAACCAGCCGGTCGGTCTTAGCCTCCTGGCGGCTCTTTTCAATAGCTGCCAGCATTTCCTCATGGCTGTGGAAATCCTCATAAGGGCGCAGAATGATATTCTTGCGAATCGTCAGACTCAGATCTTCGCTTTTTCCGACCAATTCATGACTGCCGATAAAATTGCGGTAGGTTCGGCGGATATTGTTGGGAGAGCGCAGGCTCAGATCTTCGCCGAACAGCGCCTTAAAAGCCAGATCCAGCCTGAGGTCGCTGCCGTCAGCAGTTTCTTCAATGGTGATAAAGGACTCGCCTGTAAAGCTGCCGTCGTCCATATTCCAAGTTTTCCAGTCAGACAGGGCTTTGCCGTCCAAGGTCCAGCTGATCTTCCCAGCCTGAGCCGCCTGCCCTTGAACCTTCTCCTCCAGAGCTGCGGTTTCTGACAGATAAACAGTGCTGTCGGCCAGCTGGGTCTGGCCTTGCTCACCGGTGGCTGCGCGTGATTCCGGAGCTGCCGGACTGGCTGCATTTTCTGAGTTCGGATGGTTCTGGCTGCTTTCTGAAGCTGGGCTGTCCGCCTGACTGTCTGCAGTCTTGTCTGAGCTGTCAGTCTTCGCCTCGTCGGTCAAGGTTTGGACAGCGGGAGCCGCCGGCGGAAGCTCTGAACTGTCCAGACTGTCAGCAGCAGACTTGCCCTGAGCCAAGACAGCCAAAAGCACAGCAGCTGATACACTCAGCGCCTGACGATACAAACGTTTCTGATATGAATCTCTCATATGAAAAATCTCCTTTATGTGATAGAATCTTTCATAATTAGTATATCAAGATTAGAAACCGCTTTCAAATAAAAAGTTAGAAAAAACAGACAAAAATAGCAAAGCAGCTTTGGAGTGCGGCTTCCTCCTTGTGCTTTTTCCTACTATTCTTCGAAAATTTCTTCAAACGGCGCCAGCTTGCTTTAACAGTCCGGGGGATTGGAGCTGACCGATAAAAAAACGAAGTTGTGTCAAATAGCCCTACTTTTGATACTTCCTCACGGAAGTTTCATCTGCAGCCTCCAAGCAGTGCTTTGAGCAGCTCACTGCCCTATCGTCCTGTACGTTAAGCGATAGGCTGGGAGTCTGTCCCACCGCCTCACTACTAAAAGCATATAGAATCTTGCTGCAGCTGCAGGAAAAGCGGTCTTTCATTTTTAGAATACAATGATGTTACAGTTTTGTTAAGTAAGATAAACAAGCAGTGTGGGGTCTTGAAATTAAAATTTTTTAGCAATATAATAAAGGAAGACGGTAATAGCAGACGGAATTTCAAAGGAGTATGTTTATGGATAAGAAGAAAATCGTTGCTCTCGTTCTGCCGGGTCTTTTATTGGCCCCGACTTTGCTGGCTCACCAGGTCTTGGCTGATGAGATGCAGTCGGCATCCAGCCAGACCTCAAGCAGCCTGCAGCTGCAGAGCGGTGAAGAGAAGCAGGATACTGCGGTGCTGACAGTGACAGAAACTGCTCAGACGGCAGCTCAAGGAACTGCGCAAGAAGGAGCGGCCCAGTCTGATAGTCAGGTGGGTTCAGTCTCTTTCTCAGAAGGACAGGGCAGGGCTGCTGCGGAGCAGCAGGCTGCCTCTCAGCCTGTTTTTGAAGCAGCAGCAGCTGATTTGGGGAGCCAAAGTGCGAAACATCCCGCAGAGCCTCAGCCAGAAAGTCCCTCTGCGGATTCTTCTGCAAGAGTCAGCCCGGCGCCTCAGCTTCATGCTACCGGAGCGGATTTGGCTGCTTACACCGGACCGCTGTCTGACAGCAGTCTCAGCGGTCAGGAGCTGACGGTTCAGGATGCAGTGACAGAACTGCTCAAGTGGGCTGCTCTCCATCCCAGCCAAATCGGCCAGACGCCTTCTGACTATCTGAGCTTTGCCAAGAGTCTGGGAATGATTGACGAAGCTGCCGATCCGACGGCCAAGGTGCAGGATCTGCAGTCTATGTATACTGTCGCGCAAAGGCTCCATGATGCTTATCGGGCGGAAAAGAAAGAGCCGCTTTTTCTCAACGGCCGGGCCCAGCCGATTTTTCCTTTTACAAGCGGGGCTATGACAGAGGGCTATTCCTATGAGGACAGCGACATTGTCCGCTATATCGTCTATGTCGAGACGGACTATGATACTGACGGAGACGGCAAGCGTGATTTGATAAAGACCTTCGTCCAAGTGCCAAAGGCGGCAGTCAATGGTGATTACAAGGCAGCAACAATCTACGAGGCCAGTCCTTATGTGACAGGGACCACGGAGAAGCAGGTTCTGGAAGATTTCGGTCTGCAGGAAGGCGGCAGCTTTAATCTGGATGACCTGCACAGTCAGCCGGACAAGCGGGTGCCGGTCGGAAGTATGACCACGATTGAAGCGGCCAAGAAGAGCCGGTCATCTGACTGGTACTATATCAATCCTTTGGAAAGTACGGAAAGCCGGACCCATTACGATTATGAAAATCTGAACTGGTACAACTACTACCTGGTGCGCGGTTATGCTGTTGTGACCAGTTCGGGCAATGGCTCCAAGGGCTCTGACGGCTTCAATACCACCGGTTCGGATGTGGAAATTGCGGCCTACCGCAGTGTGATTGAATGGCTGAATGGCCAGCGTACAGCTTACACTGACAAGACCAGCAATATTGCGATCAAGGCCGACTGGTCCAACGGCAATGTGGCGATGAACGGCCTTTCCTGGGCAGGAACCACTACTTTCGGTGTGGGAACGACAGGTGTTGATGGGTTGAAGACCATTGTTCCGGCGGCCGGCATTGCTTCCTGGTATGATTACTATAACAGCCAGGGAACTTCTATTCGCTATGCACCGGCCGATTTGCTGTCCTGGCTCTCTGTCTATGTATCCGGCCGGGTCTTGGACCAAGACGACTGGGATTCGATTAAGGAACGATACGCTGCTTTTGTCACTGAGCTCAACAAAGAGCAGCGCAAGGACGGCAGCAACTACAGTAATCTTTGGGCCAATCGGGATTATACCTTAAATGCAGAACAGATCAAGGTTCCGGCCCTGATTGTCCATGGGCTGAATGACCACAATGTCAGGACCAAGCATTTTGAGCTGATGCAGCAGGCGATGGAAAAGAGCGGTCAGACCTACAAGCTTCTGCTTCATCAGGGCAATCATACGGAGCCGGCTACTGCCCGCTTCGGTACCAATGTCAACGGCCGGCCTTTTGATGACCTCCTAAACCGCTGGTACAGCCACTATCTCTACGGTCTGGACAATGGAGTGGAGACTATCCCGACGGTTCAGGTGCAGAATAACTATGATCCGACCAAGTGGACAGAGTATGAAAGCTGGAAAGCTCCGCACCAGCTGGACGGTCAGGCCTACTCCAAGCGTGAAGAAGTGACCATCAGCAGTGACTTGATTGCCTCTCCTGTAGGCTGGAGGGACAGAGATTCCTCAGCCAGCAGACAGTCCTCGGACATCACAGCAGCTTATGCGGCCGATGTGGAGGAAGACGTGACAATCAAGGGCAATATTCCGCTTCGGTTCAGAGCCCGGCTCAATAAGGGAAGCGGCAAAGATTTTCAAATAAATGCTTTTTTGATGGATGTTTCAGAAGAAGACTATCCGGTAGTGGCAGAGATTGACAGCTTTGATCAGGATGGCAATAGAAATACCAATCTAGCCATGGATCAGCTCAGTCAAGCGGGCTATTGGATGGGCAGCAATCTGACCAGTATTCCGGAATACATCTTTGGGGCCCGCAATGTGAAGTACAATATCATTGCCAGCGGCTGGATCAATCTGGCCAATCCGGAAGCCGGCTATGATTCGGCCAGCTCCCGCAGCTCCATTGACCCGACAGACGGACGCTTCCGTGATTACACAGTCTACCTGCAGCCCAATGTCTATACGGTCAAGAAAGGGCATAAACTGGTTTTGGCCTTAAATGCCTATGATCCGACCAATGTGTATATCCCGGACATCTATGAGATTACTTTCAAAAATGATTCTGTCCGCCTGACTATTCCGACGGTGGAATACAGCAAGGCCCTGCGCTTCAATTACCTGCCAAATGAGCAGGACAGCGACTATGCAGGTCTGCCGGACCGTGCAGTTGACAGCGGCGCAGTGACTCAGCCAGACATTGAAGATAAGGACATGGATATGGATGAAAGAGAACGGGCGGCTCAAGAAATCAAGGATAACTTTGCAGATCCGATGAGCTTCAGACGCCAGCAAAAAGAATGGGAAGAAAAATCTCAGGAGACTCTCCCTGACACCGGAAGCAAAGAAAATGCCGGGCTGCTGGCAGCGGCCGGCCTCAGCCTTCTGACGGCGCTCGGTTTGAAAAAAACCGGCAAAAAGGAAGACTGAGAACTGCCAAACGGCCTAGTATCGTCATTTCGTTTATCTTTTGTGAGGTCGTTAACTTGCCTTGATCCAACAGTCTGGGGGACTGTGAGAGGTTGGGAATAAAACAAACGCAGTTTGTGTCAAAACAGTCCGGGGGAGGGAGTCTGTCCCACTCTCACTACTAAAAGCAAACTAAAAGATTATAAAAAGAAGAGACGAGGCGGTGGGATAGAACGGAATGTTCAATATTCAGTTCTGTTCCACCGCCCTTTCTGTATGGTGGCCTTTCGTGGAAGAGAGGGCGGCAGCGCTGTCGGCAGAAGGCCCCTCCATACCAAATGGACCAGCCGCCCCTGCTTGCTGCCGGCCGTCTCTTGGAATTTCCAATGATATTTTTTGAAATAACATGCAAAATAAGCTGATTTATGCTACAATGGGATAAATGAAAAATGAATGGAGTCAAGCATGAAAGCAATTATTACCGTTGTTGGCAAGGATAAGGCCGGAATTGTAGCGGGTGTTTCTGCCAAAATCGCCGAGCTGGGTCTCAATATTGACGATATTTCACAAACTGTTTTGGAGGAATATTTTACCATGATGGCCTTGGTATCCAGCGACGAAAAGAAAGATTTTACAGCACTTCGCAGCGAGTTTGAAGCTTTCGGCCAAACGCTCAATGTCAAAATCAATATCCAAAGCGCAGCGATTTTTGACGCCATGTACAATATCTAAGAGGTGAAGGATGGATATTAGACAAGTTACGGAAACCATTGCCATGATTGAGGAGCAGAATTTTGATATTCGGACCATCACCATGGGCATCTCTCTCTTGGACTGCATTGATACAGATATTGATCGGGCAGCGGAGAAGATTTACCAAAAAATCACGACCAAGGCTCGGAATCTGGTGGCAGTGGGTGATGAGATTGCAGCTGAGCTGGGCATTCCCATTGTCAATAAACGGGTCTCTGTCACCCCGATTGCCTTGATTGGCGCAGCGACAGATGCGACAGACTATCTGCCCTTGGCCAAGGCGCTGGATAAAGCGGCCAAGGAAATCGGCGTTGACTTTATCGGTGGTTTCTCGGCTTTGGTCCAGAAGGGCTATCAGAAGGGCGATGAAATCCTCATCAACTCCATCCCCCGGGCTCTGGCGGAGACGGACAAGGTCTGCTCCTCGGTCAATATCGGCTCTACCAAAACCGGTATCAATATGACGGCGGTCCGTGACATGGGCCGGGTAATCAAGGAAACAGCTGAGCTGTCCGATATGGGGGCAGCCAAGCTAGTTGTCTTTGCCAATGCAGTCGAAGACAATCCCTTCATGGCAGGCGCCTTTCACGGGGTCGGCGAGGCCGATGTGGTCATCAATGTCGGTGTTTCCGGTCCCGGTGTCGTCAAGCGGGCTTTGGAAAAGGTCCGCGGCCAGAGTTTTGATGTGGTGGCGGAGACGGTCAAGAAAACAGCCTTCAAGATTACTCGTATCGGCCAGCTGGTCGGTCAGATGGCCAGCGAGCGGCTGGGTGTCAAGTTCGGCATCGTCGATCTGAGTCTGGCGCCGACTCCGGCGGTCGGTGATTCCGTGGCCCGTGTGTTGGAGGAAATGGGTCTGGAAACAGTCGGTACGCATGGGACAACGGCGGCTTTGGCTTTGCTCAATGACCAAGTCAAAAAAGGCGGTGTCATGGCCTGCAATCAAGTCGGCGGCCTGTCCGGCGCCTTCATTCCGGTTTCTGAGGATGAGGGCATGATTGCGGCGGTGCAGAGCGGTTCGCTCAACTTAGAAAAGCTGGAAGCCATGACTGCTATCTGCTCAGTGGGTCTGGATATGATTGCCATTCCGGCAGCGACACCGTCTGAGACCATCGCGGCCATGATTGCGGACGAAGCCGCTATCGGGGTCATCAATCAGAAGACGACGGCCGTTCGGATTATTCCCAAAGGCAAAGAAGGCGATAGGATCGAATTCGGCGGCCTCTTGGGCACAGCTCCGGTCATGAAAGTCAATCAGGCTTCATCAGCCGACTTTATTGCCCGCGGCGGTCAGATTCCGGCCCCTATTCACAGTTTTAAAAATTAAAGACTGTATATTTGCAAATGAAATGTCTGGTTTCCAAAGTAGGAGATTGTGAAATCAGGCAGCTGCGGCTCGGCTTTTCCCTGACAGCGGTCGGGATAGGAGAGGAAGGCTGGGAGAGCAGAAACTCACCTGTTTTATTTTAGGAGATAATAAAATTTATGAAAAAGAAAGAGTTAGCAGACCTGGCCCTTGGCTTAGGACTGTCATTTGATGAGAAACAAGAGATTATTTACGGGAAAAGAAGAGGCTTTACTTTTTATGCAGAGCCGATTATGGCCGATGACCAGTTTGCCATCTTCTTTTCAGTTGGCTCAGCAGAGGGGCCTGCTCCCAGCAGTCTTTTGGCTGCTTTGACAGATGTTTCAGAAGTTCTGCTTCGCCATGAGCAGGCAGGTCACTGTGTGGCCTATCAGGTTTTGAACAGTTCCGATTTCGAACAGCTGCGCAGTATTTTGCAGGAAGCTATCGAAGACAGCACCCGCTATTTTGAGGCGCGCGGCCTGGTCAATGTCTGTGAAAAGTCGGGCTCTGCTGGGGATGTGGGACTCTATCAGGTCAAAGGAGAACTGCTTTTTCTCCTCCCCTCAACTTATCAAGAACTGACAGCAGCTAAGAGCAGAAGCCGGGCAGGCCGCAGCCGGCCCAAGGAGCATTACATGCTGGGGATTGCGGGAGCTTTTCTGGGCAGTTTGCTGGGATCTCTGTCGGTCTTTATTCTGGCAGCTTCGGGGATTGCTGCTATCATGGCCGGTATACTTGTCGCTGTTCTGACGCTCAAGGGCTATCAGAAATTTGCCAAGCGTCTGTCCCTTTTCGGGGCTGCAGTCAGCCTGCTTTTGGCTCCAGCCATGAGCTTGCTGGCCTTTCAGCTGCAGAATGCACAGACCCTTTCGCGGCAGGAAGGGCGGACCATATTTGAAGCCTTCGATATGGTCAACCATGCCGCCATGGCTGGTCAGGTTTCTGGCCAGTATTGGGCCAATGGCGCTGCCATGCTGCTCGTGTCAGTGATAGCGCTTTTGGTGGCCATCAGCGCTGTGGCAGAGAAATACTAAAGACTGAGCCAGAAGCGGCCTAACTTTTGAACATTGCTGTCTGCAGGGTAGGAGCGTCAAGAGTTTTTTACCAAAACAAAGTGAGACTGAAGGACTTTTTATAGGGTATCTTCCAAAAGATGCATCCCTCTGTGGGTGAGGGCGCAGCCATCATGGGAGCCTGTCTCAGCCTCTTTCAAACTTTTCCTTGCAGTCGGGAGTGGCGATAAGGTGAGCGTAGCTTGTTTCTGCAGTGCTGCGGCTGCTTTCTTGCGCTTGTGAGCCTGCAGATGGACCGCCGCATATTGTGCGACGGGCTGTTCGGTGTGGAGTTGGAATAGCTTGGGCAGGAGCTGCAATGAAGGTTTCTTAGGATTTTTTAGGAGAAGATAAGGAGATGAAGAAAAAAGAATTAGAGGAGCTGGCCCTTGATTTAGGGCTGTCCTTTGATGGGCATAGCGGTCTGATTTACGGTCAGAGGAGAGGGTTTCCATTTTATCTGGAACCTGTCACGGATCAGGGGCAGTTTGCTATTTTCTTTTCGGTCGGGACTGAAGCAGGGCGTGCAGATACAGCGGTTTTAGAGGCCCTGACGGACTTTTCGGATGTGCTGATTGATTATGAAAGAGCTGGCTATTGTTTGGCTTATGCGATTCTGCCTGCTCCGGATCTGACGGAACTGCGTGACCATTTGGAGGCGGCTATTGAGGACTGTACCTATTATTTTGAAGAAGAAGGTCTGCTCAGTGCCTGTGAAAAAACCGGCCGAACCGGCAGAGTTGCCCTCTATCAAGTTGGCGGGAAATGGCTTTTTCTGACGCCCACCAGCTATGAGAAGCTGCTGGCCATTCAGGAGACCAGACGAAAAGAAGCTCCGCGCCCACAGCGGCCAAGACAAAGAGAAAACTTCCTTTTGGGCTTTGTCGGTGCCCTTCTGGGCAGCCTTGCCGGTGCTCCCGTGGTCTTTCTTTTGACCGGTTCGCAGCGGCTGATGAGCTTGACTGCTGTTTTGGTAGGATTTCTGACTGTCAGCGGCTATCGGCTGCTGGGGAAAGGCCTGTCCCTTTTTGGAGGCATTGTCAGTCTGGTGCTGGCATCATCCATGAGTTTGCTGGCTTTTCAACTGCGATATGCTCAGATCTATTATCAAGACAGGATGCCGCTCTCTGAAGCTTTTGCTGCCATCAATCGGGCCGCCTTGAGCGGCCAGCTTTCAGACGACTATTGGTTTACAGGTCTGCTTGTTCTAGGACTTTCTATTCTGACTACTGCTTACGCTGCCAAGTCGATTGAGAGAATGTTTGGGTGATACCGCCTTTTCGTTTGGTTTATCTGCAGCCTTCAAGAGTCTTCAGGCTGTTGAAGCTGCCGACAGTTGAATGGAAGATAAAAAGAGCCTCAGACAGAAAAAGAAAGATTGACATGATAAAGGAGAAGAGATGCCAACAACAAGACTTTATGTGATTCGTCACGGCAAAACGATGTTTAACACCATCGGCCGGGCTCAGGGCTGGTCCGATACTCCCCTGACGGCTGAAGGTGAGCGCGGTATTCGGGAACTGGGCATTGGCCTGCGGGAGTCAGGACTGGACTTCAGCCGGGCCTTTTCCAGCGATTCCGGCCGAACCATTCAGACCATGGGCATTATCTTAGAGGAGCTGGGACTGACCGGCAAAATCCCTTATAGCTTTGATAAGCGCATCCGCGAATGGTGTTTTGGCAGCTTTGACGGCGCCTATGGCGGGGAGCTCTTTCACGGAGTCATTCCGCGCGTGCTGGATACAGATGACTACAGAAAGCTCAGCCTGCCGGATCTGGCCAATGGACTGGTGGAGGTTGACACAGCCGGATGGGCTGAGCCCTGGGATAAGCTCAGCGGCCGGATTTTAGAAGGTTTTGAAGCGATAGCGCAGGAAGTAGAGGCAGCCGGCGGCGGCAATGCTCTGGTGGTCAGCCATAGCATGACGATTGGCACTTTTGCCGGTCTGATTGACCAAGCAGTCAGTGAGAATCCCGGAGTCCAAAACGGCAGCGTGACAGTGGTTGAATACAAAAATGGCCGCTTCAGCCTTCAAAGTGTAGGAGATCTATCCTACCGCCAAGCAGGAGCCAAACTGCTGAATCAGGCAGGCAAATAATCAGTTCAGGCGGGACTTGCAAGAGAGCCTGCTTTTTTTTTCTGGAAAGTCCAGCAGAGCGGTTTTTTTCAGAAAATGGTATAATATGAAAAGAACTACGGAGGTAACAAATGGCAAAAACAAGATTATATCTGGTCCGCCACGGCAAGACCATGTTTAACACCATTGGCCGGGCTCAGGGCTGGTCCGATACACCGCTGACCGCCCAAGGCGAGCGCGGCATTCGGGAGTTGGGCATCGGCCTGCGGGAGTCAGGACTGGACTTCAGCCGGGCCTATTCCAGCGATTCCGGCCGGACCATTCAGACCATGGGCATTATCTTAGAAGAGCTGGGCCTGACCGGGCGGATCCCCTATCGGACAGACAAGCGCATCCGCGAGTGGTGTTTTGGCAGCTTTGACGGTGCCTATGACGGTGAGCTTTTTATGGGCGTCATGCCCCGTGTTTTCAATGTTGAGCATGTGCATCAGCTCAGCTATGCCGAGCTGGCCGAAGGCTTGGTTGAAGTGGATACAGCCGGCTGGGCCGAAAATTGGGAAAAGCTCAGCGGCCGTATCTGGGAGGGCTTTTCTGCCATTGCTGAGGAGATGGAAGCGGCCGGCGGCGGCAATGCGATTGTTGTCAGCCATGGCATGACCATCGGGACCTTTGTCTATCTCATCAATAAAACCAGGCCGCACGGTCTTGATAATGGCAGTGTGACAGTAGTGGATTATGAGGATGGGGTGTTTACAGTGAACGGCATCGGTGATTTGTCCTATCGCAAAGCTGGTGCCAAAGTATTGGAGGAACAGAGTGAATCGCGCGAAACATATTAGAAGAAAAAAACGATCCAAGGCTAAGATTTTCTGGCGGACATTCTTGGCTTTGCTGCTGCTGGCTGCTGCAATCGGCGGAACGGTTCTTTATTTCCAGCCGAAACTGTGGCAGTCTTTGCTGGCTAAGGTGCCTTTTCCGGGAAATTCCAGCAGTTCCAGTCAGAAAAGCTCGTCCGGCTCCGGCTCAAAAACGGCCCAGACTGATCTGCCCGATGTTTCCAGCTCCGACTGGAACCTGATTTTGGTCAACCGGGATCATCTGCAGGAGGAAACGACACCGGCTTTGACCCAGGTTGGCGATATTCAGGTGGACAGCCGTATTGCAGAAAATACCCAGCAGTTTCTGGCAGCCGCCCAGGCTCTTGCTCCGGAAGAGACCTTGATTTCGGGCTACCGCAGCCGGGCTGAGCAGGAAGAGCTCTATAATGAGAATATTGCTGCAGAGGAAGCCAATGGTCTGTCTCATGAAGAGGCAGAAGCTCTGGTTCAGAAAAGAGTTCAGCTGCCGGGTGCGAGCGAGCACCAGACGGGTCTCGCGATTGACATGAGCGTGCCTGAAGGCCAGCAGGACGACTTAGCAGCCAAGATTGCCGAACTGGCGCCGCAGTATGGCTTTGTTCTGCGCTATCCGGAAGGAAAGAGCGATGTGACCGGTGTGGATTTTGAAAATTGGCACTACCGCTATGTCGGTGTGGAAAATGCCCAGTACATGCAGCAGCACAATCTGGTGCTGGAAGAATACCTGACCATGCTCAAAGCGGCAGGAAAATAAGGCTGTGGAGTCTGTTCCATTGCGCCGTACGGCTTCAGCACAGCTTGGTGAAAACTCTAGGTCTTCAGACTGATTTTTAGCACTCTTTCAAAAAGAGTGCTAATTTTTTGAGTTTTTATCTTGACTTTGTCTGAGAAGAGTGTATAATAGAATCATGAATTAGCACTCGAAGGTTTTGAGTGCTAATCAGAAATCAAAATCTCAAACCTTAGTGCTGAAAGGGGTGATGTCGTGGTAACAGAGCGTCAGAATGAGATTTTAAATCTAATCATTGACATCTTTAGCAAGACGCACGAACCGGTCGGCTCCAAGGCCTTGCAGCAGTCTATTCAGTCCAGCAGTGCAACCATTCGCAATGACATGGCAGCTCTGGAAAAGCAGGGGCTCTTGGAAAAGGCCCATACCTCCAGCGGGCGCAAGCCCAGTGTGGCTGGTTTTCAGTACTTTGTCAAGCACTCCCTGTCCTTTGACCGGCTCGCTGAAAATGAGCTCTATGAAGTGATTAAGGCTTTTGACCATGAATTCTTCAATTTAGAGGACATCCTTCAGCAGGCGGCAGATTTGCTGTCCAAGCTTAGCGGCTGTACAGTTGTGGCTCTGGATGTGGAGCCCAGCCGGCAGCGGCTGACAGCTTTTGACATCGTGGTGCTCAGCCAGCATACGGCTCTGGCCGTCTTTACGCTGGATGAGTCCAATACCATCAGCAGTCAGTTTATGATTCCGCGCAACTTCCTCAGAGAAGACCTGGACAGGCTCAAAGCCCTGATACGGGAGCGGTTTTTAGGACAGACAGTGCTGGATATCCACTACAAGATTCGGACGGAGATTCCGCAGATTATTCAGCGTTATTTCACGACGACGGACAATGTCATCCCGCTCTTTGAGCATATCTTCGGAGATATTTTCAAGGAAAATGTGATTGTGGCGGGAAAGGTTCAGCTGCTGGAATTCTCTGACCTGACAGCCTACCAGTTCTTTGATGATCCGCAGAAAGTCGCCTTTGAGATTCGCGACAGCCTAGCTGAGGATCAGATGCAGAGCGTGCGCGTAGCGGACAGCAGAGAAAGCAGTCTGGCGGACTTGACCCTGATTTCCAGTAAATTTCTCATCCCCTATCGGGGGTTTGGGGTTCTGGCGGTCATCGGACCGGTCAATCTGGACTATCAGTACCTAGTCAGCCAGCTCAATGTTGTCAATCGGGTTTTAACGATGAAGCTAACGGATTTCTATAGATATTTGAGCAGCAATCATTATGAAGTGCACTAAGATGTGAGAGCGTAAAGATCCAAAACAGCACGAAACAACCATTCCTAAAGGAGGTGCCTTGTGGCAAAACACAAAAAAGAAGAACATCCAGAAGATGTAGAAGTAAAAGAGGAAGCTGTCGAAACGGCTGAACAGCCTGAGTCAGCAAGTCCTGAAAAATCAGAGCTGGAACTGGCCAATGAGCGGGCAGATGAATTTGAAAACAAATACCTGCGGGCCCATGCAGAAATGCAGAATATCCAGCGCCGGGCCAGCGAGGAGCGCCAGCTGCTGCAAAAATACCGCAGTCAGGATTTAGCAAAAGCTATCTTGCCCTCGTTGGACAATCTGGAGCGGGCACTGGCCGTTGAAGGTCTGACAGATGATGTCAAAAAGGGGCTGGAAATGGTGCAGGAAAGTCTGGTTCATGCCCTTAAAGAAGAGGGAATTGAGGAAATCAAGGCTGACGGGACTTTTGACCATAACTATCACATGGCTATTCAAACCCAGCCAGCTGACGACGATCACCCCGCCGATACTATCGCGCAGGTCTTCCAAAAAGGCTACAAACTCCATGACCGTATCCTGAGGCCGGCTATGGTGGTGGTGTACAATTAAGATACACAGCCCGTAAAAAGCTCACAGTAAAAATAGGAGATTGACGAAGTGTTCGATGAACACAAGGAAATCTATCTTTTTTACCCAGATCTTAGGGCGTGTTCAACTAGGCAATTCTGTTGGTTGCTCAAGCAACTCACCAGAAGACGGCAATCGCCGGGGCGACTTGCCTAGCCTCCTTACTAACTCGCCGTCGAAATAAAATCGATTTCGACTTCTCGTGTCGCAGCACAATAAGAAACTTGTCCGAAATGACGGTAAACTATGAAATAAGAAAACATTGGTTCAGCTTTGCTTTTAATGAGCGAAGCGAACCAAAGAAGAGTATCAAAAAGAAAATTAAAGTAAAAAGAGGAAAAAATAATGAGCAAAATTATCGGTATTGACTTAGGTACAACAAACTCAGCAGTTGCAGTTCTGGAAGGGACTGAAAGCAAAATCATTGCCAATCCAGAAGGAAACCGCACGACTCCGTCTGTCGTATCATTCAAAAACGGCGAAATCATCGTCGGTGATGCAGCCAAGCGTCAAGCAGTAACAAACCCGGATACCATTATTTCCATCAAATCAAAAATGGGAACATCTGAAAAAGTTTCTGCTAACGGCAAAGAATACACCCCGCAGGAAATCTCAGCCATGATCCTGCAATACCTGAAAGGCTATGCGGAAGAATACCTGGGTGAAAAAGTAAGCAAAGCGGTTATCACTGTTCCAGCTTACTTTAACGATGCGCAACGTCAGGCGACAAAAGACGCTGGTAAAATCGCTGGACTTGAAGTAGAACGGATCGTCAACGAACCAACTGCAGCAGCTCTTGCTTACGGTCTTGACAAACAAGATAAAGAAGAAAAAATCTTGGTCTTTGACTTGGGCGGCGGTACCTTTGACGTATCAATCCTTGAGTTGGGCGACGGTGTCTTTGATGTCTTGGCAACTGCCGGCGACAATAAGCTGGGCGGTGACGACTTTGACCAAAAGATTATCGACCATATGGTAGCTGAGTTCAAAAAAGAAAACGGCATCGACCTGTCCAACGACAAGATGGCTCTGCAGCGTTTGAAAGATGCAGCAGAGAAAGCGAAGAAGGATCTTTCAGGTGTGACTTCAACCCAAATCAGCCTGCCGTTTATCACAGCTGGCGAAGCTGGACCGCTCCACTTGGAAATGACCCTGACCCGTGCCAAATTTGACGATTTGACCCGTGACTTGGTAGACCGTACCAAAGAACCTGTCCGCCGCGCCCTTTCTGACGCAGGACTTTCCCTGTCAGAAATTGATGAAGTCATCCTGGTCGGCGGTTCAACTCGTATCCCAGCTGTTGTCGAAGCGGTCAAGGCTGAAACTGGTAAAGAACCAAACAAATCAGTGAATCCTGACGAAGTAGTGGCCATGGGTGCAGCTATTCAGGGCGGTGTCATCACTGGTGATGTCAAAGACGTTGTTCTTCTTGACGTAACTCCATTGTCACTTGGTATCGAAACCATGGGCGGTGTATTTACCAAGCTGATTGACCGCAACACCACCATCCCAACATCTAAATCTCAGGTCTTCTCAACTGCAGCAGACAACCAGCCAGCCGTTGATATCCATGTCCTTCAAGGGGAACGTCCGATGGCAGCAGACAACAAGACCCTGGGCCGCTTCCAGCTGACTGACATTCCAGCTGCCCCTCGCGGTATCCCTCAAATCGAAGTAACCTTTGATATTGACAAGAACGGTATCGTATCTGTTAAGGCCAAAGATCTGGGTACGCAAAAAGAACAGCACATTGTCATCCAATCCAACAGCGGTCTGACTGATGAAGAAATCGACCGCATGATGAAGGATGCAGAAGCCAACGCTGAAGCAGATAAGAAGCGCAAGGAAGAAGTAGACCTGCGCAACGAAGTAGATCAAGCCATCTTTGCAACTGAAAAGACCATCAAGGAAACTGAAGGCAAAGGCTTCGATACAGAACGCGATGCCGCTCAGGCTGCCCTGGACGACCTCAAGAAGGCCCAAGAAGCTAACAATCTGGACGATATGAAGAGCAAACTCGAAGCTCTCAACGAAAAAGCCCAGGCTCTGGCAGTCAAGCTCTACGAACAAGCAGCCGCAGCTCAACAGGCCCAAGCGGGAGCTCAAGGCGCTGAAAACACAGGCGCATCAGATGCCAACAATGGCGATGACGTCGTGGATGGAGAGTTTACTGAGAAATAAAAAGAGGAATAAGGATGGCTACTAAAGAAGAACGTGAATATCTTTCGCAGTATGTTGATATTTCAAATTCTCGTTTAAATGATAGTGATGTAAACTTATTGTTAGAATTCATAGGTTGTATTGGAAATACTTCCACGAAGGAAAGTAGTTTTGATAGCTGGAGTTCTGATGGTAAGTATACTAGAAAAGAAATTAATGAGTATATTATTGAAGATGACTATTCGATTACTCATCATTATAGTTATCACGATGATGATGGAACAAATGGCTCTTATTCTAAAAACTATTCAGGAGCTAGAGATATTATCAATATACTTAGAGAAGTTCCAGAATTGCTATAGTAGTAAAAGTTTGAAATCCAGAGGTTGCAGCCCAGCCTCTGTTTTTCGGTAAAGAGCTAAGAAAGATCTGAACCAAGGTTATATAAAAGGACAAGTCCGCTGTGGCAAAAGTCAGATAACAAACCTTGTTATCTGACAGGGAAATTTTGAAACTTTAGGTTCAAAATTTAGTCATGAAACGGCTAGCCGTTTCATGACGACCCTGCCACTTAAGGAACTTGTCCTAATATAATTGGAAGGAATCAAGCTAAATTCTCGCTTCTTTCCGCAAATTTAAAGAAAGGAACAAGCGTGTTCGCATAATCGAACACGGGCTACGGTCCTTTCATATCTCCAATTAATTTTAGAAAGGAATTGAACCCGACCTAAATTCTCGGGAAAAAGACAAATCTTCCTAGGAGCATCGCTCCGTCGTCAGATTTCCTATTTTCCAGTCGAATTTTACGGTCTTGGTATCTTATATGAACAACACAGAATATTACGACCGTCTAGGTGTTTCTAAAAATGCGTCGCAGGACGAGATTAAGAAAGCCTATCGGAAATTATCAAAACAATACCACCCGGACATCAATAAGGAACCGGGAGCGGAAGATAAATACAAGGAAGTCCAGGAGGCCTATGAAACCCTGAGCGACGAGCAAAAACGGGCAGCCTACGACCAATACGGAGCGGCCGGAGCTAACGGCGGCTTTGGCGGCGGAGCAGGCGGTTTCGGTGGCTTTGATGGCGCTGGTTTTGGCGGTTTTGAAGACATCTTCTCCAGCTTCTTTGGCGGCGGCGCCAGCCGCAATCCCAATGCTCCTCGTCAGGGAGATGACTTGCAGTATCGGGTCAATCTCCGCTTTGAAGAGGCTGTCTTTGGCGCTGAAAAGGAAATCAAGTATAACCGCGAAGCGACTTGCCATACCTGTGCTGGTTCAGGAGCTAAGCCGGGCACCAGCCCTGTCACCTGCGGCCGCTGTCATGGTGCTGGTGTCATCAATGTGGATACCCAGACGCCGCTTGGCATGATGCGCCGTCAGGTAACCTGTGATGTCTGTCATGGCCGCGGAAAAGAAATTAAAAGTCCATGCGAAACCTGTCATGGAACCGGTCATGAAAAACGCGCCCACAGCGTTACTGTCAAAATCCCGGCCGGTGTTGAAACCGGTCAGCAGGTTCGGCTGTCCGGTCAGGGGGAGGCCGGCTTTAACGGCGGTCCTTACGGCGATCTCTATGTCGTTGTCCAGGTAGATCCGAGCGACAAGTTTGAGCGTGATGGTGCCACCATCTACTATAAGCTCAACCTCAACTTCGTTCAGGCAGCTTTGGGCGACAGTGTAGAAGTTCCGACAGTTCACGGCGATGTGGAGCTCAATATTCCAGAAGGCACCCAGACCGGCAAACGTTTCCGCCTGCGCGGGAAAGGAGCGCCAAATCTGCGAGGCGGCAGCATGGGCGATCAGTTTGTCACGGTCAATGTCGTAACGCCGACCGGCCTCAATGACAAACAAAAGGCAGCTCTCAAGGACTTTGCGGCAGCCGGCAATATCAGTGTAAATCCTAAGAAAAAAGGCTTCTTTGATAAGATGAAAGATGCCTTGGATGATTTGTAATTTAAAAATACAATAAGAAAAGAGCAGTTTAGCGCTGCTCTTTTAATTTATCCTTGTGACGATATGTTGTATACCTTGCTCCATCTTCCCCAATACATCTGGTAAAAAGTTAGGAAAGGCAGGGCAGTTCCGAATTTTATCAATTGCTATCTACTCGGCTGCCTCATCGTCCGAAAGGCTGGGGAACTGATGCCCTTTGGATGTCATCAGATAGTAGATAGAAATCTCATGGCAGTTCAATCCTGCCAATTGTCCGCTATCTGGTTTGAAAAAATTCTCATGAACAAAGAGTAAGCGGTCAATTTTGTAGGCCTGTCCAGTTTCTTCGAGCACTTCGTGTTTGACAGCAGCCTCTGAGCTTTCACCTAGTTGTACAGCTCCGCCCAGAGGATAGTAGTAATCCTCGTCTGGATTGGTCATAAAGGCAACTGTCCCTTGCTCGATGATAATGGCAGCAGCCTTATAGCGAAAACCTTGCTGGTTGAGTTGGTAAGAACTGTCCTTTTCCATATTGGGCCTCCTAGCAAGAATCATTTCACGGATAAGGAACCTGATACTGGGCAGCGGCTTTCTGATAAGCATCCAGCATATAAAATCCGTAGATGAGGGTGGCAATGGCTCCGCCGACAGCTGCAAGGGCAGCGAGAGACAGCCAGTCTGTCTCTGTCGAAAATGCCAAGTAAAAGGCGATTCCGGCAGAAACAATGGGGAAAGGAGCTGTCAGGTAGTCGATTTTCCGATTCATAATCTTGGCCTGAGGGATAAAATGCAGGCCGATAATCATGGTTAGCATGGGGAAGATATATTTCTCTCCATGGAAAAAAGGCAGGATGATAGCCAGAATCCAGATGCTGCTGTAGCTGATTCCAGACAGGATGCCCATTTGTCTGCCGATGCGCCTGCTGTCCTCCGTTTCATGAGCCTCGAACTGCCTGGCATGGCGAATATTACTCAGACTGCTGCAAAGGATATAAATGTTGCAAATGGCTGTTAAGGCAAAGATTATCCAGCCGGCAATTCCCCAGGCAAAGCCAAACCAGAGCGAATAGGCCGTGTTAAAGACAGCCATCATAAGGCCGATGGGAGCGATGCTCCGGGCAATTATTCCGTATTCTTGGGAGATTTCTTCTTGGTTCAGTGTCCTCTTGTTCATAGACGTCTCCTTTCTATCATCTGTCAGGCTCTTGGAGCTTGCAGCCGACAAGTCTTTCTATAATAATCAGTTTATCTGCTTTTATTATAGCATTTCTCGGATTTGGAGTCAGGGAATTTATCGTTTTTACTTAGCTTTGAACTGTCCCCAGACAGTAGCGGTTTTTCTGCCTTGCGGCCGGCCTTTTTTCCTGCTAGAATAAAATCATGACACGTTACAAAGCTACTATTTCCTACGACGGGCATGGTTTTGCCGGATTTCAGCGCCAGCCCCATGCTAGGAGCGTTCAGGAAGAGATTGAAAAGACTCTGACTCGGATTAATAAAGGCCAGTCTGTCGTGGTTCACGGGGCGGGACGGACCGACAGCGGAGTCCATGCCCTGGGGCAGGTGATTCATTTTGATCTGCCGGAGGAGCGGGATGAGGAAAAGCTGCGCTTTGCGCTGGATACCCAGACGCCGGAGGACATTGATTTTATCCGCGTGGAGCGAGTGACCGAGGACTTTCACTCTCGCTATAATAAGCACAGCAAGACCTATGAGTTTCTGGTAGATATTGGCCGGCCAAAGAACCCTATGATGCGGCATTATGCAACCCACTACCCTTACCCTTTGGATATTAGCCTGATGCAGGAGACCATCAAGCGGCTGGAAGGGACCCATGATTTTACCGGCTTTACAGCTTCGGGTACCAGCGTGGAGGACAAGGTCCGCACCATTACAGAGGCCAGTTTGGTATTTGATTCCGACCGCAATTTTTTGGTTTTCACTTTTTCAGGCAATGGCTTTCTCTATAAGCAGATTCGCAATATGGTCGGGACACTTCTCAAGATTGGAAACAAGCGTATGCCAGTGGAGCAGCTGGAGCGGATTTTGGCAGAAAAGGACCGCCATCTGGCGGGGCCGACGGCGGCGCCCAATGGACTTTATCTCAAGGAGATTCATTATGAAGAATAGACTGATCTTGTCCCTGTCGGGCAACGATATTTTCAGCGGCGGCGGCCTTCATGCCGATCTGGCTACTTATACGGTCAATGGCCTGCACGGCTTTGTGGCGGTGACCTGTCTGACGGCGGTGACCGAGCAGGGCTTTGAGGTCATTCCGGTGGATGGGCCGGTCTTTGCTCAGCAGCTGGCCAGTCTCAAGGATGTCCCTTTTTCGGCTATCAAACTGGGCCTGCTGCCCAATCTGGAGGTAGCCGGGCAGGCTCTGGACTTTGTCAAAAAACGGGCGGATCTGCCGGTAGTGCTGGATCCGGTTCTGGTCTGCAAGGAACATCATGATTCGGAGGTCAGTGCTGTAAGAGAGGAATTGCTGAAGTTCTTCCCCTATGTCACCATCATTACACCCAATCTGGCAGAAGCTCAGCTATTGACCCAAAAAAGCATCCAGACCTTAGATGATATGAAAGCTGCGGCTCAGGCCTTATATGAGCTGGGAGCCAAACATGTGGTCATTAAGGGCGGCAATCGCTTTGACAAGGAGCGGGCGCTTGACCTCTACTATGACGGCCAGAACTTTGAGCTGCTGGAGTCGCCGGTGCTTGCCAGCAATAACACTGGCGCAGGCTGTACATTTGCTTCCAGCATTGCCAGTCAGCTGCTGCTGGGCGAGTCGGTCCTGGGAGCCGTGAAGCTGTCTAAGCAGTTCGTTTACCGGGCGATTGAGCAATCTGACCAATATGGGGTACTGCAGTATGAAACATAATCCTGTCAAAAAACTGATCCTGCTGTCTATGCTGACAGCCCTGTCCGCAGTGCTGGGCAGCTTCCTGAAAATTCCGACACCGACTGGCTTTCTGACGCTTTTGGATGCGGGGATTTTCTTTACAGCCTTTTATTTTGGGAAAAAAGAGGGGGCGCTGGTCGGAGCGTTGTCTGCTTTTCTGGTTGACTTGATCAGCGGCTATCCTCAGTGGATGCTTTACAGTCTGCTGATTCACGGCGTTCAGGGCTGCTTTGCCGGCTTCAAAGCTCCTTATCGCTATCTGGGGCTGCTGCTTGCGACGGTCTCTATGGTTGGCGGCTATGCTCTGGCCTCTGTCTTCATGTTTGGTGTCGGAGCGGCTCTGCCGGACCTGCTGCCCAATTTTCTGCAAAATGCTTTCGGGCTGGCTGTCGGCCTCCTTTTATACAGGCTGTTTCCCAAACAGCTGTGAGACGGAGCGGTATGCTGCTGAGCGCGAAAGCTTGAGCTTTGCCTGGCAGTGCGAAAAAGGAAGCGCTGCCAATGTTTTTGGACAATTTGCATTTTTTTGAAAGAAATCGGAGCAATCTGCTTTTAAATCTAAGGATTCTGTGGTACAATTATCTTGTTTTGCAGTCCCAGCAGAAAAGAAAGGTCAATACTTTCTCCGATGTTCTAAGCGATAGAAGGAGACCTGATGGATTTACAGGAGATTAAAAGCCAAACGGAAGCCATCCTGCTGGATGTGCTGGAAAAATCAGCGCTGTCGCCCGGCGATATCTTTGTTTTGGGACTCTCGTCCAGTGAAGTGTTAGGAGGTCATATCGGACGGAATTCCAGTTTGGAGGTTGGGCAGGTGATTGTCAGGACACTGCTGGATAGATTGCAGGAAAGAGGGATTTTTCTGGCTGTTCAGGGGTGTGAACACCTTAATCGGGCCTTGGTCGTTGAAAGGGAACTGGCTGAAAGGAAAGCGCTGGAAATTGTCAATGTTCTGCCGACCCTGCACGCCGGCGGCAGCGGCCAGCTGGCGGCTTTTGAGTATATGCAGGACCCCGTGGAGGTGGAGTTTATCTGTGCTCAGGCGGGGCTGGATATTGGCGATACAGCGATTGGCATGCACGTCAAGCATGTCCAGATACCTGTCAGGCCGACTCTGAAGGCAGTGGGAGCTGCCCATGTCACCGCCTTGGCCAGCCGCCCTAAATTGATTGGCGGAGCCAGAGCTGCCTATCTGGAAGATAAAATAAGAAAGGGATAAAAGGAAAAAGTTTAGGATGAAGAGTTTTAGGAGTGAGAATGAGCGGGTTGAAAAGTATTCAGTCCGCAAACTGTCTGTAGGAGTGGGACCGGTTATGATTGGTGCCCTCCTTTTTGCTGCCTTTCTGCCGGCCCAAAAAGTTGCGGCGCAGGAAGAGGTCAGTCTCAGTGCTTCTGTACCGGTCCATTATCAGTACATTGCTGAAAATGAGCTGACGCTTCAGGAAAAGCGTCTGATTAGGCAGGGTCTGCCGGAGGAAGTAAAAAACAATCAGCATTATTACCTGATTTACCGCAAGCAGCCTTCCAGTCTGCCCTTGACCGGCCAGACCAGCCTCTTTGCCTTGGAGGCACTGGGAGGTGCGGCTCTGCTGGCAGTCGCTGTCTTTTCAAAGAAAAATAAAAAAGCCATGCAAGGCCTGCTTTTGCTGGGGCTGCTGGGTCAGAGCATCTTTCTGCCTGTCCACGCGCTGGCTTTGGAAAATAAAGAGCTCAATCTGCACAATCACAGCGCTGCTGCAGCGACAGCTGAAAATCTGCAGAAGGGGGTTCGCCAGATTGAAGGCTATGATTATCTGGGCTACTTTACAGCCGACGATTTGCAGGCTCTGAGGGATTCAGAGCGGCCAGCGGCTCCGGCACAGCAGCCAGCTCAGAGAGCGGCAGAACATCCGGCCGCAGAGACCGTTAGTCCGGATTCGCAGGGGACAGCCCCAGTCTCGTCAGCTCCTATTGCTGCGAGCCAGCCGATGCAGCCAGATCCGGCTGTGCCTGCTGTTCCGAGTCCGCAGCCGCAGCCGCAGCCTGCACAGCCAGAGAGCGCAGTTGGCCCATCGCTTGTCGAGCCTGCCCTTCCGGAGTACAGCGGCGGCGTCAATGGGGAGCCGGCTGTTCAGGAGGAAAATCCTGCCTACACAGATCCGGTCGTACCGCAGCCAGAGAGTGCAGTTGGCCCATCGCTTGTCGAGCCTGCTCTTCCGGAGTACAGCGGTGGCGTCAATGGGGAGCCGGCCGTTCAGGAGGAAAATCCTGCCTACACAGATCCGGTCGCACCGCAGCCAGAGAGCGCAGTTGGCCCATCGCTTGTCGAGCCTGCTCTTCCGGAGTACAGCGGCGGCGTCAATGGGGAGCCGGCTGTTCAGGAGGAAAATCCAGCCTACACAGAAGCGGTCGGAACCGCAGGCGACGATGCAGCGACGGTGCCTGTTCAGCCTGACTTTGCCGGCGGAGTTGCCGGCGAATCGGCTGTGCAGCAGGAACTGCCCAGCCTGCACACTGAGGTACAGCTGGAAACGATTGAGCCGGAAGTCGTCTATGAGACCGACGACAGCAAGTATGTCGATGAAGAAGAGACCAAGACTGCCGGCATTCCGGGGCAGAAGCAAATTGTGACCAGCTACCAAGCAGTGAACGGACAGAGGATTTCCGAACCCCAGATTACAGAAACAGTGACACCTGCTGTTAACACGGTGATAGTAAGAGGGACGAAGCCGCTTCAGGGGACTGTGACTGAGGTTACGGAAGAAGAAATTCCTTTCACAGATCTTGAAATCATCGATCCAAATCTACCCTTAGGCACTGAAGTCATTGAAGCGGGCAGGCCAGGCCGTAAGGAAATTACCAAGGTTTATCAGACCTATAAAGGGGTTAAAACCAATCAAGCGCCTGAAGTAACAGAAAAAGTACTGGAAGCAGCTGCCAACCGCCTGATTCGCAAGGGCAGTCAGCTTGTTCAGCCAAGCCTGACGCTCAATCAGCCTGTTCTTGATGCCCTTTCCCGCTCAGCCAAGCTCAGTTACAGTCTAACGGACCCAAGCAATTCCTTTGTTGGCGCCCGAGTGCGGATTAAGCGTTCTGGATCAGTTGTTGAAGAGGTAGAAGTAGAAGACCTGCAGGCTGCTGTCAAACATTTGGAATACTACACACCTTATACACTGGAAACGGTCTTGACCTATACAAGCAGCCAAGGGACAGCAGAAACCAGTTTAGGAGAGGTTCCTCTGGAACTGGATTTGAAGAAAGTTGAGCTCAAATCCATCTCCAATGTGGCCTTGATGAAAGTAGAGAACGGTCAGACAAAAGTCATGCCGACTCTGACTGAAAAACCAGCGAGTCTGGACCACTATTACCTGCAGTTCTCTTCTGAGCAGTTTAAAGATACAGTACTGCCGGTCACCTCAATTGAGGAAATCATCGTTGACAACCAGCCTGTTTTCAAGATTCAGGCCCAACTGCCGGATTTGCTGCAAAGGACTGAGAAGGGTCTTCAAAACAGCTTTGATTTTTATCTGGAAAAAGCTAAACCGCACGACGGAAACATTTATTATGATTTCCAAGATTTGCTGGAGGGAATCAGAAACAATCCGTCAGGAACCTTCATTTTAGGACGCAGCATCAGTGCTAAACTGATTGACAAGCCGGCTGCCAGCAAGGCCTACATTTCTGGTGAATTCACTGGGCAGCTGATTGGCGGCCAAAATGGCGAACGCCATGCTATTTTAGATTTGGCTCATCCGCTGTTTGAGACGATTAAAGGCGGAACGGTCAAGGATATAGACTTCAAGCGGGTAAATATCGTTTATCCAGATACAGCTGCCGGAGATACAGTGGCAGCAATAGCTGCTCGCCTGAAGGATAAAGGTGTCATTGAAAACGTCAATGTTCAGGGCTATCTTGAAGGGAGAGACCATGTTGCTGGCTTAGTCAATAATTTAGAAAATCAGTCTCGGATTGAAAATGTCTCCTTTAAGGGTCAGATTAAATCCAAGGGTGGAAACTCTGTTACCGGAGGTATCGCAGGAAGCAACTCTATGTCCTTGGTCAAGCGTGCCTATGCTGAAGCAGATATCTGGGTGAAAGGAGCTAAAAACGCCAGCATGCTGGTCGCTCAGAACTTCACAAATAATTCAGGAGCAGGCTGGGGAAATTGGGGCCGGCTGACCCAGTCAGTTGCCAAAGGCAGTCTGGAAGATGCAGGTTCAAGAAATACAGGAGGGATTGCGGCTTCTGTTTGGCCATATGGAACAGTCGATGATAATGTCAGCTATGCTAAAGTGACCAATGGGAAAGAGCTTTTTGCTTCTGATAGTGATATGGCTCATGATTGGGTTGGTAGAAAAATCCAAAACCTCTTTGGTGTAACGGGCCACAGTTCTGGAACCAAGGCCGGGAAAGATGCTAAATTCCGCCGCCTGACAGAAACAGAAGCAGATCAGAAAGTAAAAAGTTATAAGATTACGGCTTTAGAGCAGAAGAGCGATGACGGGGTAACTTCTGAGAAGTTAAATGCTTCTGTCTTGAAAACAAGTGCTTATCATGATAAAGCCGGCTACAATGCAGCATATGAAAAACTCTATCAAAATTTAGAGCGCTTCATGCCTTTCTACAATCAGGAGTTTCTGATTCACGAAGCCAATAAACTGGCAAATGCCGGTTTGGCAGGCGACCTCCTGACCAAGAAAGTTTTGTCCGTTCAGGCGCTAAATGGCAGCCAGTTCGTAACCCAAGGAACAGAAGCTGATAAAATTCTAGTTCACTTTGACGATGACAGCAAAATCATCTATCACCTGCAGGCTCAGAAAGACTTTGCAGCTACTAAGATTCCAGAATTTGATATTGTGGAGCTTGGAACAGTTTATACACCGAACCACTCAGCTGCTGTCAAGGAAGATCTGGTAAGCCAATTGGCAGACAGTCTGAAGGATTTTGACTTGTATAGCGATGCAGTTTATCAGTCTGTCGGTCTTGCAAAAGATAATGACAAGGAAAACAAAGTGAAACGCCTCTTCTTGGATGAATCGCTGGCTGAAGTCAAAGAGAATTTGCAGGACATTGTACGAAAAATGCTTGCCAATGAATGGACGGCTGTCCATTCTGATAATCCGGCAGCAGATCAAGCTGTCAAGGCTAAAATTGAAGGCAATAAAACAGCTATCATGCTCGGTTTGACCTACCTAAACCGTTACTACGATCTAAAATTTGGAGACTATAATCTTAAAGAGCTGGTCCTCTTTAAGCCAGATTTCTATGGAGAAAAGGCAGATCTGCTGGATAGGATTATAAACATCGGCCAATCTACTGAGTCTCAGCTCAAGGGCGCAGACAATGTCAATATGTTTGCCCGTCAGTTGAAGACAGAAACAAAGAGCAGAGATTTGCTTGCTTATTTAGATTACAACCGCCGCCTGTTTACTGATTTTGAAAATATGGATTCTTGGTTTAAGGATGCGACCAGAGGCTTTGTGCGGTTTGAGGAACGTCCTTCTCTGATAGAGGAGATTAAGGATGCAAAATACCGAGTCTTTGACAATCTCAGTTCGGAATACTTCAGCAACTATATATTGCCGCTGCTGACTCTCAAGAACACTCGCTTGGCGATCCTTTCAAACTATAGCACAATGACCTTTGTCAATCGCGATAAACGCCGGTCATGGACTGACGAGAAGTTTGATGAGAGCATCAAGGAAGTAGCGACCCTTCACCGCAACCATGTCGATACCTGGTACAAACTCCTGTCCAGTGATATGAAGTCCAAAATGGTTAAGGACAACGTGACCGCTGTATGGGACGGCTTCCAAGTGGAAGGCCGTGGCTGGATTGATGTCAACGGAAATGATAATAAGGGCAATCCTTATGCGCCATCTCGCGAATTCTTTAACCTTGTTGGCGGCAGAGCCGGCGGTTGGTATAAATCTAATGGCTACGGTGCGCATGCTGCTGGTTCAATCCGTGTGAACTTCGAAGCTTTTGACCTATTGACAGACTACGGTGTATCTGTCTTTACACACGAGCTTACTCACGTCAATGATGGAGCAATCTATCTGGGCGGTTATGGCAGACGCGACGGTATTGGACCGGAAGGTTATGCACAGGGTATGCTTCAGTCTCCTGTTCCGGGTCAGCCTGGCTGGGGTGCACTGGGGCTCAATATGGCCTTTGATCGTCCAAATGATGGCAGCCTCATCTACAATAGCTCGCCAAGCCTTTTCAAAAACCGCGATGATATTGATCATTATATGAAAGCTTACAATGACACGCTCATGCTGTTGGATTATCTGGAAGGGGAAGCCGTCGTTTCCAAAGGAAATGAAGCTGCAGCCAAATGGTTTAAAAAAGTAGAGCCGAAAGCAGTGAGTGATAGAGCACAGCACGATCTAGTCCGAGATTTGACAGCAGATGAAAAGCAGACGATGACTGTTTTCTCTGTAGATGACTTGGTGGATCAAGGGCTGCTTTCTAACCGAGCGGTAGGCAACAAAGTCTACAATCCGACTGATTTTGATTCCAGTTATATCGCTATCGACTATATGACCGGCATCTACGGGGGCGGTCAGAACAGCACCGGGGCGCCGGGAGCGCTGATGTTTAAGCATAACACCTTTAGAATCTGGGGTTATTATGGCTATGAGAAAGGCTTTATCGGCTATGCTTCCAATAAATACCGCAAGACAGCCAATGAGCAAGGGGTTGCCGGTTTGAGTGACAACTTTATCATCAAGCAGATTTCTGGCGGAGAATTTGAAACGATGGAAGCCTTTAAGAAAGCTTACTTTAAAAAAGTAGTGGATAAAACAAAAGTCAGCGGTATTAAGCCAGTAACCATCAACGGCAAGGTTTACAGCAGCTATGAGGAGCTGAAGACAGGTTTTGCAGAAGCCGTGCAAAAAGATTTGGCTAAGAACAGGCTTGATGAACAAATAACGAGAAACTTTAAATATGCGGTCTTTAGCCAGCTGCTGCAAAAGACAAACAGTTTTATGGATGAGACTTCCATATGGAAAGATTAAGGCCAACTCGTTCTTTATACCCTTTCTATGTTACCTCGCATGTCGGTGCCTCCAACAGACTGAGAGATTATTGGAGGTCAGGGAGCAAACAAATAGAAACAGCCTGAGGCCAGAAATAAAAGGGCGCGGCAGGAGATGAGGGCTCATACAAGTTTTGCTTGTCTTGGCTGTAATCTTCAGTATTGCCGACTCTCCCTGCCAAAAGCTCTGTCTGCAGCTTCAAAGCAGTGCTTTGAGCGCTTTGAAAAACCGGTCTTCTCATTTGAGAACATCGGTTTTTTCTTAGAAAAAAATTTATTATATAATTTTGAAAAAAAGCGTAATTATGCTATAATGGATTGTATTCAATAAATTTTAAGGAGAAATGACAGAATGTCTGCATCATTTGAAAATAAAGAAACAAACCGCGGAGTGCTGACTTTTACCATCAGTCAGGAGCAAATCAAGCCTGCTTTGGACCGCGTATTTAACTCAGTTAAGAAGGATATTGCTGTACCAGGTTTCCGTAAGGGACATCTTCCGCGTGCTATCTTCAACCAACGTTTTGGTGAAGAAGCCCTGTATCAAGACGCATTGAATGCTCTGCTGCCGGAAGCTTATGAGGCTGCTGTCAGCCAGGCGGGTATTGAAGTAGTCGCTCAGCCGCAGTTTGATGTGAAATCCATGGAAAAAGGCCAAGACTGGACCATTACTGCAGAAGTTGTTACAAAACCAGAAGTGAAACTGGGCGCTTATAAAGATTTGGAAGTGACAGTTGAGGCGACTAAGGAAGTGACGGACGCTGAAGTTGACGAGCGCGTGGAGCGCGAGCGCAGCAATCTGGCTGAGCTGGTGCTCAAAGAAGGGCCTGCTGCGGACGGCGATACAGTTGTGATTGATTTTGTCGGTTCTGTTGACGGCGTTGAATTTGACGGCGGTAAGGGCGACAACTTCTCTCTGGGACTGGGCAGCGGCCAGTTTATCCCTGGTTTTGAAGAGCAGCTGGTCGGGCATAGTGCCGGTGAAACCGTTGATGTCGTCGTGACCTTCCCGGAAGACTATCAAGCAGAAGACTTGGCTGGTAAGGAAGCTAAGTTTGTCACAACGATTCACGAAGTCAAAGAAAAAGAAGTGCCAGAATTGGATGATGAACTGGCAAAAGACATTGACGAAGAAGTGGAAACGCTGGACGAGCTCAAAGAAAAGTACCGCAAGGAATTGGCTGAATCCAAAGAAGCAGCTTATAACGATGCAGTGGAAGCAGCGGCAATCGATCAGGCTGTGGCCAATGCAGAAATCGTAGAACTGCCGCAAGAGATGATTCACGAAGAAGTGCACCGCTCGGTTAATGAATTCCTGGGCAATATGCAGCGCCAAGGAATCTCGCCTGAGATGTACTTCCAAATCACCGGCACCAGCCAAGAAGACCTGCACAAGCAGTATGAAGCAGATGCTGAATCCCGCACCAAGACTAACTTAGTGGTTGAAGCAGTTGCCAAGGCAGAAGGTTTTGAAGCAAGCGAAGAAGAAATTGAAGCTGAAATCACTTCGCTGGCAGCAGACTACAAGATGGAAGCAGAGCGCGTGCGCCAGCTGCTTTCAGCAGATATGCTCAAACACGATATTGCCATTAAGAAAGCTGTCGAAGTGATTACCAGCACTGCAAAAGTGAAATAAAGCCTGCAAAAGCCATAGTTCAGACTATTGGCTTTTTGGCTGTCGTGCTGTCATACAAAGAATGAAAATATTTTGACGAAAGCAAAAAATTATCGTACAATAGAAAGTAGCGAAAATTGCAAGAGGGCTAAGGCCTTTACTATCTTAAAGGAGATCGACTTTGGAATTAGAAGTATTTGCTGGACAGGAAAAAAGTGAACTTTCTATGATTGAAGTAGCGCGTGCTATCTTAGAGGCCCGCGGCCGCGATCATGAAATGTATTTCAGCGACCTTGTCAATGAGATTCAAAACTACTTAGAAAAGTCAAACAGCGAAATCAGGGAGGCCCTGCCGCTGTTTTACACAGAATTGAATGTTGACGGCAGCTTTATCCCGCTGGGGGACAACAAATGGGGCCTGCGTTCTTGGTATGCCATTGATGAAGTAGATGAAGAAATCATCGCACTGGAAGAAACCGATGAAGACGATGCGCCTAAGAAACGCAAGAAAAAACGGGTCAATGCCTTTATGGACGGCGATGATGATGCGATTGATTACAGTGATGACGATCCAGAAGACGAAGATTCTTACGAAGCAGATCCAGCTCTTTCCTATGATGAGGACAATCCAGATGATGAGAAGAGCGAAGTCGAAGCGTACGATGCGGAAATCAATGAAATCGCTCCGGATGATTTAGATGAGGATGTGGACATCAACGAAGAAGACGACGAGTTTTCGGATGAAGACACGGAAAGCGAAGAAGAATAAAAAGAAATAAGATTCCTTGTTTCTTTTTTGCTTTTCTCATAAAAGTTAGTCTGAAAATGTCAAAGATGCTATAATGTGGTCAGGGATAGGAATCACGGAGGTTCTTGCAATGAAGTTTGTGATGGATAAAAGTATCGAAGAGCTTGGGATTACAAGCGTTGTGCTTGGAATTGCTAAAAATGTCGACCCGAATGCAGCTTTATCGGATTCATTTTTGAAAAAGAAAAAAGAGAGGGAAGCTTGGGCCTTGCATTGTGATTTGGACGAGGTTTTCCAGTCTCCGGTTATTCAAGGTTATACAGATTTATTGCAGCGCGTGGGCCGCAGTGTTAAGAAAAATCCTCCGACCGTGCCGGCTCTGATCCGCAATATCCAACACCGCGGTTCGCTTCCTCAGATCAATAGTATCATCGATATTTATAATGTCGAAGCCCTGCATTCTCTGCTGGCCATTGGGGGCCATGATTTTGACAAGATTGGGGAGCAGATAGAGTTTACCGTGAGCCAGAGAGAAGATGTCTTTCTGCCGATTCTTTCCAAGGAGAAGCACGTGGCCAAGACGGACTATGTCTACCGTGATGAGAAAGGGATTTTAGCTTGGCTGGATGTTCGAGACAGCGAGTATTATAAGTTTGATGAGGAGACCAAGAATGCCATTTTCATCATTCAGGGAAATGCCCATACTTCGGTGGCAATGCGCTTAGAAGCACTAGAGCGAATCCATCAGGATTTGTCAGAATGTATGCCAAATTTGGAATTTGAGACAGCGGTCATCTCTATAGATGAAAATAAATGAAAACAAACAAAAAATAGTCCCATTTGACAAAAAACTTGTTTTACGGTATCATATTGTTCGGGCACCTCTTTTTGAGGTCGGAAGCTTCCTAATCTTAGGGAGCTATTTTCTTTTTTATAAGAGTTTCCAAAAAACAGCCTTCCCCATCTGTCGTTTTACCGGTTCTGAGGACTCGTAGAGCGTCCATACTTTTTGAGTATCACTTATCATCACGCAAAAGGAGAAATGATGTCAACCAAATATATTTTTGTCACCGGCGGTGTGGTTTCCTCTATCGGGAAAGGGATTGTGGCGGCCAGTCTGGGCCGGCTTTTGAAAAATCGCGGACTCAAGGTCACCATTCAGAAGTTTGACCCTTATATCAACATTGACCCAGGGACCATGAGCCCCTACCAGCATGGAGAAGTCTATGTCACAGATGACGGAGCGGAAACGGATCTGGATCTGGGCCACTATGAGCGTTTCATTGACATCAATCTCAATAAATACTCCAATGTCACCACTGGGAAGATCTACAGCGAGGTCCTGCGCAAGGAGAGGAAGGGCGAGTATCTGGGGGCAACGGTGCAGGTTATTCCCCATATTACCGACGCTCTCAAGGAAAAAATCAAGCGGGCAGCAACGACAACAGACTCTGATGTCATTATCACCGAGGTGGGCGGCACGGTCGGCGATATTGAATCCCTGCCCTTTCTGGAAGCTCTGCGCCAGATGAAGGCGGATGTCGGAGCGGACAATGTCATGTATATCCACACGACCCTCCTGCCTTATCTCAAAGCAGCAGGCGAGATGAAAACCAAACCAACCCAGCATTCCGTCAAAGAACTGCGCGGGCTGGGCATCCAGCCCAATATGCTGGTGATTCGGACGGAGCAGCCAGCCGGTCAGAGCATTAAAAACAAACTGGCCCAGTTCTGCGATGTGGCGCCGGAAGCCGTTATTGAGTCGCTGGATGTGGAGCATCTCTACCAGATCCCGCTCAACCTGCAGGCGCAGAAAATGGACCAAATCGTCTGTGACCACCTGAAGCTGGATGTGCCGGAGGCAGACATGGCCGACTGGTCAGCCATGGTGGATAAGGTGATGCATCTGAAAAAACAGGTCAGAATCAGCCTGGTCGGCAAGTATGTCGAGCTGCCAGATGCCTACATTTCCGTAGTTGAAGCCCTCAAGCATTCGGGTTATGCCAATGATGCAGAAATCCAGCTCAACTGGGTCAATGCCAATGATGTGACCGCTGAAAATGCAGCTCAGCTCTTGGGAGATGCGGACGGAATCATCGTGCCCGGCGGTTTTGGCCAGCGGGGGACCGAGGGCAAGATTCAGACCATTCGCTATGCTCGGGAAAATGATGTGCCTATGCTGGGGGTCTGTCTGGGCATGCAGCTGACCTGTGTGGAGTTTGCCCGCCATGTCTTAGGCTTGAGCGATGCTAACTCTTCTGAGCTCAATCCTGCTACCCAGCATCCGGTTATCGACCTGATGCGCGACCAGATTGATGTGGAGGATATGGGCGGCACCCTGCGGCTGGGCCTCTATCCCTCCAAGCTCAAGCGTGGCTCTAAGGCAGCAGCAGCCTATGACCATCAGGAAGTGGTGCAGCGCCGCCACCGCCACCGCTATGAGTTTAACAATGTCTTCCGTCAGCAGTTTGAGGATGCCGGCTTTGTCTTTTCCGGAGTGTCGCCGGACAACCGCCTGGTGGAAATTGTGGAAATTCCGGAAAATACATTCTTCGTGGCCTGCCAGTACCACCCGGAACTGTCCAGCCGTCCCAACCGTCCGGAAGGCCTCTATACCGCCTTTGTCACAGCGGCAGTGGAAAAGAGTCAGGAAGGCTAGTCCGGCTTTTCAGATGAAGCGGCTTTTTTGTAGAAATGATAAAGTGAACAACAGAAGGAGGAAGCAAAATGTTTTTGAAAATTTTGGCCAGCATTCGGACGAATAACGTTCAAGATGCTGCTTGCTTAGAGAAAATCCAAAGACTTTGGAGAGAGCAGGAGGCAGCAGTGGCAGAGGCTTTTGCGGAAGGAGAGCCAGTCTATGCGGTCTATCATGACTATGCCAGTGATTACAAGGGGGACTACAGCCTGTCCATCTGCCGTCCGACGGACGAGGAAAGCTATGACTTTGACACATCAGAGCAGGTCTATCAGGTCTTTGAGGCGGATAAGGATGATCCCCAAGCCGTGCTTCATGTCTGGCAGAAAATCTGGCAGGCAGAGGATGCAGGAGAGCTTCGCCGGAGCTACAGTCTGGACTTTGAAAAATACGAGCCCGATCAGACTATAGCGGTATTTATAGCAAGGCCGGAATCCTAATAATTCTTGAATAGACGTTTGCCCTTTAGTCTTTCTGATTTTTCATTCTGCCTGACCGCCTCTAACCGGCCTTTGGCTCAGCTGCTGATTTTTTGAAATAAAGTCAAAAATTTTCTTGACAAGCTCCAGTCCGCCTGTTATACTAGTAAAGTACTCAATCGCGGGGATGGCGGAATTGGCAGACGCGCAGGACTAAGGATCCTGTGACCGCTTTAGGTCGTGAGGGTTCAAGTCCCTCTCTCCGCATCAAGCAAGCTGGCTTCGGTCGGCTTTTTATTTTTCTGCAGCAGGGTGCAAAAAGCAAAGCTTTATCTATGATTCCCTAAAATTTCAGGAAAAACTAGCAATTTTAGTGAAAAAGTGATAAAATAAACAATGTAAGTGGTTCAGCCACAAAAAATAAGAGGAGGCCTGATAAGAATGGCAATCGTTTCAGCAGAAAAATTTGTCCAAGCAGCTCGTGACAATGGTTACGCAGTTGGTGGATTCAACACAAACAACCTTGAGTGGACGCAAGCTATCCTGCGTGCAGCAGAAGCTAAAAAAGCTCCAGTGCTTATCCAAACTTCTATGGGTGCAGCAAAATACATGGGTGGTTACAAGGTTGCCCGCAACCTGATTGCAAACTTGGTTGAGTCAATGGGAATCACTGTACCAGTTGCGATTCACTTGGACCACGGTCACTATGAAGATGCCCTTGAGTGTATCGAAGTTGGCTACACTTCTATCATGTTTGACGGCTCACACCTTCCAGTAGAAGAAAACCTTAAATTGGCTAAGGAAGTCGTTGAAAAAGCACACGCTAAAGGAATTTCAGTCGAAGCTGAAGTTGGTACTATCGGCGGTGAAGAAGACGGGATCATCGGTAAAGGTGAATTGGCTCCAATCGAAGACGCAAAAGCAATGGTTGAAACCGGCATTGACTTCTTGGCAGCAGGTATCGGAAACATCCACGGACCATACCCAGCAAACTGGGAAGGTCTTGACCTTGACCACTTGAAGAAACTGACAGAAGCTCTTCCTGGCTTCCCAATCGTATTGCACGGTGGTTCAGGTATTCCTGATGATCAAATCCAAGCAGCGATTAAGCTTGGCGTGGCGAAAGTCAACGTAAACACTGAGTGCCAAATCGCATTTGCGAACGCAACACGTAAATTTGCGCGTGACTACGAAGCAAACGAAGCGGAATACGACAAGAAGAAACTCTTCGACCCACGTAAATTCTTGGCTGACGGTGTCAAAGCTATCCAAGCATCTGTGGAAGAACGCATTGACGTCTTCGGATCAGAAGGCAAGGCTTAATCGGGCTGCAAAACGTTATGAAATCAAGGTTTATCCCACGGGATAGACCTTTTTTGTACAATTTTGCCCCCATTTTGCCCGAATGAAGTTGGTTATTCATCAGATGGTGAAATTTTGAAGCCTTATTGGATAGACAAGGGCTTTTGAGCAGAAATTGAGAGCTATAAAAACTTCGCCTGTCTCTCTGGGATAGAGTTTCCAAATACTGGCGAAAATGATATACTAGTAAAAAGCAAATGCTGCTGTGTCTTGAGTGAGATAGAAAGGGAGTACCTCAAAATTTATGAAAGAAGTGATCATCTACACCTACGGCCTGCGCTCCTATATTTACCACGAAACGAGCGGAGATATAAAAGCAAAAAGGGAAGCTGTTAAGCAGTTTGAGACTGCAATGCGTGAAGAGATTGCTTCAAAGAATGGCATTAATAATCCAGCAGATGAGAAGGAGCAGCGACTCTTAACCCGGGATGCCTACCAGCTCTTTCTGGACCGAGGCAAGAAGACTGTATCCGATGTTAAAGCAGAAGATATCTATCAAGGGCTCAACAAGCTTCAGAAGGAAATTGGTAAAGGGAAAGATTTCCGAGCACAGAACTATATTGACTGGGATCCTTTTGATCTTAAGGCCAGCGATACCGAGTTTAGCCTCGGGCAGTGAGAGCGGGGTGGTGACCAATGAAAGAGCGAAAGAAACTTATATGGATAGCCGTCACTGGCCTCGTCCTTGCGGCCGGTTTGATTTGGGGTGTTTTGACTTATCTGAAAGCAACCGAAAAAATTTATTCTGACCGGACTCCGGCTTCTATTGACAGCATTCAGGTGTTTGATGACCAGAAGTTTGTCTTAGTTGGGATGAAGAATCATAAGGGTGGAAATATTTACTACGGTCAAAATTTTGTGACGACTGTTGCCGAACATAGCCTCTACACAGGGAATATGGAGCGTCCTGCCCCTATTGGGAAAGAGGAATATTATCGGGTGATTAGCTATGACCTCAATAGTCCAGTTAAAGAAAAAAAAGAGTTTGATCTCTATCAGCTTCTGGGAAAAGACAATATCTATCGTGCGTTTCCAATTACGCTTAGTTCATATTATCAGGAAGGCACTGATTATTTTTCTCTGGATATAGAAAAATTACGTCATCAGGACAAGGTTTCTGGAAATATCAAGCAAATCCTCTTTACCGCCGGTGGGGAACTCATCACCGACAATGCGGAGGCCAAGATAAAGGAACTGGACCAGGAACCAAACTCATTTCTTCATAAGGTTAACTGGAGCCGGGGGGGGGGGATTAGTGATCAGATTTGGGACAACCTTCAAAAATATCATCTGTACATGTACGAGGGAGGTTTGAATCATGATTCTGAAAGCGGAAAAGACACGGATATTTCCGGCACCAACTTTGCTCACCTCTATCCTGAGGTGGCAAAGAACATGAAAAATATAGATCGATTATATTTCCGCCCTGAGCAGTACAATGAACGGGAATGGTTTGACAAACTGATTCAGTGGTTTGCGCCGGAAGGGCAGGATGTGATTGAGCTTTATGCGACAGATGAACAAACTGGTGAGAAGACACAGATTCACTCTTATGATGAGTTTGTGGCCTGGATAGCAGCTCACCCAGAGGAGGAGAAAACAGAATGAGGCAACGAAAGAACCTTATCCTGTTCTTTCTAGCTGGTCTAATCCTTACGTCCGGTTTGATTTGGGGTATTTTGACCTATCTGAAAGCAACCGAAAAAATTTATTCTGACCGGACTCCGGCTTCTATTGACAGCATTCAGGTGTTTGATGACCAGAAGTTTGTCTTAGTTGGAGTGAAGAATCATGAGGGAGGGGGGATTTTTTACGGTCAGGATTATGTGACGACCGTTGCCGAACATACCCTCTACACAGGGAATATGGAGCGTCCTGCCCCTATTGGGAAAGAGGAATATTATCGGGTGATTAGCTACGACCTCAACAGTCCAGATATGAAGAAAAAAGAGTTTGATCTTTACGAGATGTTAGATAAGGGGCGGATGTATCGTAATTGGGGAGGTCCTCTGAGCTCCTATTATTACAAAGGTGTAGATTATCTCGTTATGAATATGCAAAAACTGCAGAACGAAGACCCCACCGAAAAGGAAGATGAAAACAATAAGAAGCTCTTATTTACAGCTGGTGGGGAACTTGCCACCGACAATACGGAGGAGAAGATAAAGGAACTGGACCAGGAACCAAACTCATTTCTTCATAAGGTTAACTGGAGCCGGGGGGGGGGAATCAGTGAGCAGATAGATAAGGCTTTGGAAAAATATCATCTTTGGTATAGAGAAAACGACATTGAAACAGTGTCTGAAGAAAATGTTGATTATCGCAATCGTATTGATATTTCCGGCACCAACTTTGCCCGTCTCTACCCTGAAGTGGCAAAGAACATGAAAAATATAAAGCTCCTATACTTCCGCCCTGAGCAGTACAATGAACGGGAATGGTTTGACAAACTGATTCATTGGTTTGCGCCGGAAGGGCAGGATGTGATTGAGCTTTATGCGACAGATGAACAAACTGGTGAGAAGACACAGATTCATTCTTATGATGAGTTTGTGGCCTGGATAGCAGCTCACCCAGAGGAGGAGAAAACAGAATGAGGCAACGAAAGAACCTTATCCTGTTCTCTCTAGCTGGTCTAATCCTTACGTCCGGTTTGATTTGGGGTATCTTGACCTATCTGAAAGCAACCGAAAAAATTTATTCTGACCGGACTCCGGCTTCTATTGACAGCATTCAGGTGTTTGATGACCAGAAGTTTGTCTTGGTTGGGATGAAGGATGCTGGAGGTCCTATGTACTACGGTCAGGACTATGTGACAACTATCTCTAAACACAGCCTCTATACGGGTAAGCTGGAGCGTCCAGTTCCTATTGAGCAGGAGGAACATTATCAAGTTACCAGTTACGATCTCAATAGCCCAGATCCAGGTAAGGAGAAAAAAGAATTCGACCTCTACCAGCTCCTAGGGAAGAATAGTTTGTACCATGCAACTTTAGCTGGCCCTTACTCATATTACCATGATGGAACCGATTATTTTGTTTTGGAACTGGAAAAGTTTGCAAACCGAGATGATTTGTCTGATAATAAAAAGCCAATCCTCTTTACTGCGAGTGGAGAACTCATCACCGACAATGCGGAGGCCAAGATAAAGGAACTGAATCAGGAACCTTCTCCATACCTGCATAAGATTAACTGGAGTAGAGGAGGGGTTAGTCAACAGATTAGAGATGTTTTAGAAAAATATCACATGAGATTCAGTGAAATTGGCTTAAGTTATGAAGGTGAAAATCATGGGAAAGTGGATATCTCCGGCACCAACTTTGCCCGTCTCTATCCTGAAGTGGCAAAGAACATGAAAAATATAAAGCTCCTATATTTCCGCCCTGAGCAGTACAATGAACAGGAATGGTTTGACAAACTGATTCAGTGGTTTGCGCCGGAAGGGCAGGATGTGATTGAGCTCTATGCGACGGATGAGCAGACTGGTGAGAAGACGCAGATTCATTCCTATGATGAGTTTGTGGCCTGGATAGCAGCTCACCCAGAGGAGGAGAAAACAGAATGACTAAACGAATGATTACTCCTGAGAAAATCAAGGGAGTACAGGCTAAGTTTGATGCGGCTTTTCTAAACTTGGATTCCGGTGTCGGAATGATTGTTGCGGATGAGTCGGAAGCAAAACTGACAGAGTGTTTTAATGGTTTCAAAGAAACTGCTGGTACAGTAGAAGAAACGGTAATCAGTTTTAACGATTATCTGGATACAGTAGCGACAGCTTTTGAACAAACAGATTCCTATTTGGCTCAGCAGATTGAGGGGAAAGGAACTGTCCAAACGAATACAGATGCTCAAATGTACAGAGTAAAAGTGCAAGAACAAATTCGCCAAAGTAAATATTATGACGATATATAGTCATAATGCTTAAGGGGAATAGTCATAAATCGCTGGACTAGGTTGGTTTAGATAAAGTTGCAAAAGGGATGACGTGGATGCAAGATAAGTCAAAAGTTGAATTCAAACAAGTCACAGCGTTCAAGGACAAGAATGGTGACTATTCAGAAGAAATTAAAACAAATAAATTTAAAGTAGAAGGTTACGCAAATTGGGGCAATGATTTACGCAGTCTGCTTTGGCCATATTAAGGAGACGGTCATGAAAAAAAAGAAGATAGTGTATGCCTTATTGAGTATTCTTTTATTGGGAGCTTTAGCTCTGCTCTCCTTATGGGTTATTAAAATAAATACTAAAGTTTATACTGATATACGAGAAACAAAATTTAAGAGCATTCAGCTTTTTGATAATAGTAAATTCGTGTTGGTCGCTGTGGATGAGAAAAATAATCGAGCTGATATTTACTATGGCCAAAATTATGTTTCAACTATTGCTGTTCATTCTTGGCGAATTGGAGAAGTTAAAAATTCGCCACCAATTGGGAAAGAAGAATACTATAAGATAATCAGCTACGATTTAAATAACCCTAATCTATCAAGGAAAGAACTAGACCTGTATGAATTGCCTAGAATTCAGACACAAAAGTTTAGACTCAATGAAGTCTTAAGCAGTTATTATGGTAATGGGAAAGACTATATGGCACGAGACAATCTTTACCAATATGTTAATGGAGAATATTTTGAGCAAAGTTTTTTACTGGATATTGATAATGAGGAGCTCTTTTTCAAAGATGTTGCTCAAAGAAGAAATGAGATGGCAACAAAAGATCCATATCTAAACAAAGTGAGCTTGGCTCCTGGTGGGCTAGGGGACAGCTTAAGTGCTCAGTTGAGAGAATACCATTTATTGCAATTGGGAGGGACTATTATTCCAGATTTAGATTCTGATAATAAAATTGATATTTCCAACACCAACTTTGCTCAGCTTTATCCAGATGTAGCCAAAAATATGAAGGATATGACTCAACTTTATTTCCGGCCTGAACAGTATAATCAGAAAGAATGGTTTGATAACCTCTTGCATTGGTTTGCACCTAAGGGACAGGATGTGATGGAGGTTTATGCGACGGATTCTGTAACGGGAGAGAAAACACAAATTAAATCATTTGATGATTATTTAGCATGGCGAGAAGCCCATCCTGAGGAGGTGAAAAAATATGAGTAAACGACACATTGATCCTATGAAAATTCAAGGAGTGCAGGCAAAGTTTGATTCTACATTTCTTGGAGCTCTTGTTAATCCGAGTCAAGCTGTTGAAGATGATTCTCAGGCAAGTTTGGAAGGATGTTTTAATTGTTTCAAGGATACGGCTAGCGAAGTTGTATTTATGATCCAGAATTTTAATGATTATTTAGATACGGTTGCAGAGGCCTTCAAACAAACGGATGAGAATCTTGCGGCGCAGATTAAGGAAGTAAAACTTGAGGATAACGATGCTCGTTATATAAGAAATAAAAACAAGGAATTAGTTAGAGAGAATAGTTATTATGATCGGTTCTAGTTCTGGTTTCCACCTGAATTGATATTCAGGTGGTTTTCTTTTGCTCTCCGTCCCCAGCCTATCTCTCATATGGTATAATGGAACAAGGACATTTTCCTTTTAGTACCTTGAAAACTCTATATTTTTGGGGCTCATTTCCCTGCTCTGCTATTCCTTCAAAAAAATAAAATGACGGACCTTGGCGCCGCTCCATCACATGCAGAATCTCAAAAGCTCTATCCCAGATACGGTCACCTTTATGGAGATGTATGCGGCGGAGATTACCCAAACCGGCCGGGCTTATCTGCAGGTCGGTAATAATGAAGTTTATGAACTCTTCCAGGCGGCCTGGTCAGGGGCCGACTACCAGCCGGACAAGGATGAGCTGGGTATCGAAGACCATACCATCTACCTGATCAATGATCTGGGCCAATACGAAGTGCTCAATCAAGACCTGTCAGGGCTTGATCTGGCCGAGGACATCAAGGAAGTACCGACCGAGCTGGAGGCCATTGTCAGCCAGATCCAGCTCCTGACCGAAAGCCAGCAGATTGCCCCTGTGCCGCAGCCGTGGCTGCCGCCTCTTCCTGATAAAATTGTTTTAGATGAATTATATAAAAATCAGCCTCATTGGCAAGAACGTAAATTACCATTAGAGGTTATTCTTGGTAAAGTAGACTTGCCTAGTAAGCAGTTGCAACAAATTGCTACTCATATTTATCCTGTAGATGGACACTTAGCAGTCTTTTCTAGTCCAGGTATGGGGAAAACTACACTTTTACAATCAGTTGGTCTTGATTTGGCAAGACGAAATACTCCTGAACAGCTTCATATATATTTACTAGACTTCGGAACTAATGGTTTATTGCCATTACTTGCTTTACCACAGGTTGCCGATATCATTTATCCAGATGATGAAGAAAAGATTCCTAAATTTGTTACAAGGATTAGTGAAGAAATCCGGCGCAGAAAAACGCTATTTGCTGATTATCGGGTTGCCAGTTTAGAAAATTTTGAAAAAGCTAGTGGGGACACGCTTCCTTCCATCATGTTCATAATTGATAGTTATGAAGGTTTAAAAGGTTCAAAGTATGAGGATTTGCTTGAAAAAATGATAACTACTATTTCCCGAGATGGAGCTGGATTAGGAATGTATCTTACTCTTTCAACGAGACGGCTTGGAACTTTAAAAGCAGCGCTTCATACAAATATTCGGGCAAAAATTACATTCAAACAGACTGATGAAACTGAAGCAAAAGGCATTGTTGGCAAATATACAGTGCCAATGGAAGAGAAGGTTGGGCGTGGGATGCTTAAACATGAAGATCCAGAGGTCTTTCAAGCTTCTATACCAGTTAATGGTCAAGATGCTTTTGATATCAATGAAAATTTAAAAGAGATTGTCAAACAACTGGATGTGAGTTGGACAGGTTTGCGACCAGACCGAATACCAGTTGTTCCTGATATTTTAACGGTTGAAAATTTCTTGGAAATGCCTGATATTAAAACATCCATCCAAAATATGGAATTACCAATAGGGCTTGAATTTGAAGAAGTGAAGGCTATCTCAGTATCAATCAATCATTTAAAACCATTTCTTGTATTATCGGATAAAGATACAGTTAGATTATTTGCTACCACACATATCCTTCAAATGGTAATTCATTCTATAGAGAAAGAACGTATCACTTTATTTGATTCTACAAATGAATTTATTAATTTTTCTATGGATGTTGGACGCTACATTAATTTAGAGCAAGGTTTAACAAAAGAAGCTTTTGAGTTAAAAAATGCAATCCTGCAAGCAAGAAAAAAACGGAATCAGTTGAATAAGTTTGTTATCATTACTGATTTACAAACTTTCCTTTCGGAAAGTCAACTTTCAGACAATGATTTCGCAATGATGTACGAGGAGAGTCAAAAAGTTGGAGTTCATTTCATCTTTTCTGCTCATAAGAATTTCTTTATGGCATCTACAACTATATCCAAATATATTAAGGAACGCGTTGATATCGGAATCATTGCACAAAAAATGGGAGATCAGACTGTCTTCACTCGTTCTTCGTTTGCTCGCGAAGAGAACTTTAATATAGATGAAGTTTATTTCCATTATAAGGATATTCAAACTAAAATTAAAATTACAAAATAAACAGGAGGTAATTAATGATAGACAACAAAGATTTGCCTATTCAGGAATATTTAGCCGTAAAGAAGGAAGCCTACTATAGTATGATTTTATTGTTAGTTAACGCAGTAATCACAGTTGGGCTATCTTTTGTATTACTCTATTCTGGCTCACGTCAACGTATTTTTGAGAGTATTATGTTTGGCAGTTTATTTTTGATTAGTGCTTTTATTGTAAGGCCTTATTGGATGAAAAAGAAGTCTTTTGAAGCGCAATACCCAGAATTGGCTGGTATATCAATTAAAGGGGCAAGTGTTCCTTCATCCTATTTACTTAAAAGGATTCTTGTTTTTTCGGGAGAGTTTATCTTACTGCTCGTAACTTTTAATGCTCAGTATCATCCAGTTAAGCATCAAGAAAATCCAAATCCGCCAGTGATTAGCAATAATTCTGCGGACAGCAGTTCATCAAGCTCCTCAGTAGATTCATCATCAGAGGTGCAGTCGTCAGAGGAAGGGAGTAAAAGGGTTGTTCATGTCCCCACCTTGGGAGATATAGAGGTTGATTTAGGTTCAATTGAAAGTTCTTCCTCTTCAGAAGAAAATGAAAGCGAGGTTTCTGCAAATGAGTGATGCAGATTTAATCAGTAGAATTGATACTAATAAGGCTAAAAAAGCTATTATTCACATAAAGATCATTTTGAGCGGCCGGTTCCGATTGCAGTCTTCAATCATGAGATGAGAGAATTTTTAGAGGCAATTACTAATGTAACTAAGGTTGTCCAAGACGAAGAGGTGGCTCATCTATATTTTCCTGTTGGCGAGGCTGTACTTGGAACAGAAAAAGCTTATAATACTTTTCAGACAGCATCTGATCGTAGTGTTGATATGCAAACATATGCTCAAAAAGCGCATGCAGATATTATGGAGACGATTGATAGTAAGTTTACAAAGGGATTGGATGAAGCTTTTGAATCTTTAAATGAAGTCAATGGTCAAAATAAAAAATATACTGCTCAAAATATGAGTCATAAAGTAGAGAAAACATACACGTACAAGGAGGGGGTAACTCATACTTATGAGAAAGAGGAAAAATATACCCTTTCTCAGCTTCTTGATGGGAAGGCGAGCCCTATTCAAGCAGCAAAAGATGTCTATGATAAACATCTCTCTATTGTTAAAGAGCGCACTAAAAATAAAGATTCTCTTACTGATGCAGAGATTAAGATGATAGAGGGTAAGAACAATGAAGAATTAGTACAGCTCTATTTTCCAACAGAGATTGGAGATTATAATCGTTTAAAGGCCACCAATTGGCAAGAGAAAAATAAAGAATGGTTGGCTCCGGTTGAGACAGTTTTTCGTGGATTTGCGGCGATTGTATCGTTTATTAGTATTGGAGTAGGGAGTGGTGGTACAGCCCTTCCAGCAGCTGGGGCGATAGCCTCTGCATTTTTGATAGGTGATACGGCTTATTCAGCGGTGACAGAAAATACATTAATATCAGGGACACAACTAACAGGTGAGGAGCGTAATTGGGCTATTGCAGAAACTGGAGCTGTGGCACTCAGTCTAGGCGCAAGTAAATGGCTGGCTCCAATAGCAGAAGCTAGGAAAAGTACAAAGCTAGGAACGGTTGCTACAGTTGTAAGTAAAGCAGATGATGCAGTAGATACATTTCATGTTGCTTACGATGTTTTAACTAAGAGTGAAGAAGAAGCGGGTGCGTCTTTAGCTCAGTTTGCTCTATTCAAGGGTGGTGGTTTTGCCTTAGGAAAGATTCGTGGTGCTAAAGCACAAAATATAGATGCCATGAAGGTAAATGATGTGGACGCAGACTATCGGAACTATGCCTATAGCAAGATAGCTGACGGACAAGATCCTCTGTCTATGCCAGAATGGAGGAAGAAATACACAGTCTCTCAACAAAATTTCTCTAATTACAGTGAATTTTCAGCCGGTAAGATTAATGAGTTTAAAACGAACTTCAATGATGTCGAAACTAATATTACAGTTAGAACTCGTAATTCAGCAGGTGAGGTTCAACGCATTCAATTAAAAGCTGTTGGCCTTGATGAATCGGGAAATATTCGTATTCAAGATTATACATCTGCAAAAGATGGATTATCTGTTAAACGTCAGGAGGTCCTTGAGAACTTATCTAAGTATGGTGGTACAGTCGTAGGTGATGGGAAGGGTACCTTTATAGGTGGTGCAAAGATTGAACCAGGAACTCGCATTGATATTGTTTCTCAAAAAACGGCGGATATTTCAATTGAACACGTTTCGCCACAAATTAAACAAGCTACTTTTAATAAAATTGATGAGCTTGGAAGTGGAGAGATTGATTGGAACCCACTGGAAAGGCAACAAGAGCTTAAGGATACATTTGATACTTATGCAGAGAGAGCTGTTCATGAGGGTGCAGTACCGTCAAAGGAAGCATTTTATAAGATGTATGAAGCCCGACAGTATGACTATCCAAATACATATAAGGAAATTATTAAGCAACCATATCTGAGAAGTGGTGCATCATCTGTTGTAAATGGGTGGAGTATTGAGAACTTTGTTTTCGGAAGTAAAGGTTCTTCAATTGGCCGTGTAACTGGATGGTATTGGTCAAGGTAATTTTACAACTAGCATTGCAGAAGACTCTGCACTCCTGTACACTGAGAATGGAAATTTGAAATCTGGTCCTGAAATTGCGACAGTTAAAGGTGTAAATGCAAGTACCTATAGTAGTGGTATTTACCAATATGAATACAGTCCGGAATTGGTTAGAAATATGGAAGCAAAGGATTTGATTCGTTTTCCTAATGGTGACTCTCCTGGTTCCTCGTCGTTAAATATTTCTGGTGCCAAAACCTGGGCTGGGTCAAATATTAATCTTTCTGAGAGTGAACTTCTCATGCCCTCTATTAATACAAAAGGACATTCCTACGATGATTTCCTTGCAGCGATTAAACAGAAAGGCTATTATGAAGTGAAAAATCCAGAAGTTTATATTCCGGGTACGAGTGAAACAATACGAGTTGATGGGACATTAAGAATAAATAAATGGAGCGATTAAATGAAACCGTACGAATTAGTAGAACCAAAATATTATAAGAATTTTGTCAAACATTATCGCAGAGTAATGGAAGAAGGAAAAGAAGCAGAGGCTTTTTTAGGAGTAGAAGCTGAATATCGTTTTCGACAAAGAGATTCTTATGAAGTGGATACTACGGATATACATGTGTTAATAGAATATTGCTTGTTTCCACTGTATAATGAAGGGGATACCAATATTGTAATAAGAACATTTGAGATTCTGAGAGATTTTAGTTTATCAACGGATTTAGTGAAATTAGATAAGGTAATGTCTTTTGTTTCTGATCAAGAATGGTTTTTAAAACATTATACAGACCTTCCGTTTGTAATCGATGTTGATAGAATTGTGCCGAACATCATTGAGAGTCTCTTAAAGGTATCGGAGGAACAGAAGCATACAGAGTTGTATAAGAGATTATGCAATGCATTAGATCATAATCCCTTGTATCGACAAAAAAACAAAGAAAAAGTAGAACAGGTTCTCGCAGAATTTAAAGAGAAGTATTATACACCTATAAAAGTCGTCGAATCTATCGCAGAAGTTTGGCCAATTGTACTTGATGTTACAAGTATAGATGCCATGGGAGTTTCTGATGGACATCTGGAGCTTTTGCTAGTTGATGAAAACAAGTGGATTCCTGATTTGGAGAAAGAGCATTTATTGAAACTTCAAGAAAAACTTAACAACTACATTTATTTCATCGAAAGCAAGCAGTATGTAGAGCGATACGGCGATAGCTTTGATAAAAAAGTTATTAATATCACTTTCCAATATTCTCCGTCTGATAATGGTTTGGCCTTCTTGGCAGCAGCTCAGAAGACATTGAAAGATACGGATATGCGCTTGAAAATCGTTTTGCCAGATTGAGATAAATTTTAATTGAGAGCTGAAATTTGAGGCTCTCTTTTTCTACGCCAATTCCTTCATTTCCCCTCTCCTGTCATTCCCTATTGTGGTATAATGGGACAAGGAAAATCTCCTATCTAGTACCTTGACAATCTTATCTGACTTGGCATGAGTTCTGCTATTTTCCTAAAGAACAAACCTGACTTTACGACAGATACGCCTGATAATATGAGCACCCAAGGCAGCTATTTCAGCACCATGAGCGAAATTATGGATGATATCCAGGCTGCCGGGAACAAAGTGAAAGAAGAGGGGATAGAAGACCTTTATGTCCAGAAGGGCGAAGCCTCTTTGGGGACGACCAAGGACAGCGGGATCTTCGATAAGTCTATCAATCGTATCAGAAGCATGCTGACGAGTGCCAAGAAGATTCACTCGGATATCATGCAAAACATTGACAGTAAGTTCACGAAAGGGATGGACAAGGCCTTCACTACTTTAAACAAAGTCAATGGTGCGGAGAATCCTTACAAGAGTAAATATACGCAAAAAGAGGTGTCAGCAGTCCGCTATAAAGCAGGTTCCGGCCCTTATAATGCAGAGGTCTATACGAAGAAGGAGTCCTATAGTCTGGTCGAGATTCTGGACGGCAAAGCCAGTCCGATTAAGGCGGCCAAGGATGTCTATGATGAGCGGCTGAAACGGGCCAAGGAACTGCTGGCCAACAAGGACCAGCTGTCTGATGAGCAGATCAAGGCCCTGGAGGGCAAGAGTGCGGAGGATATCGTAGCTGCTCAGTATCCAGGCCAGCTTCCAGATTACCAGAAGCTCAAGGCCAGCCGCTACTACGAAGAGAATAAGGAGAGCCTTCAGTATGTTGATACGGGCCTGAAAGTTGCGGCTGGACTAGCCATGATTGGCGGGGTCTTGCTGGCACCTGTCACTGGCGGTGCTTCCCTCTATGCGACCTATGCAGGCGGTGCCTATCTGGCAGCCGACAGTACTTACTCTGCAGTGACGGGGCACACCATGATCACCGGCGATCAGCTTTCCACCGAAGAGCGGATCTGGGCAGGGATCGATGCAGCGGTGACGGTTGTTTCCATGGGCTCAGCGGCCTACCTAACCAAGCTGGCCAAGGCTGGCACGAGCGGTTCCACCCTGTTAAAAGGCCTAGCCACGGCAGGGAAGTATGCGGATGATGTCAACGATGTGTCTAAGGTGGTCTATGCGACTGCGACGGGACAGGACCCTACTTCAGCATTGGGAAATTTAGTCTTAGGACAGGTGATGGGCTACGGTCTGGGTAAGGGCAGCGATTATCTGAATGTCAAGTTTGGCCGCGGCTCAACTCCGGACTTAGCTGCAGACCTCCCATCGGGGGGTAGCCGGAAGGCTCCATCTGTGGATGTGGACTTGCCGGGCGGTTCCGGCAGGGTGCCGAAAGTTGATACAAGCAACCTAAACCTTCGCAGTCAGGCTGCACCCGACATCACTGTCGGAAGAGGAGCAGCCGATATAGACGCCCCAAGCATCAGCGGTACCAAAGCCGTTCCGGATCTTCCAAGTGCCAAGCAGGTAGCGGCAGAAAGTGCAGCCGGAGTGGTTGGCGGAGCGAGAGTCAAAGACGTAGATGTGCCGAGGGTTAAGGATGTTGCGACTCCGAGCAGAACTGGTGATGTGGGTGTGCCGAAAGTGGATTCTCAAAGTTCAGCGAAAATGTCTGAACCATCTCGTTTGGAATATTTACGCAATAATATGGTAGAATATCTACAGAAGAATTAAATCAACGTATTAACTTGCGCAGTGAAACGATGAAGCAGTACAATGAGATGAAAAATACCATTAAAAGTAAAAATCGATATGGACCCGCTTTCGCTACTGTTTATGATAAAACAACAGGGAAGTATTATAGTGCAATTAATCATTTTAGGGGGAAAGAACCTGAATTCCATCCCCTGTTACAAGAACGATTTGACAATGCCAGTCAGGAATTGATTGATTCGTACATAAAAACAAAAGGCTTTGCCTCACACGCAGAAGTATATGCAGTGAATGAAGCTTTGAAGGCTAATCCCAATGCTACCATGGATGATTTATTGGTTAATGTCATTCATACAGATAAGGGTAAGAGTTATATTAATAAAATGCCATATGCAGGCGGTGAAATGTTTGTACGGTGTCCGCATTGTCAGTACATGCTGGATGGCTTTAATATGATTTCAGAGGTTGGAAAATGATAGAAGAAAAAATTTTAACAAAAGAAGAAGTTCTCCGTGACGGTGTTTGTTTTGAAGAAGAACTAGATTGGGGCGGAGAATATTATCAACAAATTGTCTGTGAAAATGAAGCAGGAGAAGAAGTTCCTTACACTGGTTTGGCCTATGATTTATATCCAGATGGGAAATTGGAATACTATGGCTACATTGATAATGGGTATCGTCATGGACAGAATATTTGGTTCTATGAGAATGGTAACATTGAAAGTATAAATTATCAAGACCATGGTGCAGCTGATGGTATTCAAAAGGATTATTATGAAAATGGTTCATTGGAAACAGTGGAATATAGAGTTTTAGGGATGAAAGTTCTCTACATTCAATATGATGAAAATGGGAATATTATTGAAGAGAAAACCAAACCAACTGAAAAAGACATTGAACGCGCTTTGAAACGAGGTGTTGATTTATCGACTTTAGACATGAATTTGAAGTAGAACAGAATCAATTAAAGAATCAGATAGACTTATCTAATCATTTTGAGGACTCGGATATTCGTTATGTCGCAGGGGTGGATTTGGCCTATTGGACAGAGAATGACAAGGAATACGGCGTTGCTTGCCTCGTGGTTATTGACCGGGAAAATCTCCAAGTTGTTGAAGAGGTTAGTTTTCATGATGAAATTACAGTTCCCTATCTCCCAGGTTTTCTTGCATTTAGGGAATTGCCTCTGATTTTGGAGGCAGTTAAACTATTGAAAATCAAACCTGACTTATATATGTTTGATGGAAATGGTTATCTGCATCCGCGCCATATGGGAATCGCGACCCATGCTTCCTTTTTCTTAGGGAAACCAACTATCGGAGTTGCCAAAAATTACTACCATATTGAAGGAGCAGAATTTGTACTTCCTGACAATTACGAAGGAGCCTGTACAGAAATAGTCAAAAACGGTGAGATTTATGGGCAAGTATTGCGGACACATCAGAATGTCAAACCGATTTTTATCTCATGCGGGAATTGGATTGATATAGAAACAAGTCAGAAGTTTGTTTTGGAATTTGTCACTAAAGAAAGCCGTTTGCCTGTTACAACCAGATATGCGGATATCCTGACCCATAAAGAACGAAAGAAACTATCTGGAATTACAAATGATTGAATGATTGCAGGCTTCTTAGCCTTGCGTCAATCATGGCCGTGTCTCCAGAATTTCCGATAATATTAAGAGAAGACTGCTTTTGTTCTTCTCTTTTTGATGTTTGAGGAAAGAGGGAACTCTAAACTTATCGAAATGCTAAAATAGACAAAATTCGTGTGTTTTATCAGTCCTCGTTTTCCTATTTGTTCCTTAAACAATTCTCTATTATGGTATAATGGAACAAGGAAAATCTCCTACTTAACACTTTGACAATCTTATCTGATTTGACATGAGTTCTGCTATTTTCCTAAAGAACAAACCCGACTTTACGACGGATACGCCTGATAATATGACGACCCAGGGCAGCTATCTCAGTACCATGAGCGAAATCATGGATGATATCAAGGCTGTAGGGGATAAGGTCAGAGAGGAAGGGCTTGAGAGTCTCTATATTGCCAAAGGCGAAGCTACTTTAGGGACGACCAAGGACAGCGGAATCTTTGATAAGTCCATCAATCGTATCAGAAGCATGCTGACGAGTGCCAAGAAGATTCACTCGGATATCATGCAAAACATTGACAGTAAGTTCACCAAGGGGATGGACAAGGCCTTCACCACGCTGAACAATGTCAACGGGGCAGAAAAGCCTTACAAGAGTAAACATACGCAAAAAGAGGTGTCCGATGTTCGCTATAAGGCAGGTTCCGGCCCTTATAATGCGGAGGTCTATACAAGGAAAGAGTCCTATACTCTGGCTGAAATTCTGGACGGCAAAGCCAGTCCGATCAAGGTAACCAAGGATGTCTATGATGAGCGGCTGAAGCGGGCCAAGGAACTGCTGGCCAACAAGGACCAGCAGTCTGATGAGCAGATCAAGGCCCTGGAGGGCAAGAGTGCGGAGGATATCGTAGCTGCTCAGTATCCAGGCCAGCTTCCAGATTACCAGAAGCTCAAGGCCAGCCGCTACTACGAAGAGAATAAGGAGAGCCTTCAGTATGTTGATACGGGCCTGAAAGTTGCGGCTGGACTAGCCATGATTGGCGGGGTCTTGCTGGCACCTGTCACTGGCGGTGCTTCCCTCTATGCGACCTATGCAGGCGGTGCCTATCTGGCAGCCGACAGTACTTACTCTGCAGTGACGGGGCACACCATGATCACCGGCGATCAGCTTTCCACCGAAGAGCGGATCTGGGCAGGAATTGACGCAGCGGTGACGGTTGTTTCCATGGGCTCAGCGGCCTACCTAACCAAGCTGGCCAAGGCGGGTACGAGCGGTTCCACTCTGTTAAAAGGCCTAGCCACGGCAGGGAAGTATGCGGATGATGTCAACGATGTGTCTAAGGTGGTCTATGCGACTGCGACGGGACAGGACCCTACTTCAGCATTAGGAAATTTAGTCTTAGGACAGGTGATGGGCTACGGTCTGGGTAAGGGCGGCGATTATCTGAATGTCAAGTTTGGCCGCGGCTCAACTCCGGACTTGGACGTAAATCTTCCGACAGGGGGCGGCCGGAAGGCTCCATCTGTGGATGTGGACTTGCCGGGCGGTTCCGGCAGGGTGCCGAAAGTTGATACAAGCAACCTAAACCTTCGCAGTCAGGCTGCACCAGACATTACTGTCGGAAGAGGAGCGGCAGATGTGGATGTGCCAAGCGTCAGCGGTGCTAAAGCCGTTCCGGACCTTCCAAGTGCCAAGCAGGTGGCGGCAGAAAGTGCAGCCGGAGTGGTCGGCGGAGCGAGAGTCAAAGACGTAGATGTGCCGAGGGTTAAGGATGTTGCGACTCCGAGCAGAACTGGTGATGTGGATGTGCCTAAGGCAAATAAGCCAGAGCCGACTTACAATCGCGAGCGCATTCTTCAGAATATCGAAGCCAGCAGACGAGCTCGTGAGGCTTCAAACTTTGACCAGTATTTGGAAAAAGAAAATTTCCAAAAGACTCTGTTAGATATGAATCAAGCAGATAGGCAACGATATCTTCAATGGCATAAATATGCGGAGGCAGGGCTTAGTCCGTTGGACCGTGTCAGGGTGTTGGAAATTTCTGAAAAAGCTCCAAAGGTAGAATATCAACCGGATTATTCATCTGATAGTGTGCTAGGAATATCGAAGGGTAATCGTCCTAGTGTGGAGAATGTATATGATCCAGAGTATATTAAAGCACACAAGAAGCAGTTTGGCAATGGGGCCATTAAGATTCAGAAGTTTACTCCTGTAGAGGGAGGATTTAATAATGGGGCTATTGGTAATCCTAAAGATTATGTAGCTTTTGTTATGCCGAAAGAAACTGGAGAAACTTTAATTGAAGTTAGCAAAGGAGATCCTAGAGTTCTTGAAGATTTATTAGGCTTGCATCCGGGAGATTTAGGAGATGCACCTGTTGCGATTGAGATTCCACCAGAATCTATCAACAATTTAACCATTCCGAGTGGTAATGAAGATTCCGCTTTTGAGGGATTTTGGAGACCTGGCGGTCGCACTTATCCAGGCGATATGCCAGAAGCAGTCATTGATGAAGTACCTTGGGGGCAATTTACAATTCGGCAGCTAGGAGGCAATTAAAATGGGAATCACAAAAATAACATGGGAAGAATATGAGAATTATAAGGCAGTAGATACGCCGGATAATCTTTATATTCGGGAACATAATGGGAAATACTATACGGTTTTTGAGCTTGGTGTTGCATCTGTAAGGCGAGTTTTTGAGATTGATGCTGCAGATTTTGAAGCATATCTATCTGGAGAGCGCTCAGGAAATGATTTATTATTTAAAGCTCAGAATGACAGATGGCCACCAACCGAGGAAGAGAAAAAAGCTAGTGAAAAGCGATTTGTAGAAAAGGGACTTACACCTTTAATAGCTAATCCGAAAAGTCAAGAACTCTTTACTCAAGAAGAACTTGAGAAATTGATTCCACTTGCTGAACAAAAATGGATTGATTGGAAAGGCAAGCTTCCAGATGATTATGTGTCACCTATAGAGCGATAAATAGTCTGGCCACCTGTGATGGAAGTCGTAGGTGGTTTTCTTAATTTCCATTTAGCGAACAGAAGTGAAGTTATTTATCCAGCTACGTTTAATGAGCATTTTCGAGGATGGCATGGAGGTAACTGGAGGACAAGCCTGCCAGGCCAACGTATCAATCCGATTGAAGATTTTTGACATAGTTATTGAAAAGGAGAAATAAAATGGCAATAATTTATGCAAGAGTCAAAATGAATGATAATATTGCACAAGCGTGTAAAATAGTCAGACAGTATACGGCTATGCCTGTTGGTAAAATTAAAAATAGAATTGAAAAGGAAGAAGTTTTACTAGAGTATAATTACTTAGACTTAGATGAGTTAAAGTTGATGAGAACTATTCTCAATGCACTTATCAATCTGGGTGCAAAAGTTTATTTATTCAGAGAGACTAGAGAAGTTGATATGTCTTATTTAAACAATACCATTGAATCTTACGAAGGTATAGAAGAAGATCGACTTGCACAATATGCCCTCATGTTTGACGATGAGGACTGAAATAGTATCTAACCTCAAAATGTGGTAACATGTAGTTATCACATTTTTTTATGTCTACCTCAGATTTCCACTGAAGAACGGATCTGGGCAGGTATTGATGCAGCGGTGACGGTTGTTTTCATTGGGAATAATGTGTTTGACAAAAACAAAAAAGTGGATAGAATAAAGAAAATACAGAGAATAGAGGGAACAAAATAATGAATGACGATAAGATGACTGTAATTCAAGAAATGTTTAAAAAAGGTGAAACAGATGAATTAGTCCCCGCAGTTACTGTGATACTGGACGGAAAAATTAAAGGTGTGATTGACATTTTGATGGAAAAAAATGGTTATGAAGGTTATCCAGAAGCCATATCTGATATTATCTTTAAAGGCATTTCAACAATGATTGATCACGAATAAATCAGGCTAATTTTATCGTCAAAATTTTGAAGAGTTAATTCCTGAAAATGAACGATATTGGCTAGTAAAGGACGGTAAATATTATGCCAGATAGTAAGTTGGTTATTTTGAACGAGTCTTTCGGTAAGGAAGGATTAGATGAAAAAGTCGAAGGCTTGACTTTGATTGTAGATAGGCAGATTAAGACCGCCTTTGATGTGATTAAAACTAAAAGGCGGTGGGACAGAACTAAATTTTTAAAAATTTAGTTCGTCGTCCCAGCCCCGCGAGGATGATTAGGAGCTTT
>NZ_QFAY01000022.1 GCF_017884005.1 Streptococcus panodentis
GAGCCTCGCGGGCTGGGAGTGAAAAGGTTTGGGGAACCTTTTCAGCCTGAGCTTAGAAACAAAAGAGTGAAGGGAACCAAATTTTTCAAAATTTAGTTCTGTCCCACCTCCCAGCCTCTCGCTTAACATGGCAGCCTGCTGCTTTTATAAGAACACTTGGGTATATTCTTCCAATTCCTCATGGACATTGTCAGAAGAAAGGTCCGTGATGACAGCTGTCACCTCTGACAGGGGAGCAATAGGGGTGAAATCTTCTTTGCCGATTTTAGAAGAATCAATCAATAGATAGCTCTCTCCCGAACGTTCCAAAGCCAGTTTCTGCGTGTAGGCTTCCTCAAAAGAGGAAGTCAGAATCATGCCGTTTTTAATCCCGTTGCCACTGAAAAACATCTTGCTGTAATACATCTTATCCATCATGGCATTGGTCATCTCGCCCACAAAGGCCTGAGTAGTCTCCCGCATCTCCCCGCCCAGCAGAAAGACCTGAAAGGTATCGCTCTTCTTTTTAAAAAGCTCGTTGAAAATAGGCATGCAGTTGGTAATGACCCGCAGCTTCTCCCTGTGGATTTCCTCTGCCAGCACCTCCACCGACGTTCCCGGCCCCAGAAAAATCGTATCTCCCTCCTCAATCAGTCCTACTGCTTTCTTGGCCACCTGCCGCTTGGCTTCAATGTTTTTAAAGAGTTTTTCCTCGTGAGGGAGCTCCCGATAGCTCATCTGCCGATTGCTCTTGGCGCCGCCATGGATACGCGTCAGTATTCCCTGTCCCTCCAGCTCTATCAGATCGCGCCGAACCGTCATATCCGACACCTTCATGCTGTCCATGATTTCTGCGACTGTGACCGTTCCGGCCCTGTCTACCAGCTTAGCAATTTCTTCCAACCGTTTGATTTTTTTCATCTTATCACCATTTCATCACTTTTTGTTCATTATAAACTATTTTTCCCTTTTTTGCAGGGATTTTAATCGTTTTTCAAACATTTCTTTGATGAAAAAGTCAAAAAAAACGATGGGACAGATTCCCACCGCCTTCTCACATCCAGACGACACTTACTCGCCAGCAGTTCCGTTCGGGATAATGACCTCCCTGAGCAGCTGCTCTTCTTCCTTGATACGGACATACAAGGTGATGCAGTAGATCGGGAAAAGGAGAAAGAGCGCAAGATAAGCATGACAGAGCAGAGCCAGACCTAGCAGCTCAGGCACTACATTAAAGAAATAATTGGGATGCTTGACATTGCGGAAAAGCCAGTGGTCCACAAACTTGTGATCCTTGACCAGCATCAGCTTGATGGTCCAAACCGGCCCCAAGAGCTTGGCCACCAGATAGAGCATCAGCATAGAGAAAGCCAGCAGCACCGCTCCCAGCAAGCTGATTCCATCAAAATCCGGTCTGCGCAGTACCAGCTCCCCCAGGCAAAGCAGATAAAAAAGAATGTGCAAGTATTTCATGATGGTCGAATTTTTCACCCCATACTCTCTGCCGCCAGCAGCCAAAATGGCCTGCTCATTGCGGGAAGATGTCCTCAGAAACACCAGACGCAAAACAAAAACAAGTGCATATATCACTAAAGATACTGTCATAAAACCTCCTGATACTCTTTGAGCAGACAGTCCTTTCGTTTGCTGCTAGGACAACCAAAGCAAACTGTGCTAAGGAGCTAACAAAAGCCAAACTAAAGAACTATAAAATTTACGTTACAGTCTATTATATAAGGAGGCAGCCTGCCAAGTCAAGTTATTTGGCAAAAAAACTGAGCAGCATCACTCTGGCCGCTCATACTCCTCTTTGGTCAGCACATAATGGCATCTGGTCACTATCCGTCCCTCCCGATGTTTGTCCAGCTTGGCATAGGGCTCTTCATGGGAAAAGCGCATTCCAGATTTCTCCATGACCCGGCCTGAAGCTGGATTGTCACGGTCATGCACAGCTACTAGCTTATTCATGCCGAGTTTTTCAAAAGCCAGCCGGATGACCGCCCGATTAGCCTCTGTTGCCAGTCCCTGATTCCAGTATGTTTTGTTTATCACATAGCCGATGGCTGCCTTTTTCAGCTCAGCATCTACCTTGTGCAGGTCAATGGTGCCGATGAACTTGCCGTTTCCTTTCAGCTCGATGCCCCAGCGCCCCAAAGGACTGGCCAGGTAAATAGCAGCGATATTATTTCTCGTTTCTTGCAGGCTCTGATTGGTCAGAAAGACATAGCGCGTATTTTCTTCATCCGAAGCATAGGCAAACATGCTTTCTGCATCATCCAGCGTTACCGGGCGCAAGAGCAGACGCTCCGTTTCCAGTCTGCGGTTTTGGGATAGTTTGATATAGAGATTTTCCATCCGTGCCTCCTATTTTTTCTTAAAAGATTAGCATAATTCACTCATGAAAGCAATGCTTTCCGCTTTTTTCTTGATTTTTAAACCGCTTTCATATACAATTAAAACAACTTAAAAAAGGAGCTAACACTTATGTTAATTGGTATTCCAAAAGAAATAAAAAACAACGAAAACCGTGTCGCCCTTACTCCGGCTGGTGTTCACAGTCTGGTTGGCCGCGGCCACAAAGTGCTGATTGAGACCAAGGCCGGGCTGGGTTCAGGCTTTACCGATGCGGACTATCAACAGCAGGGAGCAGAGATTGTCCCTACCGCTGCTGAAGCTTGGGCAGCTGAGCTGGTCGTTAAAGTGAAAGAACCTCTAGCTGCTGAATACACCTATCTGCGGGAAGACCTGCTGCTCTTCACCTACCTGCATATGGCAGCTGCTCCTGAGCTGGCCGATGCCATGATTGCCGGCAAAACGACAGGCATAGCTTACGAAACCGTCCGAGATGAGGACGGCCATCTGCCGCTTCTGGTGCCTATGAGCGAGGTTGCCGGACGCATGGCCGTGCAAATCGGTGCCCATTTCCTGACCAAGCAGGCAGGCGGATCCGGCGTGCTTCTGGGCGGGGTTCCCGGTGTGCCCAAAGGCAAGGTCACTATTATCGGCGGCGGAATTGTAGGAACCCATGCAGCCCGGATCGCTCTGGGACTGGGAGCTCAGGTCACTATTCTGGATATCAGCGCCAAACGTTTAGCCGTCTTAGAGGATGTCTTTGGCCATCAAATCCAGACCCTCATGTCCAATCCTTTCAATATCGAAGAAAGTGTCAAGGAGGCCGATGTGGTCATCGGAGCGGTCCTTATCCCAGGCGCCAAGGCACCGAAACTGGTCACAGATAATATGGTCAAGCAAATGCAGCCGGGCTCTGTCATCGTGGATGTAGCCGTTGACCAAGGCGGAGTCATTGAGACAGCTGACCGTGTGACGACTCACGATGAGCCTGTTTACGAAAAGCACGGCGTGCTGCACTATGCCGTTGCCAATATCCCCGGGGCCGTAGCTCGTACCTCCACCATTGCCCTGACCAATGTCACCCTGCCTTATATTGAAGCACTGGCTGACAAGGGCTTCAAAGAAGCTATTGCAGAAGATGCCGGCCTGCGCGAGGGGGTGACCACCTATCAGGGCCGGATTACCAGCCAGCCCGTGGCGGAAGGTCTGGGACGGGACTGCACCTCTATTGATGAACTCGTTTAATCACAAACCAAAAGAGCAGATTTCCATGTCTGCTCTTTTCGTATGCTATTCTGTTTCTTCTGCATCAGATTTACCAGCATTAAGAGGAGCCGGCTCATAGGCCCGGATAATCTCGGCTACGACCGGATGGCGGACCACATCCTTGGCTGAAAAATGCACAAAGTCAATCTGGGAAATATTTCCCAATTTCTCCTGCGCATCGATGAGGCCGGACTTAACATTTCGAGGCAAATCAATCTGGCTGCTATCTCCATTGACAATCATCTTGGACTGGAAACCCAGCCGCGTCAGAAACATTTTCATCTGCATAATGGTCGTATTCTGCGCTTCATCCAAGATGACAAAGGCATCATCCAGTGTCCGTCCCCGCATGTAGGCCAAGGGTGCAATCTCGATAATTTCCCGCTCCATCAGCCGGCTGGTCTGGTCTTTGCCCAAAATCTGATAAAGAGCATCATAGACCGGCCGCAGGTAAGGGTCTACCTTTTCCTTGAGGTCGCCCGGCAGAAAACCCAGACTTTCCCCTGCTTCCACCGCCGGACGGGTCAGGATAATCCGCTTGACCTGACCGCGCTTAAGAGCCGTCACAGCCAGGGTCACCGCCAGAAAGGTCTTCCCGGTCCCTGCCGGGCCGATTCCAAAGACAATATCATGGTTTTTGACACTGTCCACATAGATTTTCTGGCCCAGGGTCTTGACCCGAATGGGCTTGCCGTAGCTGTCCTTGATAATCTCTTCCTCATAGAGAGCGACAAATTTGTCCATCTCCTGATTTTTTGCCATGGTAATAGCCGTCACCACATCAGGCGTTCCCACGGTCATCCCGCGATTGACCAAGACCAGCAGAGCCTGAATGACCTGACGGGCCTGCTCACAGTGCAGCGCGCTCCCCAGAATCTGGACAACCTCGGTCCGAGCATGAATCGTCACGCCCAGTTCCTGCTCCATCAGCCGCAGGTGGCGTTCGTTAGAGCCAAAAAGATGAAAGGAATCATCTGGATGGCTCAGCGTAATGTCTACTGAATGTTCCTGCAAACAATGAACCTCTCTTAGTTTGTTTTCCTATATTAGATATTAAACTTGTTCGGAAACCCTGTGCTGAGTCAGTTGGCCTTAAGCGGTCGGCACACAGGCAAACGACCCCCGTCCTTTCATTGCTAATGGAAAAGCCTGGGATCTTTTCCTTTGCCTCCTCAGTTTAGCCAAGCGAAACTTGGCTTGACCACAGCGGCAGCTGACCATGTCTGATCGCCGTCAACAGACTATTCGTCCTCAGTCTCTCACTATTCAAGCAAAGCAAAAGAAAGAAGAATCAGCCGTTTCCCAACAAGTCTATTATAACAAAGCAGCTGAGAAAAAACTATTCTCAGCCAGTCCGGTGTCATAATCCCCGCTGAAAATCAGCAGCAAACAAGTCCGGAGACCGTCAGTGGGCCTGATACTCTTCCCAGATCCGGTCAAAATCCCCCAGATTAAAAGAGAAACCAGCGTGCTCCTCCAAAAAACGGCTGACCTCGTCAAAGTCGTCTGTGTGTTTGGGAAAGGCCGGCTCATGAAAAGCCAAGTCCGCCAGAATAGCTTTGGGCTCCTTGCTCTTGGGATTGCGCTCTGTCATCAGCCAAGTGTAAAAAGATTTTCTCATGGTGTCCTTTCTTATAGCAACTCCGTCCCAGTCGGGTCCTGCTTGATTTTACCAGCCTTCATGAGGCCGCCCAGAGCTTTTTTGAACTGTCCTTTGGAAATACCGAAGGTAGCCTTGATGTCTTCTGGCGAAGACTTGTCATTGAGAGTCATAAAGCCTCCGTTGGTCTCCAGATAGGTCAGAATCATCTGGGCATCATTTTCCAGCATCTCAAAGGAGCGCGGTTTGAGGGAGAGATTGAGGGTACGGTCCACCTCGCGAAAGCCGATGACCCGCGCATCCAGCACCTGCCCCAGCCGCGGCTCGGCATAGCGCTCGCTGGGATGGATAAAGCCCAGCATATTATTTTCCGGCAGGTAGACAAAGGTCCCCGACAGCTTGAGCCGGTAGACAATGGCCGGCCAGTTTTGATTCTGCATATTATTGTAGGCCGGACGGGCCAGGCGCTGAAAGTCCTCCTGATAGGCCAGCTGCCCCCAAATCCGGTCTTTCTTGTCCACAGTCAGGCGGATATAGAGCTGATCGCCCTTTTTCGGCCAGAGTTCCTTGATCTCCGGCAGAATATCCAGGGACACGACAATCTGCTTATCAGGCAGACCCGTATCGACAAAGACTCCCAAATCCTTGCGGACCTCGGTCACCGTTCCCCAGCCGAAATGCTCCTGACTGGCTGTCACGTCACCTGTTGTCAGGCGCAGCTTCTGCTTCATATCGCTGTAGGCAAAGCCCTTGACGGATTCCCCCAGCTGATGCGGGCCTTCTTCCTTGGCCAAGGCATAAGTCTGACCGTCCTTTTGCACAAAGTAAAAGCGCTCATTTTCATCGGTGATGATTCCGACAATGAAATTGGCAAGATTTGTATTCATGTTTCCTTCTTTCTTCCTGCATGATGCAAGAAATTTCTAAGAAAACCCAGCCAGCAAAGCCAACTGAGTTTGACGAGGCGGGAATCCCCGCTCTATATTTCATTAAACTTCCAAGAGTTCTTTTTCCTTGTGCGCTGTCATGTCATCAATATGCTTCACCGCATCATCTGTCACTTTTTGAATCTCTTTTTCCAGACCTTTGAGCTCATCTTCGGTGATTTCCTTGGCTTTTTCCTGCTTCTTGGCCTCGTCCATAGCATCGCGGCGGATGTTGCGAACCGCCACCTTGGCATTTTCACCGACCTTCTTCACTTCCTTGGCCAAATCCCGGCGGGTTTCCTCGGTCAGAGCCGGAATGACCAGACGGATGACAGAGCCGTCGCTGGCTGGGGTAATGCCCAGATCAGAAGCATTGAGCGCACGCTCGATGTCCTTGATAGAAGACTTGTCAAAAGGCGTTACCAAGAGCACGCGCGCTTCCGGAATGGTAATAGAAGCGATTTGGTTGAGCGGCGTTTCTACGCCGTAATACTCGACATGGATGCGGTCCAAAAGACTGGCATTGGCACGTCCAGCACGGATGCTGCCGAATTCCCGGGCCAGACTTTGGTGCGAGTGGGACATTCTTTCTTTTGCTTTTTCTACAATTTCATTTGCCATGAGTTTTTAATCTCCATTCTTATAAATTATTTGATACCGTTGTTCCGATTTGCTCACCGATGACAACGCGTTTGATATTGCCTTCTTCGTTCATATTAAAAACGACCAGATCGATGTCATTGTCCATGGAAAGGGTTGAAGCCGTGGAGTCCATGATGCGCAGGCCCTTGCTGATCACATCACGGTGGGTCAGCTCATCAAACTTAACTGCTGTTTTGTCCTTCTTCGGATCAGCATTGTAAACGCCGTCCACGCCATTTTTGGCCATGAGAATGGCGTCTGCTTCGATTTCCGCAGCCCGGAGAGCTGCCGTCGTGTCTGTTGAGAAATAAGGAGAACCGATACCGGCACCGAAAATCACGATACGGCCTTTTTCCAGATGACGGAGCGCACGCCCGCGAATGTAAGGCTCAGCCACCTGCTGCATGGCAATAGCTGTCTGGACGCGGGTGTCCACGCCGACTTGCTGCAGCGAGTCTGCCATGACCAAGGCATTCATGACCGTTCCCAGCATACCGGTATAATCCGCCTGCACCCGGTCCATGCCGGCCTCTGCCGCCGGCTCACCCCGCCAGAGATTGCCTCCGCCAATCACCAGAGCAATTTCAATGCCTAATTCATGAACTTCTTTGATTTCTTCCGCCATTTTCTGGACGGTCTGAATGTTGATGCCGACGCCTTTTTCACCAGCAAGAGCTTCACCTGATAACTTAATTAAAATACGTTTATATTTAGGTTCTACCATTTTTCCACTCCTTATTTTATCTGTACTATTTTACCACAAATTGGAGTTTTTATATAGTTTTATTTCTTAAATTTAAAAATAAAAGGAACAGACCCGCCCATTTCACAGCAAAACCAGCCTGATCATCAGATCAAGCCGGCCGGGACCGAATACAGGTCAGCATAGCAGGACTGGCAGCCGCATCAGCCAGAGTAGGATCGGATCGCCTCCACCATTTCTTGGCAGCGGTCAGCAGCAAAGACTCTTTCTGTAATTCCTTCGGTTTGTGTAGAGTCAAAGGTGAAAATAGGCCGCCCCTGATTTTCAAAGCTCTGCAAAACATCGCGAAACTTAAAGGCATAGTTGATATCTAGATAAATATCACAGGACGCCATCAGCTGCTTGAGACGGACCGGCAGGATTGAGCGATGCAGGCGGATATTATCATGAGCCATCATGGCAACCAACCGATCAGACACAGCTGTATAGGCTGCCACATGAAAGAGACAGTCAGGCAGGGCTTCAGCCAGCTCTTCCAGCTTTTCCAATACATCGCAGTCAGTCAGAGTTAAGCACTCCAGCCTATAGTTCCCCGTGCAGGGCTGAGTGGACTTGCTTGGCTGCTGCAGGGACTTACTGGCAATGATAGAAGACCATTCCAGATGATTGTAGAACCACCAGACCTCACGCAGCCGCATATTTGACAGAAGGTCCCAAGGTTTTTGCCCTGAAATATAGTGAATAATCGCAGGCAGAGGAGACAGCGGAAGATCAAAGACAAAATCATGCCCGTACTGAGCCGCCCCCATATCAAAGCCGATTTGAAAATTGTAGCTGTCGTCTAATGGCCAATATTGATCAGCAAACAGCATATTTAAAATACTTTGGTCGCCCTCCAAGGCCGTCTCAATCTCTCTATCAGTCAGCTCGACCAACTGCTGGGAAATGTTCTCCTGCCGCCAGCGCTGATTGTTAATGAGCATGACCCCTGCATTAAAGCCAATGCCCAGCCCAAATGTCGCCCGTACTGCTGCAATATAGTAAGCATCCAGTTCCAGCTCAAACAAATGATCCAGATTTTGCGTCACAATCAGGTCGCAGTCCAGATACAGGACACGATCTGCCGGCACATACTCAGGAATAAAATAGCGGGCATAGGTCATATAATTGATATGGCCAAAGGTGGAATCCTGCCACTTTTGCCTCAAATCCTCACGAAAAAGCTTGACATCCAGCAGTTCATTGCCTGTCTCCCTCACCCTTTTGCGGGTATGGATAAACCACTCCTGAGGAATATCTTGATTAAAAACATATATATATATGCTTTCATGATAACAGCAAATCGATTTCAGCGTCGTCTCAATCTGCCGAATATAACCATAATCCCCTGCCAATACCACCGCTTTCGTCTCATTCATCAATTCCGAATCCCCTCTTTCTTTCACAAGCAAATCACTCTTCTTATTATAGCGGATTCTGTGGAGTTATTCAATGTCTCTTTCAAGCTTCAATCGGCGCAATTTCCATTAAAAAACCAGCTTTGCCATTGGCAAAACTGGCTGTGAAAGCCGCAGTCATTCGGCTTTTTTTCTTTCTCTTTTGGCCAAGATCGGCAGAATAACCCCCAGACTGATGAGGACGATTGGGGTCAGAATATTGGTCAGCAGCGAGAATTGCCAGCCAGCTGGATCCACTGCATAGTCCACTTTAGGTACCATACCCAGAATGCAGGCAAAGGCTGTGAAGAGGAAGCACCAAGCCCCGATTATAAAGCCAAGCTTCGGGTTTTTGGTAAATTTATATTCGGCATCCTTGTACTTTTTCCAAGCTTTATTGAGCAGCATGTAGGCCAGAAAAACCCAGAGATAGCGCATGGGCATGACGATAGAGTTGAGATTGGTCATCCATTTGACCAGGCCGTCAATCTCCTGAATACCGAAAATAGGCAGAACAATCAAGATACTGACCAATATCCCAGTCAGCAGGTAACCGTTAATCAGCACACCTTTCTTGGTCCGCTTGCGCAGCCAGCTTGGCACAAACTGCTCATCAGCATTATTGAGCAGAATCTGCAGAGGCGCATCAATAGAGAAGGCCAGCGCCGCAATCTGCCCAACCATATTGGTCAGAGCATAGACAACGACCAGCGTATTGCCAATTCCCCAGTAGCTGCCCAGCTTCTGAAAGGCCTGATAGGCACCGTTGCGCATCAAATCCTCGGGGATATTGCTGCCGTCAAAGAGCATGCCCATGGCCAGAGAGCCGAGAATAGCAGAAGCCCCGACCATGACAGCCATCGCAATCATTCCTTTTGGAAACTCCTTGGCTGGATTGCGGGTCTGATTGACATAAGGTGAGATTTTTTCAGCCCCTCCGACCGCAAAGACCAAGAGGGAAATGGTCGTGAAATAGGAAAAATCAAAATTGGGAATGTAGGTACTGATCTTATCCATATTGGCCGTCGCAAACTGCATGTCGGTTTTGATAAAAGGCGCCCCAACCGCCAAGAGAACAAACAGCAGAGACATGACCAGCATGGCACTGCCGGCCAAACCGCCGATTAGCTTCAGCGCAGCCAAGCCCTTGGTCGAAAGATAGAGAAAGGCCCCAAAAATAAGCAGACTGAGAATGACAATCCAATGAATATCCAAGCTGCTCAAAAAGTCACCATTACCATGCAGCGCCCAGCCCAGAGGAATCAAAATCCCCTGCGGCTTCTGGGCCAAGTAGGGAATATGCACAACCCAGTAGGTCCAGGCGGCAAAATAAGCCAGCCGCTTGGTCGAAGTTTTTTCGACCCAGTCGCTCACACCGCTTCCGCTCTCCTTAAAAGTCGAACCAAGCTGTCCTACAATCAAAGCGTAAGGAATAAAATAAATAGCCAGAATGAGAATCCAGGATACAATGACCGAAATCCCCTGCTGGGCGTAATTGTTGACGACATTGCCCAAGCCCCAAACCATGTTGAAGGCAATCAAAGACACCATTAACCAGGTCAGCTGGTTCTGCTCTTTTTTCATAAGTTTCCTTTCTCCTTTTCACTAATATGGAAATAATTGATTTCAATATTATTATAACATGTTTTTCTTGATTTGGAAGCCTTTTCCCTATAAATTATGAGAAAATATTTTAACACTCCTGCTCTTGCAAAATCAGCAGCAGCTGAGGCAGGAGCGGCTGGACAGCAAAAAAAGAACCGCCGAAGCAGTTCTCTTGTCATCTTTAAAGTGAGTTAACATCAACCTTGATTCCCACACCTTGGGTAGTCGTGATGGTCAGGTTGGTTACGTAAGTACCCTTAGCAGTAGCTGGTTTAGCTTTTTGAATCGTATCGTTGAAAGCCTTGAAGTTTTCAACCAACTTGTCAGCGTCAAAGGATACTTTACCGATGATGGCCTGTACGTTCCCTGCACGGTCTGCACGGTAAGTGATTTTACCGCCTTTAGACTCTTCCACTGCTTTTGCAACGTCCATGGTTACAGTACCAGTCTTAGGGTTTGGCATGAGGTTACGAGGTCCAAGGACACGTCCCAGACGTCCTACAAGTGCCATCATATCAGGTGTAGCGATTACGACGTCAAAGTCCAGCCAGCCGTCGTTGATTTTAGCAACCAGATCATCTTCGCCCACGAAGTCTGCACCGGCAGCTTTTGCCTCTTCAGCCTTTGCACCACGGGCAAAGACCAAGACACGCTGGGTTTTACCAGTTCCGTTTGGCAGCACCATCGCACCGCGGATTTGCTGGTCAGCTTTTTTAACATCAATATTCAGGTTGTATGCAACTTCTACAGTCGCGTCAAATTTTGCAAAGTTGGTTTCTTTTGCAAGTGCTACAGCTTCTTCTACGCTGTAAGCTTTTGTGCTGTCGATTTTTTCAAGTGCAGCACGAAGTTGTTTGCTTTTTTTAGCCATTTTTTTCTTCTCCTTGTAAGTGGTTCAATCGATTTTCATCTCCCACGTCACTTCTCGAAATGATGAAGTCTTGCGGGTCTCCGGCGACTTCCTTTTGACTGACAGGCCCCGGCTCCATAAACAGCACTATGTATCTGTCAAGAGCTGCCCCATTTCAATCAAAAAATCTTCGCCCTTATTAAGGGTGTTATTGATTAGTCAGTAACAGTGAATCCCATAGAACGAGCAGTACCTTCAATCATACGCATTGCAGACTCGATGTTTGCAGCGTTCAAATCTGGCATCTTGGTTTCAGCAATTTCCTGTACCTGAGCACGGGTAACGCTTGCTACTTTCGTTTTGTTTGGCTCACCAGAACCTTTTTCAACACCTGCAGCTTTCTTAAGCAGAACAGCAGCCGGCGGCGTTTTGGTCACGAAAGTAAATGATTTGTCTTCGTATACTGAGATAACAACCGGAATAATCATACCAGCCTGATCGGCAGTACGAGCGTTGAACTCTTTTGTGAATCCCATGATGTTGATACCGGCTTGACCAAGCGCAGGACCAACTGGCGGAGCTGGAGTCGCTTTACCAGCAGGGATTTGCAGTTTTACAAGTTTTTCGACTTTTTTAGCCATTTTTAAATCCTCCTTTGTGGTTTTGGCGGTAAATAAAGATTTTTACCTCCCACAAGTATGCTTACCGCATACCTTTCTATTATACACTAAACTTTGCCAAATGCAAGGAATTTTAGCTTCTTTTTTGCTTTTTTTGTGGTAAAATAATCTTATGACACTATTAATCAAGATTGCGGCTGTTTTGTTTATCTTTTTGACTCTGATTTTAACGACTATTACTGTGAGGGTTTTTAAATTACGGAAATATGGCTTGAATTTTGCGGACTTGGCTTTTCCGCTTTTTGTCGTGGAATTTTATATCATTTCCGACCAGGCCTATTACCACAGCCTTCTGCCCCAGCTGGGCTTAGCCCTGTCAGCTCTGGCCATTGCGATTGCCATTTATTTCCTCAGAAAGAAAAGAACCTTTTACTATCCAAAATTTTTCAAATTCTTCTGGAGGGCCGGCTTCATCTTGACCTTTTTTCTCTATGTAGCTATGGTGATTGGACTCTTTATTGCAAATTAATCCTCAGCAAAGCTCTCTTCAAGTGCGTCATTTCTGACAGCGGGTGCTTTTTCAGCCCAGTCCCAGACATTCGAAAGCGTGGCAGGAGACGGCCGAAAAAGCAGGGTTCTTCAAAACTTTACCAAGAATCTTATCAAAAAGCAGGGGCAGAGACAGCCATCATGGGAGGCTGTCTCACTCTCTGAAAAAAAAACAAATAAACTTGCTTGAGGGCGCTTATGCTGCCCTCCTTTTTTGGGCTCTTTGTCAACTGTAGTGGGTTGACTAAATCTAACATCGAGAGAGGACAAGATTTGTCTTCTCTTTTTTGATGTTGAGGGCAATGAAAATGCGGGTTCTGAAGTTGTCAAAGTTTCGAAAGCCAAAAGCATTGCGCTTGATGACTTTGATGAGGTTGTTGGTGGCTTCGAGTTTGGCGTTGGAGTAAGGCAGCTCTAGGGCGTTGACAATCTTATCCCTGTCCTTGATAAAGGTCCGAAAGACCGTCTGAAAAAGAGGAAGAGCAGAAGGGAGCGCCTCTTGTATCAAGCCAAAGAATTCATCGGGCTGTTTCTCCTGGAAGTGAAAAAGCAGGAGCTGATAGAGCTCATAGTGGTGCTTGAGTTCTTCCGAGTAGCTGAGCAGCTTTTGGACAATTTCCCGATTGGTCAGATGCATGCGAAAAGTTGGCCGATAAAAGCGTTTGTCACTGAGTTTGCGGCTGTCCTGCAGAATGAGCTGCCAATAGCGCTTAACAGTCCGATATTCAAGAGATTTCCGCTCGAATTGATTCATGATTTGAATGCGCAGCCGGTTCATAGCCCGGCTGAGGTGCTGCACGATATGGAAACGGTCCAGGACGATTCGGGCATTAGGAAAGAGTTTCTTGGCAATGTCGTAATAAGGGCTGAACATGTCCATAGTGATGATTTGAACTCTTTCCCTGATCTTTCTGTGATAGCAAAGAAAGTGATTTCGGATAGTGGCCTGAGTTCGGCCGTCCAAGATAGCCAGGAGATTGCCAGACTCAAAATCCTGAGCGACAAAGCTCATTTTTCCTTTCTTAAAGCTGAATTCATCCCAGCTCATAAGGGCAGGCAGGAAGTTTAAATCGGTCTTGAACTGAAACTCTTTGAGTTTTCGGATAACGGTAGAAGTGGAGACAGAGAGCTGCTCTGCAATAGCTGTCATGGACAGTTTCTCAATCAGTTTCTGAGCGATTTTTTGATTGAGAATGACCGGAATCTGATGATTTTTCTTGACCAGGTCTGTCTCAGCAACCCTCATCTTTCCGCAGTCCTTGCATTTAAAGCGGCGCTTCTTCAGCTTGATTAACGTTTTGAAGCCGGCCACTTCCAGATAAGGGATTTTAGAGGCTTTTTGGAAGTCGTATTTAGCCATTTTGCCAGCACAAGCGGGACATTGAGGAGGCTGGTAATCCAATTTGGCCAGCAGTTCTTTGTGAGTTCCTTGGTCCAGACAATCAATCAAAGTGATGTTAAGGTCTTTAAGATTGAGCAAGTTTGTGATAAAATGAAGTTGTTCCATATGAACCTTTCTAATGATGGTTTGGTCGCTTTTCATTATAAGTCATATGGGACTTTTTGTATACAATCAAAAAGCTCTATAATCCCTGCAGTGGATTTACCCACTACAGAAATTATAGAGCCCTTTTTTGAATCTTCAAGATAAGAAAATCTGTCAGCCACTGGAAGAATCGCAGCAGGATTTCCAAGGTGAGCGACAAGAGCAAGGTCATCGTGAGGGCTTTCAGGGAGAGAGCCGTCACACCAAATACGCCAGACAGCAACAAGGCAGCTCCTGTCATTCCCAAAATATTGACCAGCAGAATGCCCCATTTGACCTTGTTTAGCGGCTGAACCAGCTTATAGATCAGGGTAAAGCCGACAACTGCCAGCAGGATGATGGCCGATGTGCTGATTTCTCTGGAGGACAGGCCTAGCCCATAACCGCTGAAAACAGCCAGCAAAACTGCGATAAAATCAACCAAAGCTGCCGGGAGAGCATTCTTTAAAACAGTCTCTAAGAAACGCCCCCGAATCCGCGTGTTATTGGGCTCTAATGCCAGCAGAAATCCCGGAATCCCAATGGTAAAAGCGCTGATCAGAGACATCTGCGAAGCCTGCAAAGGATAGGTAAAGGCAAAGAGAGTGGATGCCAGAGCCAGCAGCATCGAAAAAAGATTCTTTACCAGAAAGAGACTGGCGGAACGCTGGATATTATTGACAACCCGCCGGCCCTCTGCCACAATATGGGGCATGTGCGAGAAGTCCGAGTCCAGCAGTACGACCTGCGCGATTTGCTTGGTCGCATCATTTCCAGACTCCATGGCAATGCTGCAGTCCGCTTTTTTCATGGCTAAAATATCATTGACACCGTCGCCTGTCATGGCAACATTATGCCCCTCGGCCTGCAAAGCCTGCACCAGCTGCTGCTTCTGCTCTGGACTGACACGGCCAAATACAGTGTAGCTGCCTGCTGCCTGGGCTATTTTTTTCTCCGTATCCAGCTCTCTGGCATCAATATAAGATGCAGCATGCGGAATAGCGGCTTTTCTGGCAACGGCAGACACCGTCACAGGATTGTCTCCGGAAATGACCTTGACTGCAACTCCCTGTTTTTGAAAATAAGCAAAGGTTTCCGCAGCATTTGCCCGAACAGGATTTTCCAGCAGAAGAAAGACCAGCGGAGAGACAGCAGCACTTAGCTCCTCCCCCAAAGAAGCAGCCTGATAGCGGCCGAATACTAGGACGCGCGCGCCCTGCTCCGCTTCCTCTTTGAAAGAATGCTGATACTTGGCCAAGTCCTCTCTGAGCACATATTCCGGTGCGCCTAGGACAAAGACGCCATTTTCAAAGGCTACAGCGCCGTACTTTTTCTGAGAGCTAAATGGATGCTGCTGGATGACGGTCCACGGAGCAGCAATCTGCTCCAAGTCTGGATAAGCGCGAATGGTCTCAATGGTGTCATTTTTATCTTGACTGGCAGCCAGATACTGACTCAAAGCGCTCTTTGCCTCCAGTTCCTGCCCGTCCACAAAGACCAGCCGGCTGACCGCCATGTCGTTTTCCGTAATCGTTCCCGTCTTGTCCACACAGAGCACATCCACCCGCGATAGGGTTTCAATCCCTTTCATGCTATTTAACAGAACCTGCTGCTTGGCAAGACGCACCGCTCCCAAAACCAGCGCCAGTGTCATCAAGAGATAGAGCCCCTCCGGAATCATCCCAACGATTGCACCGACCGTAGATGTCACACTGAGCTGCAGTGTTTCCTGATTGCTGATATAGCTTCGAAAGAAAAGCAGCAGCCCCATAGGGATAATGACTATGCCGATGGCCTGCACCAAACGATTAACGGCATGAACCATTTTGGACTCTTCCATACCGCTGACCTCTTTGGCTTTTTTTGCCAGCTGATTGATATAAGAATGATCGCCGACCTTATCCAGCCGGGCATAGCCTTGGCCTGCTGCTACAAAGCTGCCGGACAAAACGGCATCGCCCCTGTTTTTTTCGATTTCGTCCGCTTCCCCTGTCAGCTGAGCTTCATTGACCCTTATCGACCCTGACAGCAGGAAACCATCCGCATAAATCTGGTCTCCAGCTGCAAATACAACCACATCATCCTGAACCAGCTCTTCCACAGGAAGCACCTGTTCTCTGCCATCACGAAGGACCTTGGCTGAAAGAGTATGCAGGAGATGCATCTGATTCAGAACCTTTCTGGCCCGCAGTTCTTGAACAATCCCAATCAAAGCATTGGTGATGACAATGGGAACAAAGAGCAGATTATTCCAAGACTGAACCAAGACCAGCAAAAGAGCCAGCACCAAAAAAATAAAATTAAAGTAAGTAAAGAGATTGCCGCTGACAATCTGCCAAGTGGTCTTTTCTGTCGAAACCGTCACTTTATTGGTTAAGCCTTTTTGAATGCGCTCCTCTACTTCTCTCTGCGTGAGTCCCTGCGGCCGATTTGTTTGCATACATTCTCCAGTTCATTTCGAATTTCCTTTCCTCATTGTAGCAAAATCTCCAAACTTTTCATCCGACCTGAGTAGGAAACTGTTCATCTTCTTTGAAAAACCAATGCTGCCCGAAAAATGTCTCCAAAAAAGGACTAGCCTGATGGCAATCCAGCTCAGCAGAAGCGGCTTATTCGTGGAGCTCTAAAGGCAGGCCGTCTGGATCAAAGAAGAAGGCCATCTTGCGGCCGTCAAAGTCATCATAGCGCAGTTCTGTATGAGGAATGTCCAGACGGTCCAATTCTGCCAGGCAGCTTTCGACATCCTCCACCCGAAAGGCCAGATGCCGCAGGCCGGTATGCTCCGGATGGGGCAGGGCCGGCCTTTTTGGTGCGTCTGATTTGATAAAGATTTCCAGCGTCAGACTGCCCTGACGGACATTCAAAAGGATGTCCTTTTTCTCCGGCCGATAGTGTTCATCCAGCAGCTGGAAGCCCAGTTTGTCTACATAAAACTCCTTGGTCCGGGCATAGTCATGGCCGATGATGGCTATATGATGGACAGAGTCTAATTTCATTAAAAACCTCTTTTCTATAAAAAATAAGGAGCTGGAAAATAAGAATCACAGCTCCTAGTTTAATGCCTTATTTCACAGCAAATACTGGTAGATAGCCTGAGCACAGCCATTCTGGTCATAATCAGCCACAATCTCATCAGCACTCTTTTACCTGAGCCATCTTCCTTATTCCTTAAGTTTGCAAAACCTTGCGGGGCTTGGTGCCTTCAGCCGGTCCGATAACACCGGCCGCTTCCAGCTCTTCCATGAGACGGGTGGCCCGGTTAAAGCCGACAGAGAGACGCCGCTGGATCATCGAGGCGCTGGCTTTCTGGGTTTCGATGACCAGGGCCTTGGCTTCCTCAAAGAGCGGGTCGCCTTCATCTCCATCGCTTCCGCCGCCGTCCAGATCGCTTTCAGAAACTTCACCCGGATCAAAGCTGTCATCATAGTCAGCTTCGGCTTGATTTTTGACAAAGGCCACAATCCGCTCCACATCTTCATCCGAGATAAAGGAACCTTGGAGACGGACCGGATGGTTTTCATCAATGGGCTTAAAGAGCATATCCCCGCGTCCCAGCAGCTTTTCTGCCCCATTCTCATCCAGAATGGTCCGGCTGTCTGTCCCGCTGGAGACCGCAAAGGCAATCCGTGACGGCACATTGGCCTTAATCAGTCCAGAGATGACATCCACTGACGGCCGCTGGGTAGCTAGGATCATATGAATCCCGGCCGCCCGCGCCTTTTGTCCCAGACGGATAATGGCATCTTCCACTTCTTTGCTGGCCACCATCATGAGGTCAGCCAGCTCGTCTACGATGACGACAATCAAAGGCAGGGGTATCTGCTTGTATTCGGACTGGGCATTGTACTCAGCCACCTTGGCATTGTATCCAGCAATGTTGCGGGCACCGACTTTGGAGAAGAGTTCATAGCGGTTTTCCATCTCGTCTACGACCTTCTGCAGGGCTCGGCTGGCCTTGCGCGGATTGGTCACGACCGGAATCAGCAGGTGGGGAATGTCATTGTAGACAGACAGTTCCACCATCTTGGGATCCACCATCATAAACTTGACTTCATCCGGCCGGGCTTTCATCAGAATGCTGGCAATGATGCCGTTGACAGCTACAGATTTACCGGAGCCGGTCGAACCAGCCACCAGCAGATGGGGCATTCTCGCCAAATCAAAGGAACGCACCGAGCCATTCACGGCCTTGCCCAGCGGAATTTCCAAGAGCTTCTTGGCATCTGTCTTGGACTGCTCCCAGAGTTCTCTGAAGGACACCGTGGCGATTTCCGAGTTGGGCACTTCAATCCCGACCAGAGACTTGCCGGGAATCGGCGCCTCTATCCGCACATCCTTGGCTGCCAGCGCCAGAGCCAAATCATCGGCCAGATTGGAAATCCGATTGACCCGGACTCCGACTGCCGGCTTAACCTCGTACTTGGTGACAGACGGTCCGATTTCGGCCCGCTCCACCGTTGCCTTGATACCAAAGCTGGCAAAGGTTTCTTCCAAGATTTTGATATTTTCACGCACCAGCCGCTTTTCCTTGGACTGGTTCTTGGGCTTGTCCGGCGCAAAAAGACTGAGTGTCGGCAGCTTGTAATCCAGACTTTCCTTGGCCGTGAAGTCAACTTCAACATCGCCGCTGTCGTCCTCTTCTGCTGCTTCTGCATCCCGGCCGAAGTCCAGCGGCTCATTGGTGTCAACATCTCCCGTTTCAGCCTCATCATAGTCTTCTTGATCAAAGTCTACCGGCGTATGCGCCAGCAGATCCTCATCTAAGATTTCGCCTGTCTCAGGGTCAACTGCAGCTGCCTCTTCCTCCACCTCAATAGCCTGCATAGCTGCCTGAGCTGCTTTTGCCTCTTTTTCCATAAAACGCTGCTGCCGCTTTTCTTCCTGCTTTTCCCTCCAGCTCTGGAAAGCTGCCATGGCCTTTTCTGAAATATCATAGATAGACCAGGGACTCATGAGCAGGCCTCCCAAAAGAATGAGGAGCAGACCGAAGAAATAGGAACCAATATTCGAGAAAAGAAAAGAGATGGGCGCGTAGAGAAGGGCGCCCAGCAGGCCGCCTCCCGCAAAGGAGCTGACCTTAAAGGCAGTCAGATCTGTCAAAACCCTGCCCAGGGTCGTTGATAAGACAGTTGCCCCCTCCAATTTCAGAACACTGACAAAATAGGCTTGAAAAATCAGGCTGAGACCAAAGAAGAGGCTGATAAAGCCTGAAACCATGCCTTCATGTCTGTGCAGCCACTTAAAGAAGAAGAGATAAACCAAACTGGCAAAAATCGCCAAATAGGCCAGACTTCCGACTAAGAGCCGCAGCGCATTGTAAATGGTCACACCAAAAGCCCCCAGCTTGATTGCTGCAAACAAAAGAATCAAGGCCATCACAAAGGTGACAATCATCCTTTTTATCGCTTTTTGTCTTTCTAATTCTGCTTTTGTCGGCCGACGTGTGGTCCGGCCTTTTTTACTAGATTTCTTATTTGCCATAACTTTTATTATAACACATTTAAAGCTCGAATGTGAAACGATTTATCAGCTGAAACTGACTGAAAATGTAAGAGAAAATGCAGCTGATAGCCGGTGAAAATCTGCAGCTCCTGTCTTCCGTCTATCCGCTGTGCGCAAAAAAAGAATCAGGCTCAGCCTCATTCTCCCTGTCTTGTCTTGCCAGTTTAGAGTCCTTGTTTAGAAAGGCTCTTTTCATGCAGCAATGAAGCAACGAGGTCAGCTGCTTACGGGCCGGCCACCTAAGGCAGACTGACTCCAGATGACCTTCCCCAACAAGTCTGCTCAAAAAACCGAAAACGGCAAAATTGGCCGACGCAGATTGGCGACTGAGACAAAGGCGCCTCAGTCTTGCTCTGTTCTCACCAAGAATCCGTTGGACTACTGCAGCTGCCAATACAACTTCCCTAAGAAATGTCAGCTTCGATTTTCAAAGAGGATTAGTTGATAATTGTCGGCTCATCATTTTGACCGCTGTCTTCCGGCATCACCAGCCAGGCAATCAGATAGGCCAAAATGCCTCCTCCAGCCATACAGGCCAGCACTATCCAGATAACCCGCACCAAGGTTGGATCTAGGTCAAAATAGTTAGCGATACCTGCACAGACTCCAGCAATTTTTTGATGTTTAACATCTCTTGTCAGTCTCTTTTTCATCGAGAAACATCCTCCTTCATTTTATTAGCTGATTTTATTTTAACAAAAAAGTTATAAATATGCACAAAACAACCGTCAATTTGGAAATGTTCTGTCCCATCAGAACTTCTTTTGCGGATGGCGGTCCACTACTTCCTGATGAGCAGCCAGTGCCTGACGGCCCTTTTCAGTCAGCTCATAGCCACGCACGGAAAAAGACTGAGCCAGCTCTTCTTCAGTAAAATTCTCAGCCAAAGCCCGGTCTAAATCAGCAGCTTTCATTTTAGACAGGCCGTTTACCTTCTTGCTTTTCAGAATAGCCTTCTTGGCCGCCGCATTTATATGATCCAGCGAAGCAAAAGCTTTTTCCTTATAAGCGTACCCTTGATCCACTAAGGCTGCCAAATGCGCCGAAGCATTGATGCCGTAAGTAAACTCAAAATATTTAGGAAAAAAGGAATCCGTCGTGAAAGTCCCGAAACCAATCCGCCAAAGCAGGATGATATCTCCAGCCAGCAAGCCATTGTCCAGTCTTTCCATATTGCGCTTAGGCACCGGCTTTCCCTCCAAAAGCCAGACTGCTAGATCGCGGTCCGGTCCTATATAGGGCAGCTGAGCATGGTCTTTATACAGCTCCTGCAAGCGTTCAGAATCCGTCATGTTTCAGCTCCCTTACAGCAAAATAATGCCCTTCATTATCGGCAAAGTTAAAAACCTTCATAAAGCCCAGATCCAAAATAGGATGAACGGCCACACCCTTAGCTGCCAGCTTCTGGTAGGTTTCCTCAAGATTGACTGCCGCCATGAGGATAGAAGGGGTTTCTAAGTTCATATCCGGATTCATCTCCGCCACCTGAGCCTTGTCATGCAGGACAAACTGTACATCGCTTTGGGCCTTGGGTGCGACAATATAGGATACCTGCGTTCCCTGAACCTGCTTTTCCACCCGCTCAAAGCCCATCTTCTCCTTCCAAAAAACAGCAGCGCTCTCTATATCGCCGACATAGAGCATGACCTGCCCGATTGAATCAATCATATGTCACCTTACCTTTTAAATATTGGATTTATTATATCACAAGGATCAGACAGGCAAAACTTTTGTGCTTATGATAAAATAAGGAAGAAAGAAGCGTCACCCCATCAGTATAGTCAATGAACACCGTCAGCAGACCAGGCGGGAGTTCAAAAGATTTGGGAAAGCTATTGAAACTGCGGAGGAAGCGGCCGTCAGGAATCAACAAAAGCACTGCTTTAAGGCAGCGAATAAATCTTCCGTTAGGGAGCGGCCGCTTCGATTTTCAACCGAGTATAATGATGCTTGGTCTTGATTTTCAAAGAATATGAACAGACAGCAAGGAGGTGCACCATGCGTGCCGGAGTCATTCTTTACAATCCCCAGTCCAGACAAATCCTGCTGATCCACCGCTGGAAAAATAATCGGGAATATTTTGTCATCCCCGGCGGCAGGATCGAATCGGGAGAATCAGCTCTTGAAGCCGCTCAGCGGGAAATTCAGGAAGAACTGAACTGGACCCTGTCCAGCAAGCAGCTGCAGCCAGCTTTTTCCTTTGACAACCAAGGAGAGACAGAGCAGTATTTCTATACAGTCCTTACCAGAAACGACAGCCCCCGCATACACGGCGAAGAAGCCCAGCGCAGCCATGCTCACAATATCTACCAGCCTGAATGGGTCGACCTGCAGGATCTGGCCCGCCAAGCCCTGCAGCCGCAAGCCTTGAAACAGCAGCTTTTGAACTTTCTGGAACAGATAGATTTGAAAAACTAGGTTTTTTATAGTAAAATACCAGTAGTTTAGAAACTAATTGAGAAAGGTCTCTTATGAAAAAAATGATTCTTTTCGGTCTCTTATCAGGCCTTGTCCTGGCAGGCTGCTCTGCCAAGGAGGAAATCAGTTCCAGCTCCTCCAGCGCTTCCAGCCAGTCATCCGTCACCAGCTCCGATGATGCAGAAACCCGCAAACTCCGCGAGCAGTATCAAGATGCCATGACAAACCAAAATGCCAACTTCCCGCAGCTGTCTACAGAAGTTGCTGAGGATGAAGCCGAGGTCACGATCCTCACTACGGAAGGCAGCATTCGGGTCAAGCTCTTTCCAAAATACGCTCCGCTGGCTGTTGAAAACTTCCTGACCCATGCCAAAGAAGGCTACTACGACGGCGTGCTCTTCCACCGCGTAATCAATAACTTTATGATTCAAAGCGGCGATCCTAAAGGAAACGGCACAGGCGGTGAGTCTATCTGGAAAGGCAAGGATGCTACAAAAGACAGCGGCAGCGGCTTTAAAAATGAATACTCTCCTTACCTGTACAATATCCGCGGCTCTCTCTCCATGGCTAATGCCGGACAGGATACCAACGGCAGCCAGTTCTTCATCAATCAAAATAAGACAGATCTTTCTTCCAAACTGTCAACATCCTCCATTCCTGCCAAAATAATTGAAGCCTACAAAAACGGAGGAAATCCGAGCTTAGACGGTGGTTATACCGTCTTTGGCCAAGTGCTGGAAGGCATGGATGTGGTCGATAAAATCGCTGCTGCCGAAACCGACAGCAATGACAAACCAAAAACAGATGTCAAGATTGAAAAAATCGAGATTGTCAAAGACTACGACTTTAGCAAGTAAGAACCCGCAGCCATCCAAAGGACTTTGCCAGAGCAAAGCGAGGCTGACGCACTTTTTATACGAGGCTGGGACAACCGTACCCAGCTTCGTATTTTTCTATCGTTTGATTTGCAGGACATGGTGGCTGGGGAAGTTCTGTCGCCATTGGTCAGCTAGAATCTCCCCCTGCACAGTTCATGAAGGGCTTTAATGCCATCAACCACTGCTGAGCGGCTTCTCATCCGCTGGAGCTTTTTGGAGTCTAAAAGACGAACAGTCTTGGCACATCCTAACGGATGTTTCATCCATAACCTCAAAACAGTGCTTTGAGCAATCAGCTACCGCGTCAAGAGTTTTTTTCCAAAACAAAGCAAGACTGAAGGACTTTTATCTCAGCCTCCAACTCGCTGCCTATCATTTTCTTATGTCAAAATGATAGGCTGAAACTGTCCCCCGGACAGTTTCACTGCTAAAAGCAAACGAAAAGACTATAAATCAGGAGGCCCTATACAGCTCCTCCTGATTTTTCTATACAAATACCCTTTGAAAGTCAATTCATTGAGTATCAAACCGTTCTGGTCCGCTTCTTCTTTTCGCGGTCTCAAATTCTGGTCAGAGGGGTGGCAGTGTCGGGCGAGGTATCATAGACCTGAAAATCATGGCCGACAGCCATGTCTGCCTGAGCCAGCTGATTGACCATGGTCATGTGGGCCAGCTCCTTGATGTTATTTTCCTTGCTCAGATGCCCCAGATAGATTCGCTTGGTGCGGTTGCCCAAAGTCCGAATCATAGTTTCGGCTCCGTCCTCATTGGACAGGTGGCCCATGTCAGACAGGATGCGCTGTTTGAGACTCCAAGGATAGGCTCCGCTGCGGAGAATTTCGATATCATGATTGCTCTCAATCAGATAGGCATCAGCATTCTCAATCACCCCTGCCATGCGGTCGCTGACATAGCCCGTATCCGTCAGCATGACAAAGCTCTTGCCATCCTTCATAAAGCGGTAAAATTGCGGGCAGACTGCATCATGACTGACCCCAAAGCTCTCAATATCCACATCGCCGAAAGTCTTGGTTTTCCCCATTTCAAAGACATGCTTCTGGCTGATATCCAGCTTGCCCAAGTCCTTCTCCATGGCCTTCCAGGTCGCTTCATTAGCATAAATATCCAGATGATACTTACGGGCCAGCACTCCTACTCCGTGGATGTGGTCCTTATGCTCATGCGTCACCAGAATGGCGTCCAAGTCCTCCGGTTTGCGGTTAATCTCGCCTAACAGACTGCTGATTTTTTTCCCTGATAAGCCGGCATCAATTAAGATTCGCTTTTGGTCTGTTTCTAAGTAAAAACAGTTGCCGCTGGAGCCTGATGCCAAAATACTGTATTGAAATCCTTTGCTCATGTTTACTTTCTAAATATCTTCATTGTCCCAATCGTCATCGCGCACGGCATCATTATCATAAGGCAGAACGATTGTAAAAGTCGAACCCTGACCGTATTCGCTCTTGGCCCAGATAAAGCCCTGATGCTGCTTGACAATTTCTTTGGCAATCGCCAGTCCCAGACCGGTACCGCCCTGGGCCCGGCTGCGGGCCTTGTCCACCCGGTAGAAACGGTCAAAAATCTTAGGCAGATCCTGCTTAGGAATCCCCAGCCCTTCATCCGCAATGGACAGAATCAGCTGGACATCGGTCGTCTTGATAGAGACTGTAATGGTCCCGCCGTCAGGCGAATACTTAATGGCATTGTTCATAATATTGTCAATCACCTGGGTCATCTTGTCCGTATCAATCTCTACCCAAATCGGGGTTATGGGATAGTCGCGGATAATCTCGTATTTCTTGGTCTCGTCCTGACTTTTGATCTTATCAAAACGGTTGAGAATAAAAGTGATAAAAGCTGTAAAATTCGTCAGCTCTACTTCCAGATGACTGGTTTCATTATCAATGCGCGAGAGACTGAGCAGGTCTGTCACCATGCGCATCATGCGGTTAGTTTCATTGAGCGAAACCTTGACAAAATCCGGAGCTACCGGCTCTGACAGAGCCCCGTCGTCCAGAGCTTCCAAGTAGGACTTAACACTGGTCAAAGGCGTCCGCAGCTCATGGCTGACATTGGAAACAAAGAGCCGGCGTTCCCGCTCTTCCTTGTCCTGCTCGGTCGTATCATGCAAAACAGCAACCAGACCGGAAATAAAGCCCGACTCCCGTCTGACCAGAGCAAAACGCACGCGCAGGCTCAGATACTCTCCATTCTCATCCTGAGAATAAATGGTCAGCTCGGGCACTTTGGTAATCAAGTCCCGCAAATCATAATCTTCTGAAATCGAAAGCAGATCCAAAATACTCATATTTTGGACCTCATCTCTTTTAACCCCCAGCTGCTTGGTCGCCATATCATTGATAGTGATAATCTGACCGCGGCGGTTGGTAGCCAGCACCCCGTCTGTCATATAGGACAGGATACTGGATAGGCGCTTGGTTTCCTGCTCCAGATTTTCATGCGTCAGGCGAATGACCTCTGAAAGGTCATTGATACTGTTTGTCATGTCTGTGATTTCCGGACTGCCCTGCATATCCAGCACTTCAGAATAATCACCAGCAATCAGATCTTTAATCTTCTGATTCAGCTGCAGCAGCTTGTAGTTATCACGGCGGTTTTCCAAAAAAAGCAAAGCCACAACGATAATAAAGCCGATGATAATGAGAAAAAAGACGAAATCCGCAGAAATCACAAACTGTTTAATTGCTTCAATCATTATTTCTCATATAGTAGCCAACACCGCGGCGGGTCAGAATGTACTCAGGACGGCTGGGCGTATCTTCGATCTTTTCACGCAGGCGGCGGATGGTCACATCCACTGTACGGACATCACCGAAATAATCATAGCCCCATACAGTCTCCAGCAAGTGCTCCCGCGTCATGACCTGCCCGATATGGGTGGCCAAATGATGCAGCAGCTCAAATTCCCGGTGGGTCAGCTCCAGCTCCTTGCCGTGTTTTTTAGCCACAAAGGCATCCGGCAGAATCTGCAGCTCCCCAATCGTCAGCTCATTCGGACCGTTATCATCGCCCTGACTTTCCACAATTAAGTCTGCCCGGCGGAGAAGAGCCTTCACCCGTGCCTGAAGCTCGCGGTTGGAGAAAGGCTTGGTCACATAGTCATCCGCACCGATTTCCAGACCGATAACCTTATCAAACTCACTGTCTTTGGCAGAAAGCACGATAATCGGTACATTGCTGGTCTTGCGAATAGTACGGGCCACTTCCAGTCCGTCTACTTCCGGCAGCATCAAATCCAGAATCAAGATATCCGGCTGCTCGGCTTCAAACATCTCCAGCGCTTCCTTGCCGTCAAAGGCCGTCAGCACCTCATAGCCTTCTTTGGCCATATTAAACTTGATAATATCTGAGATTGGCTTCTCATCATCTACAACTAATATTTTCTTCATATATTCACCTTAATATCAGATTGGAAGGGCACCGTCAGGTCCTGCAGGAAAAGCTGCAGCAGTCCAATAAACAGACTCCGCCTCTGAACACACAAAAGGCCATCTAGTATTTCTGCTAGACTCCCCGTCCAACTGTAATTATTTCTATAGTCTTATTATACCAAACTTTTCTTAAAAAATACTAATTCAAGCTACCATTATTTGACAAATGTAGAAATAATTTTTATTCAATTTGACAGTTTTTTTATTCTATGGTAAAATCTATGTCATATTATCTAACACAAAGGAGAATCCTATGGCTCTAGTTGAATTTAAAAATGTCGAAAAATATTACGGAGATTTTCACGCCCTGCGCACGATCAATCTCAGTTTCGAAAAAGGACAGGTCGTTGTGCTGCTTGGGCCATCTGGTTCGGGAAAATCAACTCTCATCAGAACAATCAATGCCTTGGAGGGAATCGATCAGGGCAGCCTGACTGTCAACGGACACGAAGTGGCCAATGCTTCCGCTAAAGACTTGGTCAGCCTGCGCAAGGAAGTCGGCATGGTCTTTCAGCACTTCAATCTCTACCCCCACAAAACGGTGTTAGAAAATGTAACCCTAGCTCCTATCAAAGTCTTGGGAATTGATAAAAAAGAAGCAGAAAAAACGGCTAAAAAATACCTAGAATTTGTCAGCATGTGGGACAAGAAGGACTCCTACCCCGGCATGCTGTCCGGCGGCCAGAAACAGCGGATTGCAATCGCCCGCGGTCTGGCCATGCACCCAGAGCTGCTGCTCTTTGATGAGCCGACTTCGGCTCTGGACCCCGAAACCATCGGCGATGTTCTCGCTGTCATGCAAAAACTGGCCCACGACGGCATGAACATGATTGTCGTAACCCACGAAATGGGCTTTGCCCGCGAGGTAGCCGACCGCATCATCTTTATGGCCGAAGGAGAGGTTTTAGTAGACACAACCGATGTTGATGCCTTCTTTGACAATCCGACTGAACCGCGTGCCAAGCAATTCCTCAGCAAAATTATCAATCACGAGAGTGATACGGTCACATCTTAACAGAGATGCCGCTTAGAAATCATCGAAAAAGAGGCTTTTAGGAAGAAAGCAACATCATCTGCGGACACAGACTCTCCCGCTCTTTCTATTTTATACTCTTCGAACATCCACACCAACCTTCCTTCATTTCGACTTGCCTAAGTCAAGTTAAAGGGCGGCAGGATATGATGAGCCGGTTTGCTGCCAGCATGACCGCTCCTGGCTCATTTGCCGATGCTGTTCATTGAGCATCTACTCTGATTTATTTCAAGGAGGAAAACATGAAAATAAAAAATATTCTACTGGGCCTGGCTCTGGTATTGCTGGCTTTTGGGATGATCCAAACAGTCAAGGCTGATGCCGACAGCGAGCAGGTCAAAGCTATTCAGAAAAGGGGCGTGCTCAATGTCGGCGTCAAGCAGGACGTTCCCAACTTCGGCTATCTCAATCCCGAAAATAACACTTACAGCGGACTGGAAATTGACCTTGCCAAAAAGATTGCCAAGGAGCTGGGCGTCAAGATCAACTATGTGCCGGTAACGGCCCAAACCCGTGGGCCTCTGCTGGACAACGGTCAGGTGGATATCGTCATCGCTACCTTCACCATTACAGATGAGCGCAAACTCCTCTACAATTTCACCACTCCTTACTATACGGATGCTTCGGGCTTTCTGGTCAATAAATCCAGCAAAATCAAGAATCTGGAAGACTTAGACGGCAAGACCATCGGTGTGGTTCAGGGATCGATCACCCAGACCCTGCTGGAAGAAATTGCCAAAGAGAAAAAACTCCATTTTAAGTATGTGGAACTGGGGTCCTATCCTGAGCTGGCTGTCTCCCTAAGGGCTCATCGCATTGATGCCTTTTCGGTCGACCAGTCCATCCTGACTGGCTATGTCAGCTCCAAATCCACCATTCTGGACTACAGCTTTAAAACAGCTGATTATGGTGTCGTCAGCAAAAAATCCAACACCGGCTTAAACGATTACCTAAACGGCTTGATCACAGCATGGAAGAAGGACGGCAGTCTGCAAAAGCTGTATGACAAGTACCAGCTGAAGCCATCGACTTCAGCCGATGATTAGAAAGGGGAGCATGTATGACTTTTAATTTATCTTCCTGGCAGGCTTATTTTGCAGACTTTGGACAGTTTATCCAAGGCTTCCTCTTTACGCTGGCCATCTCAGTCGGTGCCTTAATCCTGGCCCTGATACTGGGAATTGTCTTCGGTGCTATCAGCACCGGCAAGAACGCTTTTCTCCGCGGACTGGCTCGGGTTTTCGTTGAATTTTATCAAAACACACCCCTACTGGTACAGTTTGTCATCGTCTTTTACGGTCTGCCGCTTATCAGCGGCTATGCCATCATGCCCTCCATCTACTGGACGGCTGTGCTCTGTGTCGGACTCTATCACGGCGCCTATATCGCTGAGGTCATCCGCTCAGGGATCCAGTCCATCCCGCGCGGGCAGACTGAAGCAGCTCTGTCACAAGGTTTTACCTATATCGAAACCATGCGTTACATTATCCTGCCTCAGGCTTTTCGGATTATCCTGCCGCCTCTGATCAATCAGGTGGTCAATCTGATTAAGAACACCTCGACCGTCGCTATTATCTCCGGAGTTGACCTTATGTTTGTGACCAAATCTTGGGCTGCTCTCAATTCCAACTACATTCCGGCCTTTACCGGAGCTGCCCTGCTCTACTTCCTCCTTTGCTTCCCTATCGCACGCTGGGGACGCAGGGTAGAGGAAGCCAACAAGCAGGCCTACAGTCTGTAAGGAGGTTCTCATGGAAAATATCTTAAATGTCTTAACACCGACCAACCTCCTTTTTATCTTAAAGGGACTTTGGCTGACGTTGGAAATATCCTTTATTTCGATTATTTTGTCCACGATTCTGGGGACCATCTTGGCTGTTATGCGCAATGGCAAAAATAAATTTTTCCAGCTGCTGGCTAGCGTTTACATTGAGTTTGTCCGCAATGTCCCCAATCTGCTCTGGATTTTCACGATTTTCTTGGTCTTCCAAGTCAAGTCCACACCGGCCGGCATTATCAGCTTCACAGTCTTTACCTCTGCTGCTCTGGCTGAAATCATCCGCGGCGGACTCAACGCCATTGATGACGGACAGACCGAAGCCGGCCTGTCTCAGGGCTTTACGCAGGTCCAGATCCTCTGGTACATCATCCTGCCTCAGGCCGTTCGCAAAATGCTGCCGTCCATCATTTCCCAGTTTGTAACAGTCATCAAAGACACCAGTCTGCTCTACTCCGTCATTGCCCTGCAGGAGCTGTTCGGATCCGCCCAAATCCTGATGGGACGCTACTTTGAAGCCGAACAGGTCTTTACTCTCTACCTGCTGGTGGCAGCCATTTACTTTGTCATTAACTTTGCTATTTCGACCTTCTCCCGCAGGCTGTCCCGCCGCTGGGCACAGGCGGCAGAGTGATATAGACTTTTCCTTTGCTTTTAGCAGTGAAACTGTCCGGAGGACAGTTTCAGCCTATCATTTTGAAATAAGAAAATGATAGGCTGTGAGCCGCTCAAACCGTACAACGAACTATTTGAGGAGGTGGATGGAGCTTCCGCTAGGAAGTGTCAGCTGCTCAAAGCACTGCTGGAGCAGCACCGCAGCTTCGTCCAAGAGCAAATCCAAAACTGGCAAGGCTCACTGGAGAAGTTAGACGATAAGATCGAATGGTAGCAAAAAGAAATCAGCTAACTTTCATAATTTATCAAGAACAAAACTCGGGCGGATAGCTCGGGTTTGATGCTGCTATTTTGCTGCTCTCGACTTATTGGCAATATCCGCTAGGATTTGCTGAATGAAGTCATCAACTGGGATGGTATGGGTTTCTTTTTGGCCGTAGCGGCGGACGTTGACGGTGCCATCTTCGACTTCCTTGTCGCCGACAATGAGCTGGTAAGGAATCTTGCTGGTCTGTGAGGCGCGGATCTTGTACTGCATCTTCTCATTGCGCTCATCCACATCTGCACGGACCCCCTTGTCACGCAGCTTCTTGGCCACCTGCCAGGCATAGTCGATATGAGCCTCATTGGAAACCGGAATCAGGGTCACCTGATGCGGTGCCAGCCAGGTTGGGAAGGCTCCCTTGTAGTTCTCAATCAGGATAGCCGTGAAGCGCTCCATGGTCGAGATGACCCCGCGGTGAATCATAACCGGACGGTGTTCTTCTCCGTCAGCGCCGATGTACTTGAGGTCGAAACGCTCTGGCAGCAGGAAGTCCAGCTGAATGGTCGAAAGGGTTTCTTCATTTCCCAGAGCTGTCTTGACTTGAATATCCAGCTTAGGCCCGTAGAAAGCTGCCTCACCCTCTGCTTCAAAATAATGCACGTCCATCTCATCCAAGGCTGCTTTAAGCATGGACTGAGCATTTTCCCACATGGCATCATCATCGTAATACTTGTGTGTATCCTCTGGATCACGCAGGGACAGGCGGAAACGGTAGTCTGTCAGATTGAAATCTTCATAAACATCGATAATCAGCTGCAGAGCCCGCTGGAACTCTTCCTGAATCTGCTCAGGAGTGACAAAAATGTGACCGTCATTAAGGGACATTTCCCGCACGCGCTGCAGGCCGGTCAGAGCTCCGGACTTCTCATAACGATGCATCATGCCAATCTCCGCAATCCGAATCGGCAGCTCACGGTAGGAATGCACATGGTGCTTGTAGACCTGGATGTGGTGCGGGCAGTTCATCGGCCGCAGGACAAACTCTTCCCCATCGCCCATATCCATGGTTGGAAACATGTCTTCTTGGTAATGCTCCCAGTGGCCAGAAGTCTTATAAAGTTCCACAGAAGCCAACGGCGGCGTATAGACATGCTGGTAGCCAGAAGCCAACTCCTTATCTACAATGTAACGCTCCAACTCCCGGCGGACCGTCGCTCCATTTGGCAGCCAGAAAGGCAGGCCTTGCCCTACTTCTTGGGAAATCATAAAGAGATCCAGCTCTCTTCCCAGCTTGCGGTGGTCGCGCTCCTTGGCCTCCTCCCGCATCTGCAGGTAGTTCTTCAAATCTTTCTTGTCAAACCAAGCTGTTCCATAAATCCGCTGCATCATGGCATTGTCGCTGTTGCCGCGCCAGTAAGCACCTGCGACATTAAGCAGGTGGAAGATTTGGATGCGGCCGGTTGAGGGCACATGCGGACCGCGGCAGAGATCGACATATTCGCCCTGACGGTAGATGGTCAGACCACCCTCGTCCTCCGAATGCTCCTCAATCAGCTCCAGCTTGTAGGGATCGTCTTTGAAGATTTCGCGGGCTTGGTCCTTGGTCACTTCCTCCCGGATAGAGGGGAAGTTTTCTTTGACGATTTTCTTCATTTCTTCCTCAATACGAGGCAGGTCTTCATTGGAAATCTGACCGGCAGCATTATCCGTATCATAGTAAAAACCATCCTGAATGGCCGGTCCAACACCCAGATGAATGTCAGGGAAAAGACGCTTGGCTGCCTGGGCAAAGAGATGGGCAGCCGAATGGCGCAGGACAGACAGGGCATCCTCGTGGTCAGGGGTCACAATTTCCAGCGCGCCGTCTTCTGTGATGGCCCGGGTGGTGTCAATCAGCTTGCCATTGAGCTTACCGGCCAAGGCTTTTTTAGCTAAGGAATTGCTGATGGATTGGGCAATGTCAAAAGTGGTGCTGCCGGATTCGTACTCACGAACCGCACCATCTGGAAATGTAATGTTAATCATGGTTTTCTCCTTTTTTAATGTCTATTTTTGTTAATTTTAAGAGACGGGCAATCTCTTCAGCAAGCTGAACTTCCGTTTGACTGCCATCTGTCACGAGGCTAGGATAACCTAATTTCGCTGCTTCCTCTCGGACTCTTTGGGCAAAAAGAATATCTCGTTGCATCCAATTTTTAAATGCTTCTTCAGGATTTGAGCACCCTTTTAAGATATAGGGAACCCACTCTCGCTTAGCATAATGTGTCAGTTGGAAATCAGCCGTTGGCGTCAGGCAAAGATAAGCATTAGGCAGTGTAAGACTGTTAACTAGGTGTGGCAATAGCCCTGCTCCCTCCACCAACAGCGACTGCTCTTGATTTTTTATCAGGTAGGATTTCAAATAAGGAAAAATTTCCTCATAAAAATACCACTCTTCATCTGCCATAGCTTCTGGACGTCGCAGCCATATCTGATCTGGACTTCTGTCCCGTCTGAGAAAGCTGATAGGAGCTCGGTCTAGAATTGCCTGTTCAGTCAGCTGATCTGTCAAGTCGTCTATCTTGATATGAACTAGGTCATATTGGCGGGCAAGAAATGAACTAATGGTTGACTTGCCACTGCATGGCGACCCACCAATTAAGTAAAGCATACCACCCTCCTTTGACAAAATAAAAAACGCCCCTAAAAAGGACGTCGCAACGTGGTTCCACCTTCATTCGTGTATGTCAAAAAACCTACACCTCGAATCGGCTCTAACGTAGCCACCGTTTTATGTTTGCATAAAAAGCAAGCGAGGAGTATCAGCTCAGGCTTTCTGTGCGTTTACAGCAACCACGCACTCTCTGGCAGAAAGAATCTGACTGACTTGTCTCTAAAAATTATTATAGCACGATTGTGAAATTTTGCAAGAGGAAAAAACGGCAATTTCCAGCTGGACAGCCGCCGCTAGAGCCGGCCAAGATGACAGGTCAGCAAATCAGAACTGCTGCAAACCGCTCCGACAGAGAGAACTGCCGGCGCACAGCAGGCTGGGCAGGCAGACACTCCCCTGCTATTCCAAAAATTTGGTCAGGCCTTTTATCTTTTTGACCTGCTTGCTGGAAGCCTTGAAAATCCGAACGGAACCGTTGACTGGCAGAGAGATGACCTTGCCGGGCAGATAAGCCACGGACTTGGCCAAACGCTTGGCTACATTTTCCTCCGGCTTCAGGTCATTATGGAAGTCCTTGGAAATGGTCAAATCCAGATAAAACTCATAAACCCTGCGGCCGAAGTTTTCGGCCGAAATCTCATAGAGCTTGTCTGCCAGTTTCTTCTCATCCATGTCAGGCGTTGCAATCACAGCCTCTAAGATAGCACCGGATAGATCGCGTTCCTCATAATAAAGGGTCCCAAAAATCTTGTCGCTGATGACATTGTCCAGATAAGGATTGCCATGGGCGATAATAGGCGTGCCGCTGGCCAGACTCTCCAGATAGGTCAGACCCTGCGTCTCACTGGTGGAGGCTGAGATAAAGAAGTCTGCTGCTTTATAATAAAGCGCGGTATCACTGGGGGCAATCATGCCTGTAAAGATAACCGAGTCTTCAATCCCTAGCTGAGCCACCAGTTCTTTCAGATCATCCGCATATGGTCCGTCACCGACAATGACCAGCTTGATTTGATCATTTTCTTCCAGAACAGCCGGCAGAGCTTTGACCACCGCCTGAATATTCTTTTCATAAGAAATCCGCGACAGGCTGAGCAGCATCACCTCGCCCTCAGCCAGACCTAGCTTAAAGCGCAGCTTTTTGATATCCTCCCGGGAAATCTCCGGCCGATCAAACTTAGCCAGCTCAATCCCTGTCGGAATAACCCTTTTTTCTGCCTCAATCTTATAATCCACCAAGAGGTCATAGACAATCTCGCTGGGGCAGATGACCCCATCCAAATCGCTCATAAAGCCGCGGACAATGTACTTGACCATGCTGGGACGGATGACCATGCCCTTGGCGATATAGTGGACATAGTCCTCATACTGGGTGTGGTAGGTGTGCACCACTGGGATCCGCAGTTCTTTGGCAATCCAAATCCCCAGCAGGCCCAAGGAAAACTCCGTCTGAGTATGGATGATATCCAGCTGATACTGGCGGGCGATTTCCAGAGCATTGGAAAAGCCGCGGTAGGCTACTCTTCGATCCTTAAAGGCAAAGAAAGGAACACTGGGAATGCGGATAATCTGCCAGTCCTCATAGCGGTTGACATCCTTATCCGTCGTGGTAAAAATAAATACGGTATGACCTAGTTTCTCCAGCTCCGTTTTCAGGGTCCGAATGCTGGTCGCAACCCCGGAAACCTGAGGAAAATAGGTATCTGTAAAAAGACCAATACGCATCTTACATCTCCAAAACTGTTTGGTAGGCCTTGACCAGCTGGTCGGAAACATCGTCAATGGACCGGCTTCTGGCAACCTGATAGCCTGCCTGGCGCTTATCAATCCGGCCGTCAAGAACCTTGCGAAGGGAGTCGACAAATTCGTCCACATTGTGGCAGAGCTCGGCTGAGTTTTCATCCACCCAGCCCTGATAAACCGGAATATCGCGCAGAACTACATTTTGCTGGCTGGCAAGGGCTTCTAAGACAACAATTCCCTCTGTCTCCTCATAGGAAGGGAAAAAGAATGCATCACTGCCTGACATGGCCCCCTGAAAAACGGCTCCCTTGAAGTAGCCGGGAAATTCGACATTGTCAGGATGATCGTAAAGGACCAGCTTGCGGATCTTGCGCGGAATCAGCCAGAGATTGATGGACCCCAGCCAGATAAAGCGAACATCCGGCATCCTGCGGGCCACCTCTACAAAGTCCTCGATGCCCTTGCGGCGGAAATAGAGACCGGCACAGACCACTACTTTCTGCCCTTCCTTGATGTGAAAATACTCTTTAAAGACAGCTTCCTTGCGGGCATCCTTTTTGTACTTAGGGAGATCAATCCCATTTGAAACAGCCACCATCGGAGTCGTGACACCGTAAGCCTCAATCAGCTGCTTGGAATAGTCCGAAGGGGTAATGATAAAATCAGCCTTCTTGTACATGTGGGTCAGGTATTTGCCAAATAAGGGAGCAAACAGATTCGAGCCAATAAAGGAGTTTTCAAAATCTTCCTTAGTAGAATGACCGTGCATAATCACTTTCTTGCCCCCTCTCTTGGCGGCATGCAGGAGGAGCAGACTGCGCGGCCCATAGGTATTGATGTGCACTACATCATAGTCCCCTAAAACGTCCGTCGTATAAGGAATTCCAGCCAAATCCAAAGCATGCATCTGGTGCTGCAGAGCCCGGCCGATGCCTGATTTTTCCAAAACAGACTTTCCTTCAAGATACAGTAATACTTTCATAGTTCCTATTATATCGAAAATCAAAGGAAAAAGAAAATCACAAGGCAGACGAAATGAAAAAACCACCAAAACTGGCGGTTTTTGTTTCTTTATTTACGGGTAGAATTGCGCTCGCTGATACTGTGAGCCAGCAGCACCTCGCGCTCTTCCAGCTCCTCTTTGTGCATAATCTTGGTCAGCATGCGCATACTGATAGCCCCGATGTCATAGAGAGGCTGGCCGATAGTCGAAAGGTTAGGACGGGTGAAACGAGCGACCTGAGAATCATCACTGGTAATGATTTCAAAGTCTTCCGGAACCTTGATGCCCTGATCAGAAAGGCCGTTTAAGAGACCCGCTGCCAATTCATCGCCGGTGACAAAAGCGGCAGTTGCTTTGGAAGCAATCACCCGTTCCGCCAAGTGATAGCCATCGTCATAGGAATACTTGGATTCAAAAACCAATCCTTCACTGTAAGACAGTTTCTTGCTTTTCAGAGCTTCTTTATAGCCTGACAGGCGGATTTTGCCGTTAATATCGTCTACCAGCGGCCCGCTGACAAAGGCAACCTTCTTATTGCGCTGAGCCAGCAGCTCTACCGCATCCACTGTCGCCTGCTTGTAGTCAATATTGACACTGGGCAGCTGATGCTCTACATCCACTGTACCAGCCAGGACAACCGGTGTACGGGAGCGGGAAAACTCGGAGCGAATCTTTTCTGTCAAGTGATAGCCCATAAAAATGATGCCGTCCACCTGCTTGGAAAAGAGAGTGTTGACAACGGACACTTCCTTGTCATCATCTTCATCGCTGTTGGCCAGGACAATATTGTATTTGTACATTTCAGCAATATCATCAATCCCCTTGGCCAAGGTAGAGAAGTAACTATTGGTAATATTGGGAATCACAACGCCGACAGTGGTCGTCTTCTTGCTGGCAAGGCCCCGGGCCACCGCATTTGGCCGGTAATCCAGCCGATCAATGACTTCTAAGACTTTCTTGCGTGTGTTTTCCTTTACATTTTTATTTCCGTTCACCACCCGACTGACTGTCGCCATCGAAACTCCCGCTTCACGGGCGACATCATAAATGGTTACTGTGTCGTCTGTGTTCATATAGTTTCCTTTCTTTGATTGAAAATTTCGTTTTCACTGTCCTACATTCACCATTTTATCACTTATTGTAAACACTTTCAAGTATTTTGATAAGTTTTTGAAAAGTCTTGCTTTTTTTGACATTTTTTGCCAAAATAAAGGGTAGAAAGAAGGTTGTAACTATGACAAAAATCAATCAAATCACTGCTTATCTTGAACATGAAAAAACAGATGCTGCGGTCTTCTCCGATCCCGTCAGTATCAACTATCTGACTGGTTTTTACAGCGATCCCCACGAGCGCCAGATGTTCCTTTTTGTCTATCCTCATCAGGAGCCGCTGCTCTTTGTTCCGGCTCTGGAAGCGGACCGTGCCGCTTCCATCCTTAATTTTCAGGTAGTCGGCTATGTGGACTCTGAAAATCCTTGGCAAAAGATTAAAAACACCCTGCCGGCTGCTCCTTTCAGAAAGATTGCTGTCGAATTTGACAATCTGATTTTGACCAAGTACCACGGCCTGCGCACTGTCTTTGAAGGAGCAGAATTTACCAATCTGACCCCGCTCATCAACCGCCTGCGCCTAATCAAGTCTGCTGATGAAATCCAGAAAATGCTGATTGCCGGCCAATATGCTGACAAGGCTGTCAACATCGGCTTTGACAGCATCTCGCTGGACAAAACGGAAACCGATATTATCGCTCAGATTGACTTTGCAATTAAGCGCGAAGGCTATGAAATGAGCTTTGAAACCATGGTCCTGACTGGTGACAATGCAGCCAACCCGCACGGCATCCCTGGCGCCCATACAATCGAAAACAACGCCCTTCTGCTCTTTGACCTGGGCTGTATGGTCAATGGCTACGCCAGCGATATGACCCGGACAGTCGCTGTCGGCCAGCCAGATCAGTTTAAAAAGGAGATTTACCAGCTCACTTTGGAAGCCCAGCAAGCAGCGCTGGACTTTATCAAACCGGGCGTGACGGCCCACGAGGTGGACCGTGCTGCCCGTCAAGTCATCGAAAAAGCTGGCTATGGGGAATATTTCAACCACCGCCTGGGCCACGGCATCGGCATGGATGTCCACGAATTTCCGTCTATCATGGAGGGCAATGACCTGGTCATTGAGGAAGGTATGTGCTTCTCTGTTGAGCCCGGCATCTACATCCCCGGCAAGGTCGGCGTCCGCATCGAAGACTGCGGCCATGTCACTAAGAATGGCTTTGAACTCTTTACTGAGAGCAGCAAGGACTTGCTGTATTTTGAATAATGTGCTATAATTTTGTATTATAAAATCAAAGGAGAACTTGTATGATTATATGGCGCGGCAAAGGCCTTCTTGTTATTTTAGCGATAATTGGCGGTGGTTTTGCAGGCATTACGCTGTCTGATTTCATCTTACAAGGCAGCACGACCGCTTTTTCAATGATCCTCCGTTGCATCATACTGATTCTGACGACTTCTGGTTTGAATTTTCTATTGACAAAATGGTTCATTTCAAAGGAAGTTCGTATCTTGATAGATGAGAAAACGGGAGAGAGAATTGAATACCGCGACCGCTCTTCACTCTTCTTTATTCCCAATCGATATTGGACCTGGATAATTGCTGTCGTTTTAGCCATCATCTTCCTGACTCGTATATAATACCAAACTAGCGACAGAGCCTTCTCTGTCGTTTTTGTTCTTTTTTCGCCTCTATGATGTTCAAGTTTTCCATCTATTCTTGCCCTTCCGTTTTAAAAATGTTATAATTTTTATGAAATTGTCAAAAAATTCTAATGTATTTATGGATGCTGTTTTTCACTGCAAAGGAGGCCGGATGCTGTTTAAAAAGTCAGGAAGGGACGGATTTTCCCGTTATGTCTGCCTGCTGCTGCTTCTTATCATTTTTCTGGTCTTCTCCCTGTTTTTAGCCGTCTCCTTGGGGTCTGTTTCGATCTATCTGCAGGACACTTACGGCATTATTTTCAGCAAACTGGGGCTTCCCTTTGGCAAGGACAGTCTGCCTTCGTCAACGTTTGCAATCGTCTGGAATATGCGGCTCCCAAGAGTGCTCTTGGGCATCCTAGCTGGAGCCGGTCTGTCCATATGCGGCAGCGTCATGCAGTCTACAGTCAACAACCCCATCGCAGAGCCTTATATTCTGGGAATTTCAGCGGGAGCGACCTTTGGGGCAACCTTGAGCATCATCTTAGGACTCAAGACCCTTACTGGCACAGGCGCTTTTATCGGAGCCATTCTGGCAACGGCAGTCGTCGTCCTTATCGCATCCATGCAGGGCAAAATGACGACGGGCAGTCTGATTTTATCCGGAACGGTGGTCAATGCTCTCTTTATCGCCTTTGCCAACTTTATCATCTCCGTCGGTGCCAATGCTGACAGTATCATGACTGTGAAATTCTGGACCATGGGCTCACTGGCCGGAACTTCCTGGTCAGATCTGACCTTGCCGGCTCTCGCTGTCGGTCTTGCCTTTTTGTTTTTCTGCTCCCAGTACCGTATTTTCAATGCCATGATGATGGGGGAAGAGGCTGCTCTGACACTGGGTGTGCCACTGCATGTTTACTGGTACCTCTATATTACTGTCGTCGCCATCATCACAGCAGTGCTGGTGGCCAGCTGCGGCATCATCGGCTTTGTCGGTCTGATCACGCCGCACATTGCCCGAAGGTTGGTCGGTACCAACTACAGAAGGCTCTTTCCCATCGCGACTCTTCTGGGAGCCCTCTTTCTTGTCTGGGCAGATGTTTTGGCTCGGACTCTGATCAAAAATGCAGAGCTGCCGATTGGGATTTTCACTGCCTTGGTCGGTGCACCTTTCTTTATCTACACTGTAGCCAAAAGCCGAAGGGAGGTGAACAGCTGATATGGACCTGATTTGCAAAGATATTCACTATGCTGTCGGCCCCAAAAAGATTTTAAACGGGATTTCGCTCAGAGTTGAGGGCCAGCAGTTTCACACCATTCTGGGACCCAACGGAAGCGGTAAAACCACCCTGCTCAAAACCATCTACCGCCAGCTCAAGCCGGACAGCGGCAGCATTTACCTCAATGGAGACCCTCTTGAAAGCATCAGCATCAAAAAAGCTGCTAAGCATCTGGCAGTTGTCACGCAGTTTAACCATCTTCAGTTTGACTGCACCGTTGAGGAGATTGTCCTGCTGGGCAGGACGCCGCATCTCTCCTTTCTGCAAAGGGAGACCGAGCTAGACTACGCGCTCGTCCAAGAAGCCCTGCAGCAGGTGGGCATGCTGGACAAGGCAAGCCGGGCCTATCTGTCCCTGTCCGGCGGCGAAAAACAGCGGGTCCTGCTGGCACGGGCTTTGGCCCAGCAGCCGACCCTGCTGCTCCTAGATGAGCCGACCAACCATCTGGATATCAAATACCAGCTGGACATGCTGCGCATCGTAAAGGACCTGAACATCAATGTTCTGGCCGTTCTGCACGACATCCAGCTGGCCTGCCGCTATTCGGACTATTTGTACCTCATGAAAGGGGGTGAGATCGCATACCAAGGCAACCCAACGGAAGCCATCACCCAAGATTCATTGCAGGCTGTCTACGGCGTTCAGAGCAAGGTAGTCTGGACAGAGGACCGGCAGGCAATGATTCAGTACCTGTAGTCTTTTAGAGGCTGGATTCCTAGCCCACTAGCCCACAAGAAAGGAAAGGAAAAAATATGAAAAAAACACTCAGTATCTTGCTTCTTGCAGCTGCTGCACTGACAGTAGCTGCCTGCAGTTCTTCATCCAAAACCAGCAGCTCGTCTTCCTCATCGCAAGCTTCTTCGGAAAAAACGGCCAAAAAGGACAGCGCAGAGACCAAATACCCTGTGACGGTCAAGACCTATGACGCCGAAGGCCAGGAGATTGAGCAGACTTTTGAAAAAGCACCGGAAAAGGTCATTACCAATAACCTTTCAACGACCGAAATCCTGATCGAACTGGGACTGAAAGATAAGATTGCCGGCATGCTGAATCCAGACAATGCTGTCACAGGCAAATACGAGGCTGATATTGCCACGATTCCGCAGGTCGGCGACAAAAAAACGGTATCGCAGGAAACCGTGCTGTCCTATGAGCCAGACGCTATTCTCGGCCGGAATATGATGTTTTCTGAAAAGTCTCTGGGTACCGTGAACTCCTGGAACGAAAACAAGATTCCTGTCTATACGCAGAAAGCCTCTGTGTCTAATATCAAGCAGGATTTGTCCAACATTGTCGAAGATGTCAAAAATCTGGGGACAATCTTTAATGTTCAGGAAAAGGCCAATCAATATGCCGAGCAGCTGCAGGGCAAAATCGACGCAGTGAAAAAGGCAAATAAAGCTTCTCAGGGGGAAAAGAAAAAAGCTCTGATCATGGTTGCTTACAATGATGAGACCTTTGGCACCTATAAATCCGCCCTGCAGGAGAGCCTGCTCAATCAGCTGGGCTATACCAACGTGGCAACCGGAACTTCTGATTTGACCTTGGAAAATCTCGTGTCTATGGATCCGGAGCTCATCATTTATGTGACCAGCGACCGCAACAAAGAAATGGACGGCCAGGCGGTAGACCTGATGAAAGCCAATGCAGTTCTGGCAGATGTTCCGGCTGTTAAAAATGAGCAGATCATGACTATTTCCTATGATGAGCTGATGGATTACGGTCCTGCTGTGATCGACTCTCTTGAGAAAATCAATGACTTTATCAATAAATAAACGCTTTGTCCGAGAGGATGTGACCGTTACGGTGTCCCTGCCCTCTCATTATGATGGGCAGCGGCCTTATCCAGCCGTCTTTCTGAATGACGGCCAGCTGAGCTACCTGAGCAGCCTTTCGGAGTCCGTGATTCTGGTCGGTCTGAGGTCAAAAAACAGGCTGGATGATTATACGCCCTGGAAAGCCAGCGCCCTGAGGGCGGGCAGACCCGACTTTGGCGGCAGGGCTGACAGCTATCACCAAGAGGTCTTTGGCAGCATCATGGCAGAGCTGAAAAAGGAATACCGGCTGGACGAGAGCAGAATAGCTTACGGCGGCTATTCCTTAGGCGGACTGGCAGCTGTTTACAGTCTTTACAGCGGCTGGAAAATGCCCTGTGTTTTTTCCATCTGCGGTTCATTCTGGTATCCGGAATTTACTGACTACTGCCGGACACAGGAGCTGAAAAACAGGGATTGCCTGATCTACCTGCGAAATGGAAAAACAGAAGGCGCCAATCATACCAACCGCCTCTTTAAAGCCCCTTTGTATGCGGCAGAGATTCACAGTCTCATCCAGAAGGAGCTTCCTGCAGCCTGCTCCGTTTTTGATCCCTACGGCCATCACGATGCCCTCAAAGAACGGTACGCTGCCTTTGCCGACTGGCTGGCTGAGCAATGGCATATCAACTGAAAAATTCCCCTTTGTCACTCACTGAATGAACTGACAAAGGGGAGTTTTTAGTTATAGCTTTTTAGTTTGCTTTTAGTACGAGGCAGCGAGCCGCAGACAGTACTGGGGTACGGCAAGGCGAGCGAGCTAACAAAGTAATAAAAAATAAACTAAATGACGATAAAAGGGTGGATATCGTCACTGCCCTGCATCTCCAAATTGGCCAGTATGGAGATGAACGATGCTTTCCTGGCCCGGCAGGGGCGGCAGACCGCCCGAATCCTTGCGGCTGAATACTTCAAGCAAACCCGCTGTTAAGCGAGAGTGTTCCAACTGCTCGGGGCTGATCTCATGGACAATGTCTTCTCCTCTTCCTGTCTGCATCTTGTATCCAAAGAGTGGGGCAATCAAGGTCCCGCGACCGACTGCAATCAAATCTGCAGCTGTATGCTCGATAGCATCTTCAGCATCATCCTGGCTAAAGACACCGTCGACAACAATCAGCTTGGTGTCATCGTCTAAAACATCATGGAAATGCTGGGCAGAGGTCTTATCAGAACCTTCTGGCTTCGAAGCATAGACGCCAAAAAGCGACAAATGAACGTAGTCTAGTTCGTGCTTGACCAATTCCTTGACCAGCAGCTTAGCCTCTTCATAAGTATAGCCCACTTGATCTTCATGGATTTCATCTGGGCTAATCCGATAGCCGACAATAAAATCTTCAGGGGCATACTCCGCTGCAGCACGCTTGACTTCCTCAACTACTGCCAAAGGAAAGGCCATGCGTTTTTCCAGTCACACTCTTATAGACATGCCGCAGGTAAGACTCAGAGCCTTTTGCCATAAAAGCTAAATCTTTCAAGGTTAAACCGTGCTGGAAATGCTCTTTTAAAATATGGTCAATCTCTTCTGCCCACTCCTCTTTGCTGACCGGCTTGCCTAAGGGACGGCATCGTTTACGTGGTCTAGATTCTGCTCCAACTGCTTGCCTTGCTTCCTGAAAAATCATGCCATTTTCTTTTTTGGGAAGGCGAGAGATACAGGAGGGACGGCAGAAAACTCCGGTGCTCCTAACAGCATACCAAAAATCGTGTCATAATCGCTATCATTACTCTTAATAGCTTCCCACTCCCAATCTTCGGCCGAATGTCCTAAGGCAGTCATCGTCCTGCCTCCAGCTTCAGCAGGTAGGCTTTTTTGTCAAGTCCGCCGGCATAGCCCGTCAGCTTGCCATCGCTTCCGACAATCCGATGGCAGGGAATTAAAATAGAAATAGGATTGTGCCCAATCGCACCGCCGACTGCTCTGGCTGAGCCAATCTTGCCATAGTCTGCCTGCAGCTCCTGCAGAACATCTGCATAGGCAGCCGTCTGACCATAAGGAATCTTCTGCAGCACGGCCAGAACCTTGCTCCTAAACTCGGTCACTTGAGGAGCCAGCGGAATAACATCTATGGCAGGATTTTCCCCTTTAAAATAGGCATCCAGCCAAGCAGCAACACGCCGGCTGAGCTCCGTATCCTTCACCTCTGCCTGCGCCAAATCATAGCCCGCCCCAAAATATTTCTGCCCTTGAAACCACAGGCCCAGCAGAGCATTCGCATCCGTCAAGATGAGAATTTGGCCGATTGGGGATGTGTAATAGGTTTTATACATTTCTTCTCCTTTTCTCTGATTAGCTGCTAATAAAGCAAACACCAAATATAAAATACTGCATAGGAACACCAGCTTCCCCACTTGTCTTTTAGCCTGGACAGCAATTCCTTAGACGGCTTCTCCTCTAAAGCAAGTATATAGGGAATGCCATTCTGCAGGCCGACATCCGCCATCGGAAATGCCTCTTGTATACGAAAACAGCGCATCATCATATCATGTGCCGTCCACGGACCGACACCATAAAGTTTCAATAACTCTTTTTCGATTTGCCCAGCTGTACCTAACTCTTGATAATAACTTTTGTAAATATGTCCTTGGTACAAGAGCTTGGAGATGGTTTGTAACTACTCCGCTTTTTTGCGCGTCATTTGCAGCTCCAGCAGTTCCTCGAGCTTGCTGTCGGCAATCGTCTCTGGCTTAGGATAAACCCAGTAAGTTTCATGATGCCAGTGAAAGGCTTCGCCATACTTCTTGACAAAGCGTTCTTTTAGGGTATAAGCATAAGCAAGATTAATCTGCTGTCCTAAAATCCCCAAGTCATTGCTTCATAAAAATCTGGCACACCCACCAAGCGCAGTCCGTAAAACTCCTGAACTAAGGAGCATAAGATGTCATCCTCTCGCGCAAACTGATAAAAATCTGCCAATGGCCGATCTAAATCCAACTACTCTCTGACAAAACTGCCAATAACTTTTTGAGCTTCAGCAGAAAAAACAGTTTGATTTTCTGTCTGGATACATACTTTCTGAAGCGATGCATCGTAGAAAATCGTACAAAGATAACATTGACTTTAAACAAGCGCTTGATTCAATCGTTTGCAACTCAATACATCACTTCCTTTTCCTCTCTTGATAGGTAAGAAATGATTTGTCTCCAGTCAAAGATAGCTGGTGTTTCTAAATGAATCCTATTTTTAGCTGGCATACCTCCTCCTTCCTTTTGTTATTATACCATCATTTGGCGGCTGAAAATAAAACAATCTGGCTTTCTCATCAGAAAAAGCAGAGGAGCGATGCCGGCCCACTCAACCATAGCTTGTCAGCTGCCGCTCTCAACTGCCCCCTTTGGACTTGTTTGGTCAGGAGCAGCAGAAATCCCTTTCATCTAGTTGATGAAAGGGAAGCTTATTCTGTAGATCCTTTGAAATTCACCGTCTAAGGGGCTGTGGTCATTCTGCTGACAATTCCGTCTGGATCTGTGACTTCCAGCTCCTGTGAGCTGAGCCAGCGGCTGCTGGCAGCCAAGTCTTGCGCTCTCTCGTAAATATCCAGCAAGTCTTCCTTATCTGCCACCTGAACTTGGTAGTAGGCCAGTCCCAGCTGCTGGGGCCGGCGCTGCTGGAGGCTGGAGCCGCCCCATTCATTGACGGCTAAGTGATGGTGATAGCCTCCCGAAGCCAGCCAGCTGGCCGAAGGGACAGAAAATTTATCCTCCAGGCCCAGCAGTTTCTGGTAAAACTTGCTGGCAGCTCTGCTGTTTTTCACAGACAGGTGGACATGCCCCATACGGGTGCCAGCCGCAATGATGAAAGGCTGAACTTCCTGCCCCAGTTCATAGATTTCCTGAGCCGGCAGCTCCTCGGTCACGCCGATAATACGGCCGTCCTCCCGGATATCCCAGTCAGTCTGAGGCTTGTCCCGATAAAGCTCAATGCCATTGCCCTCTGGATCTTCCAGATAAAGGGCCTCGCTGTAGCCATGGTCTGCGCCGCCGACCAGCGGAATCTTAAGCTCAGCGATGTGCTTAAAGACATCCGCCAAGTCCTGCCGGCTGGGCAGCAGAATGGCCACATGATAAAGACCGTAGCTGTGCTGAACCGGCTGGCGGTCGCTGCTCTGGATTAGGCGGACCAGCGGCTGCTGACCGCTGCCGAGCAATACCTGTCCTTCCTTTTCCTCCAGAAGCTCCAGCCCCAAAACCTGCTGATAAAAGAGCTTTTGCCGGCCCAAATCCGCAACATTGAGGGCCGCCTCACCTAAAAAAATCTTGCTATTGTATGCGTAAGTCATCTGAAATTCCTTCTTTCCTTAAAATAAAGAAGCAAATCCAGACTAGGCTAAGCTGAATCTGCCCTTATCTTGTTTCTGCTCTTCGAAAATCACAATCAAGCGTCCTTTGTTTGGACTTGTCTAATTCCAGTTGAAGGTTAGAGGAGGCTGAAACACTGTTGTTCCGGCCTCGTGACAGGATAAGCAGGGACTGCCAACCTGTCTGCTCCTGCCCTGTCTGATTTGGATTTTCATGGAGCATTATCTCCCCAAAACAGAGATGCGCTCTTTGATATGGCTGCCTTTTTCAATCTCATCCAGCATAGCAATGGCATAATCGGCATAGCTGATGCTGCTTTGGCCTGCTTCATTTGTGGTAAAGACTTCGCCAGCCAGGATATAGGCACCTGTACGGGCTCCGTCAGCCACAAAGTCTGCTGCCGGGCTGATAAAGGTCCATTTAGTATCTGAGAAGCTGCGTAAGCGTGCTAAGCCTTTAGCCATAGCTTGTGCCAGCGGTTTGTATTCTTCTGGAAAGTCCGGTGTATCCGCCAGCTGTGTCGTCATTTTTGGATCGACATAGAGGCTTCCCGCTCCTCCAACGACCAAGAAGCGTGTATCGCTGCCAGCAAGAAGACCTGCCAAATGCTCCATTGAAGTCGTAAACTGCGGGAAAGTATCCAGCGACCAAACTCCGAAAGCTGACACCACTGCATCAAAGCCAGCCAGGTCTTCTTTAGTCAGGTCAAACAAATCTTTCTGCAGCACATTGCCGGCCTCGGTCTTGTTTGCTGAGCGGACCACAGCCGTCACTTCATGGCCGCGCGCGATGGCTTCCTGAACAATAAGCTGTCCTGCTTTTCCGTTAGCTGCTACTACTGCTATTTTCATCTGATTTTCCTCCAAATGGTTAAAATTTTTAAACAGTTGTTGTAACTTTTTTTATTACAATACCCAGTATAGCAGATTTTAATGTAATGTCAATAGTTACAACTCGAAAATTTAATTTTTTTACATCTGGTAGGAATTTCCCTAAGACTGAGAGAAGGCAGAGTTGCTTGCTGATATGATCATTTAGTTTGTCTTTTATTACTTTGTTAGCTCACTTTACTCCAACAGTCCAGAAGGACTGTTGGAGGCTGGAGATAAAGAGGCTGAGACAGACTCCCATGATGGCTGTCCCACCGCCATCAGCCCTACTGTTGAGACTTCCTCACGGAAGCTTTATCTGCCGCTCAAATAGCCCTGTACGTTAAGCGATAGGCTGAAACTGTCCCTCGGACAGTTTCACTACTAAAAGCAAAGGAAAAGGCGATAAAAACTGCCCTTTTCTTATCCCTCCCCGGCCTCCACTATACGTTATGTGCTTAGTTCGTTAAGGCCTATCGAAAAACAATCTGCTTCCTAGGAAACAGATTGCTTGGCAATTTTCTTCTGGGCTGAGGCAACGACATCCGCCAGACTGGTTTTGGTCAGTTCTTTTTCCATGGCCGCCTGAATTTCGTCCAGCTTGTCATCCAGAACATTGTGGATGTTGCTGCCGATTGGGCAGGATGGATTGGGATTTTCATGGAAGCTGAAAAGCCGGCCGGACTTGCCCAGACTCTCCACTGCCTGATAGACATCTAAAAGGCGGATGTCTTTCAGATCACAGCTGATCTCAGCGCCGCCGGTTCCCCGGGCTACAGTAATCAGACCGGCCTTTTTCAGCTGGGACAGGGTCTTGCGGATGATGACCGGATTAACTCCTACGCTGTCAGCGATAAAATCACTGGTAATCTTTCGGCTGGGCCCCTCCAGCGCCATGACAATTAGCATATGGGTGGCAATCGTAAAACGACTGGAAATTTGCATCTGCTGCACTCCTTCCTTCTAATCTTTTTCTATTATATATCAAATCAGTTGTAACTTCAAGGGTTACGTCTTTTCATTTAAAAATTGATTAATATCACGGTCATAGCCCTCCCGGCGACTGATTTCCCGCAGCAGATCGTGGTTGTGGGTATGATGGATGCCCTTGACCAGACTCTCTTCATAGATGTCAAAGTAAGGCAGGCTGAGCTCTCGGGCCAGGCGAAGCTCTTCCTGCACATCATAAGCCACCCGGCGAAAGTCCACTTCTGTCAGTCCCGCCTCGTCAATCTCCAAGATGGCATATTGGGCCCGCAAATCCTGCCGCAGAGCGGCATCCAGAAAGAAAGGCTGGCCGATAGAGCCAGGATTGATGATGAGCTGGCCGCCTGTGCCATAGCGGAGAAACTGCTGGTGAATATGGCCATAAACAGCAATGGCGCAGTCATTGCCCTCAAAGAGCCGGTCAAAGTCCGCCTGATTCCCGATATGGATCAGCTCCCGGCCCCAGTTCTTATCCGGCAGGTGGTGGCTGACAGCAATTTTCAGGCCGGCCACTTCTGCCTGCACCTGCAGAGGCAAATCCTGCAGCCGGTCAATCTCAGCTGGACGGACTTCTTCTAAAATAAAATGACAAAGCCGGGTCAGATAGAGGTGGCTGGGCTTGTCCAGATCCAGCTTGCCATGCAGGGCATGCCAGAGGCTGTCCTCCCAGTTGCCCCGCACCTGCAGGCTGATAGGCAGTTGCTGCATCCGATCCAGCATGGCCCGGCGGCCGGTCCCGGGCATGAGCAGATCACCCAGAAACCAATAATCGGTCACTCTTTGCTTTTCTGCATCAGCCAGCACGGCTTCCAAGGCAGTGCTGTTGCCATGTATATCGGATAATAAGGCGATTTTATGTTTCATTGTCTCTCTTTTTCTTCCTTTAGAAAACATTATAACAAACCACAAAAAAACTTCCACTCCTAAACCCGAGTGAAAGTTTCTGATCTGATTTATTCGACCGACTTGAGGGCTTCCAGCATATCCACGCGTTTGAGCCAGTGATTGACAACAAAGCCTAAAACGGTGAGAATCGCAACCACCACAAGGGTCGGAAACAGATAGACCGGCCCGCCTACAGCAGGATTGAACATAACGGCATCCGGCGGGATAATCGCTGTCATATAAGCATGCAGGGCCAGCCCCGAAGCAAATCCTGCCAAAATACCAATCAAGGAAAGATAAATGGTTTCCCGATAGATGTAGAGGGTCACTTCTTTGTCAAAGAAACCCAGCACCTTAATGGTAGACAGTTCGCGCAGGCGTTCGGCTACATTGATATTGGTCAGATTGTAAAGAATGACAATCGCTAGGAGAACGGAGGAAATAATCAGCACATACATCACCTTGTTAAGGGAGTTGACGATGGTATTGACCTGTTCTTTCAGGATGGTATTCTGCACAATCCCTTTGACACCGGAGAGTTCCATAAAGTCAGCTGCGACCTTGTCTGTATTCTTGCTGGAGCCGTCCTTGAGCTTGACCATATAGGCATTGTCGCTGGCAGTCTGACGGAAAACCTTTTTGTAATAGCTGTTGTTCATAAAGATGAAATGCCCCATGTACATTTCAGTAATGCCGCTTACCTTAACCGTTATATCCCGGCCATTGGCGTCCTGAACAGTCAGCTCGTCACCAATCTTGGTCTTGGTCAGGCTGGCTAATTTCTCAGAGATAATCGCCCCTTCCTGATCCAAGCTCAGTTTTTGGCGGTTTTCCCGATTTTCAAGGGCGATGTAATCTGAAAAGTCTTTCGCATTTCTGTCGCTGGCAGTTAGAAGAGTGATCTTTTGCTGGTCATTCTTCTTTCCCGCAATTTTTGAAACTTCTTCATAGTGGACGGCTAAGTCGCTCCTGACACTGGCGCTGTCCAGCAGACTGTCTATCTCCTGTGCCTGACGGTCTGTCACATAGTCTGTTTTGGCAACAATCATATCATACTTGATAATCTCGCCAAACTGTCTAGTATTGAGGTCGGCGATAGAGGAACGGATCCCCAGACCGCCAAAGAGCAGGGCAATGGAGCCGCAGACACCAAAGATGGTCATCAGCATGCGCTGTTTGTAGCGAAAAATATTGCGGGCCGTTACCTTTTGGGTAAAGCTGAGGCGTGACCAAATCGGTCTGATCCGCTCCAGCAAAATTTTAGAGCCGCTTGCCGGCGGTTTTGGCAGCAAGAGCTGAGCCGGTTTTTCGGTCAATTCCTTGCGGGCTACCAGATAGGCCGGCAGAACCGCACTGATTAGGGCAAGCAGGATTGATAGAAGCGTTATCCAGGGATAGAAATGAAGCTCCATTTTCGGTACCGACATATTTGGGCCGTAGGTATTGTAGATAATTGTCGGCAGGAGCAAATGCCCCGCTGTGATGCCGAGGACAGTACCAGTCATAGAAGTGACCAAGCCATAGATGACAAACTTGCGGATAATGTGCTGATTGTCATAGCCGAGTGCTTTGAATGTTCCGGCTTTGATCCGCTCTTCATCAACGAAGCGGGCCATGGTCGTAAAGGTCACAAGCGCCGCCACAAAATACAGGACCACTGGGAAGATATTGCCGACAGCGTCAATGATATTGCTGTTATTTTCATAGGAAACATAGCCTTCTGACCCCGGCACTTCACGGCGGCTATAGACATTGTAGGTAGGAAGACCCAGCTGTCTGACCTTTTCTTTGGCATCGGCCAGTTCTTTCTCTTTTTCTGCCAGGCCCTTGTCAGCTTCTGCTTTTTTCTCATCGTATTCGCCGGTCTTTTCTGCCAAGGCCTTCTTGGCATCGGCCAGCTCTTGTGTCTTTTGAGCCAAAGTTGCCTGAGCTTGGGCCAGCTGGCTCTGGCCGGACTGGTACTCGGCTGCTTTTTGGGCCAGAGTGCTGCGGCCGGCCTGATACTGAGCCAAGCCCGCTTGGTATTGGGCTTCCCTGCTGTTCAAGGCAGCCAGAGCAGCCTGATACTGATCAAGGCCGGATTGATAGGCGGCCTCCTTGCCATTGAGCGTGTCAAAAGCTTGCTGGTAGGCTGCGAGGCCTGCCTCATAGTTAGCTGTTTGAGCGGCCAAAGCGGCGGCTCCTGCTTCGTAGCTGCTGCGGGCTGCGGCAAGACCGGCCTCCAGCTGGGCAATTAGCTGGCTGATCTGCGCTTTTTCCTCTTCGCTGGCTGCAGCTTCCAGCTGAGCTTGGAGAGCTGTTAGCTTGGCTGTGTTGGCATCAATATCCGCCTGAGCCTGAGTCAGTTGGCTGCGGCCGGCTTCCAACTGAGCAGCCGCACTGTCGAGCTCTGCCTTCTTGCCGGACAGGGCCGTCCAAGCAGCATCAAGCTCGGTGCGGGCGCTGTCCAGTTCCGCTTTTTTAGTGTTTAATTCAGCCCAGCCGCTGTCTAACTGTGCACGGCCGCTCTGCAGCTGGCTCCAGCTGCTGGCCAGCTGATTCTGACCATCAGCCAGCTGACTGGCACCAGAAGCCAGCTGATTTTCAGCAGAGGCGATTTGCTCCTGCCCTTGAGCCAGCTGACTTTCGCCCTGACTGATTTGCCCCTGCCCGTCCTGCAGCTGCTGACTGGCATCGCTCAGCTGCCTTTTAACATCGGCAATCTTGTTTTCGCCTTCTTGGATTTGGCTGTTGGCATCCGTTTTCAGGCTGTTCAGACGAAGCTGCGGCTGACCGGCCAGCAATGCTTCGACCGCTTTCTTATCTTCATAGACCTTATCAATGTAAGTCTGGCTGTAAGGGCTGAGTGTGCTCAGATCCTTGTAGCGGATGCGGGCGACCATATAAACATCGGAGTCAAAAGCTGACGGAGCAACGACACCGTAACCGTCCAATTCTCCAGTACCGGCAGTTGATTTGCCTAGATTGACATTGGAAATCATGTCGACCGAGTTGACAAAACCCACAATTTTAAAGGTAGGGCTGCGGAGGACAGTCTTTCCATTAAGACCGGCCTTTTCGGTAAATGAAATCTCCTGACCAAGCTGATAGTCTTTGCGATAAGCAGCCGTCAGGGCGATTTCATTGTCCTTGCTGGGCAGCTTTCCCTCCACCAGATCAGGCTTGGAGACCTGCTGACTGGCAGACAGGATGCGCACAGATCTGCTTGTATCCTTAATAACTGCGTCTTTCATATAGCTGTACTCGACCTGAGCCTTGCCGTCAAGACTGTCCAGCAGCTGCTGGTCTGACGAACTGAGGCCATAATCACTGATAACGGCCAGATCAGCTGCCTGATAGTCCCTGAAATAATGCTCACCGGTCGTCCGAATATTGGGACCGGTCACCTTTAGCCCCACCAGAGCAAAAGAGCCTAGAGCCATGAGGGAAGCAATCGAAATGACCCGGCCTTTTGACTGACGAAAGGATTGGCGAATATCTTTCCAGTAGGTTTTATAGGACATACTCTTTCCTTCTCTCTAATATTCTAATGCTGCGATGTCTTGCGGCTGCTCATTGATGTCCATGCTTTTGACCCGGGCATCGTGCATGCGGATGACCCGATCAGCAATGGGCGCTAAGGCCCCATTGTGGGTCACGATGATAACCGTCGCTCCTTGCTTGCGGGACATATCCTGCAGGATCTGCAGCACCTGCTTGCCTGTATTGTAGTCAAGCGCTCCGGTCGGCTCATCACAGAGCAAAATCTTAGGATTCTTAGCTACTGCCCGTGCGATGGCTACCCGCTGCTGCTCTCCGCCGGAAAGCTGGGCTGGAAAGTTATTGAGCCGTTTGCCCAGACCGACACTCTGCAGGGTTTCGACGGGATCAAGGGCATCAGCCACGATTTCTGAAGCCAACTCAACATTTTCCTTAGCAGTCAGGTTGGAGACCAAATTGTAAAACTGAAAGACGAATCCCACATCTTCGCGGCGGTACTTGGTCAGCTGCTTAGCATTGTAGTCAGCAATGTTCACGCCGTCAATAATGACCTCCCCCTCGTCATTGGTGTCCATGCCGCCCAGGATATTGAGCACGGTCGACTTTCCTGCACCGGAGGAGCCAAGGATAATGACCAACTCCCCTTTTTCAATTTCAAAGTTGATGTCATTGTTAGCGATAATTTCTGTTTCTCCTGTCTGATAGCGTTTGTAGCTATGCTTCATTTCGATATAAGCCATCTCATTTCCTCTTTCATGATCTGTTTTTGGTGTTTCTGGAAGAGCAAAGCCATACTGCTTTCACTGCCTGGCCTGATTTTGATCTTCAGCAAACATTAAATAAACAACGTGTTGATTTATTACATGCTTTATTATAAACTTAGAAAAACAAAAAAACAATAGTCAATTTTCAACAATGTGTTGATTTAAGAAAAAACGATTCAAATTTTAAGTGAATACACTGTGAAAATCGAAATCAGACTGGAAACCGGACGCTCAAAGCAGGGCTTGACTGCTTTCTCTCAGCAGCTTCATCCGTCAGAAAGTGCCAGCTGTACTGGCTTTACGGCTGATGAGAGCGGGACAGCAATCGGTCAGACAGAGTCTCCGATCTTGTCAGCAAGTCTTATACTCAATGAAAATCAAACGATAGAAAGATAGGAAGTTGGGTACTGCTGCCATAGACTCTTATCTGCCATCGCTAACAGTCGGAGGGGCTGATAGCGCATGCTGAGCCAGCGGCGTAAAAGCAAATCAAACCAGCATAAAATGAACATCGTGTTGACGATACTGAGAATATCGTCTATAATAGAGTCATAAAAGAGGTGCAAACATGACACAAACAAGACAGACATCTACCAAGCAGGATATTAAAGAGGCCTTGACCCAGCTCCTCCTGACTGAAAAATTTGAAGATATTTCGATCAGCAAACTGACCCGAAAAGCGGGGATTAACCGCGGGACTTTTTATCTGCATTATATTGACAAATTCGATATGATGGAGCAGCTCAAGCAGGATACTTTTTCCCAGCTGATGAGCATTTTTAATGACGAACTGCCTATCCGAGACAATATCGAAGCGACCCTTGTCTACCTCAAAGAAAACTATGACTTTATCTGGGCGATTGCCAAAAATCAGTCTCTGGATTTCCAATTCAGCATTAAAGAATTTATTAAACAGCTTCTGGAAGTCATTCCAAATGCGCATGCATGGATTAGCAAAATCTATCAAATCCCAGAAAACTATGCTTTGGAAGTTTTTCTTGCCAGCAATGAATGCATTATCACAAATTGGATTCAAACTGGAGCCAAGGAGAATCCGAAAGTCATTACAGAAATTCTCCTGACGATTTCCCACTTAGAAAACATGCAGCTGCGACTGATGCCGCAGAGCCGACCGCTGCTGCCACAGCGCAAAGAGTTAAGGGGGACTGATAAAGGTTGTGGATAGAGGCTGAGACAGACTCCCATGATGGCTGCGCCCTCACCCACAGAGGGATGGATCTTTTGGAAGATACCGTATAAA
>NZ_QFAY01000023.1 GCF_017884005.1 Streptococcus panodentis
TCTCCTTGGTAATTGTAGTAGACTTTTGAAGTTTTCTTGACCATGGCAATGACATGGAGATTGAGTTGACGAATAGAGGTAAACATTTTGGGACTAGAAAACCAAGAATCAAAGAAAACATAATCAGCTTTGACTCCCTTGTTTATTATATGTCATACGCCCCATTGCTGATATCATTACAAATATCATTTTTGGTACATATATTGATAGATTTAATAAGAAAAACTGGCTATTTAGTCTCAATGTTGTAAGTTCAATTTTGGTTGGATTGTTATTAATAAAGCAAAATATAACGTTCATTTCTTTTCTCGTATTTTTTCTTCAAGTCTGTCGTTCCCTTTATGAACCAATTTCGTTGGGATATATTGTGTTATTAGTTCCAAAAAAGAAATTGAAGAGGTTTAACGCATGGAATAGCATAGTCTCATCGGGTGGATTTTTAATCGGTCCCGCACTTGCAGGTATTTTGGTATCGCTTGGAAGTCCACTATTTGCTATTGCTACTAATTCTGTTCTATTACTTTTTTGTGGTGTATTTATCTTAATGTTACCGCACTTTGATAATCTTATCGATGCTACGCAAGTTTCAACATCATATTTCTCTGAAGTATTTCAGGGATTGAGATTCTTAAAAAAATTTGTTAGTCAAAATAAACTAATTATTATTACTTACTTTTTAGTTTCTTCTTTATTTATTCTTGCGGCTGGTCTTGATTCTGTTGAAGCCGCATTCTCTAAAATAGTTCTGTTAATGAGTGACTCTGAATATGGATTATTAGTGAGTATTTCGGGTGCGGGCTACTTGTTTTAAAAAAAAAGGAGTTTAATTGCAGCCAAAAGGTTTTTTTAGGGAGAATATGAATCAATTCTTGACACATGTACTATTGAGAATAATGTATGCTCGAATTTATATGAGCTAAAATTAGTAGGTACATTTTTAATAACTTCTGATATCGTTGGAATCATGAATGATTTATTTTGTTTTGAGAATGAGAATTTACAAAAAGGAGACAAGATTTGTAGTCTTGATTATTTAGGGGTTAAGTACTTTCTAACTGCAGACTTTGATTTAGTTATTTTAAAAAAATATCATTATAAAAACTCTATTATCGAATGGGGGACTCCTCTATTTCTAGTAAGAAAAATAGAAGACCCTGAGTGTGAACCGCACCCCAAAAGTTAGATTTTTTCTGTCTAACTTTTGGGGTGCGGTTCAAAACTTGTAGGTCTTTTCTTAAAATCCGAACGTTAGGGAGGATTTTTTAGCTTTTCCTTGACATTTTCAGAAATTAGCATATGATAAAACGTGAATACTCATAAGACGAATCTTGTGCGTGTTCGAAAAGTAATAGAGCGTTGCATCCGTAAGTCAAATTTGACACGGCTCTTAAAAAACAAAAGGAGAAAAAATGAATACCTATATCCAAAAGAAAATCGCGAACATCAAGCTGACGCTTTCTGAAATGTCTGGTGGCTATCAACGGATGGTGACTAGTATGAGAAAGCTCGGCTTTTCTGGTACTTGGAAGCTGATTTGGGATGATCTTTTTGCCCACCGTAGCCTAGGCCAGTGGCTCTATCTCTTGATTCTAGGGAGCTTTCCGCTCTGGCTGGAGCTGATATATGAGCACCGTATCGTAGACTGGACGGGCATGATTTGCAGCCTGACAGGGATTATCTGCGTGATTTTCGTTTCAGAAGGGCGGGCCAGCAATTATCTCTTTGGCCTGATTAACTCTGTGATTTACCTGATTTTGGCCTTGCAGAAAGGCTTCTATGGTGAGGTGCTGACGACTCTTTACTTTACCATCATGCAGCCAATTGGACTCTTGGTGTGGATTTATCAAGGTCAGTTTAAAAAAGAAAAGCAAGAGTTTGTTGCTCGTAAGCTGGATGCCAAGGGATGGACAAAGTATCTGTCGATCAGTGTGCTTTGGTGGCTGGCTTTTGGCTTGATTTATCAGTCTGTGGGGGCCAATCGTCCTTATCGTGATTCGATTACGGATGCGACAAATGGAGTAGGGCAAATCCTGATGACGGCTGTTTACCGTGAGCAGTGGATTTTCTGGGCAGCGACGAATATCTTTTCCATCTACCTCTGGTGGGGCGAAAGTCTTCAGATTCAGGGGAAATATCTGATTTATCTGATTAACAGCTTGGTCGGATGGTACCAGTGGAATAAAGCTGCTAAAAAAGCCTAGCCTCAAAAACATTAAAACACCCAGCAACATTGCTAAAGTATGGGCGACGTTTTTAGCCTGAACTTAGAAACAAAAGAGTAAATGGAACTAAATTTTTAAAAATTTTATACGGTATCTTATCAAAGATACTCCCTTTTGTGGGTGAGGGGGCAGCCATCATGGGAGTCTTATACGGTATCTTATCAAAGATACTCCCTTTTGTGGGTGAGGGGGGAGCCATCATGGGAGTCTTATACGGTATCTTCCAAAAGATCCATCCCTCTGTGGGTGAGGACACAGCCATCATGGGAGTCTGTCCCACCGCCTTTTCTTTTCAGACGGGGCAGTAAAAATTTTTGGGAAGTAAATAAATATGGTATAATATGCTTATCCTTATCAAATGACTTTGCAGAAAGGAGTTTTTCCATGATAAAGAAAGGTTTTCTTTTCGCCATGACCTTGCTGGCGGGACTCTTGCTGACTTCCTGCAGTTTAATCCGAACTGTCCTCCCGCCTCCTTCGTCAGGTGAATCTTCAAGCAGTATCTCTATTGGAGACGATGACAGCAGTTCAGGCTTTGATGATGACAGTGATGTTTCAAGCTCTATCGCTACACAGCGTATTGGTTCGGATGATTACGGTTACATTGATATTCCGGACAACTGGATTAAGTTCACTGATGCAAATGCTGGCGATAGCATCCAGTATTCAGATGGTTCAAATTACAATATCGTCACTCTGAATGCCTATACCAGAGAAAAAGCCAATATCAGTGCAGGCGAAGATTTCACACCCGAAACCCTTGCCAACCGTGTAGCCAGCAACTGGGACGGCCGTAAGGATGTGGATGACTACTGGGGAGCCAAGACGACAGTAGCCGGTATTGACTCCTATCAGGTCAATGTCAACTTTAAATCAGGCCAGCAGGCGGCGACTTGGATTTTCAAAAAAGGGGAGAAAATCTATATGATTACTGTTGAGGGAGACGAAGATACCCTTTCTGAGCTGGTGGCCTATGTGGAAGATACTTGGAGTCTGAGCAAGGACGGAGGCAGCAGTATTTAGTCCATGAAGTGAGGCTTTGATTTTCAGTCCATCAATTGGATACTCCCATTTTACAGAGGCGGGAAACTGATTCCTGCCTCTTTCTTTATAGGTTTCTCATACCGTTTGTGGTATAATGAAGTATTCCCGCAAAGAAAGTAGAAAAAATGTCTGAGATTGACCTTGAAAAATACCATCAGCTGGCCCTGCAAAAGCAGAAAGACCATCGAAAATTTTTAGCCAGCCTGAAGAAAAAACCACCCAAAAACCTAGATAAAATTGCCCGGCAAATCCACGATGAGGTTTTTGAGGAGATTGACTGTACGGCCTGTGCCAACTGCTGCAAGACTCTGGGACCAGATTTTAAGGAAGCTGACATTGTCCGCATTGCCAAGTATTTCAAGATGAAGCTGCCGGCTTTTGAGGAGGAATTTTTGCAGGTGGACGAAGACGGTGACAAAGTCTTCAAGGCCATGCCCTGTCCTTTCCTGGGCGGGGACAATCTCTGCTCCATCTACGATGTCCGTCCCAAGGCCTGCCGAGCCTTTCCCCATACCGACCGTAAGAAAATCTACCAGATCAACCACCTGACCATCAAAAATACCCTGACCTGCCCAGCAGCTTATCTCTTTGTCGAGAAGCTACGGGATAGGTTGTAAAATCCCCCTCTAAATCTTGTACAAAAATTCTGGGGCTGAAGTATCGTATATCTGTTAGACTTTAATCAGGAGGTAAAAAAGAATATGATGCATCAATTCAATCGAACCATGGAATATTTGGAAAGCAAGTTGGACGCAGAAGTGGATTTGCAGAAATTCCAGCAGCTTTCGGGCTATTCTTATGCTCTCTTTAGCAGGCTCTTCTCCATCCTAGCAGACATGACTTTAGCAGAATACTTGCGCAATCGCAGGCTGTCTGAAGCTGTGACGGACTTGCGGGAAAGCTCTGAGAAAGTCATTGATATAGCACTGAAATACGGCTATGAGTCTGCTGACGCCTTCAGCGCAGCCTTCAAGAAATTCCATGGTGCGACTCCCTCAGAAGTTCGAAATGGAAAACCTTATCGCGTCTTTCCTAGACTTCAATTATCCTTAAAGATTACAGGAGGAAAAAACATGGATATCAAGATTCAAAAGAAATCTGCTTTTACCGTAGCAGGCGTCCTATTGGAAGCTATTGACAACAGCCTCTGCCCCTCAGCTTGGGAACAGCTCTTTGCGGCCCATAGCTTTGAAAGTTTAGAAAGTCTGGGCAGCGGTCAGCCCTACGGTGTCTGCTCAGATGTCAAAGAAGGCGAAATCATCAACTATATGGCCGCTTATGATGTCGCAGATAAAGCTAAAGCAGAAGAACTAGGTCTGTCCATCAAAGAAATCGCAGAAGCTGAATATGCTATCGTACCAGTTAAGGGGGCTATACCAGCCAGCATTCACCATGCTTGGAAATACGTCTTGGAAGTCTTTTTCCCAGAAACTGGCTATCGCCACTCAGGAGCACCAGACTTTGAAGTTTACACCGAGGGAGACATGTCGTCACCAGACTACCAAATGGAACTTTGGATTCCAGTGGTGAAATAGAATGGTGATTGCAAGTCATTTTTTAGGCGTTGATTACAGAGGAGGATGATGCTATGCAAATGTATTTTGGGGACGTTTCTTTTTGTTATACATATTCACTTGCGATGGCGCTGCATTCGTATGGTTATGATGTTCGCCCCGAGTTTTTGGAAGCCATTATGGTGATGGGAAATGGCGCTAGTATTGTAAAGCAAGATGAAAAACACCCCTTAGTCTTCTTTGATAATGGGATGCCTGATAGTTCTATCAGCCATTCTTTAAACATTCTGGGTTTTACCTATGATGAATACTATATAAAAGATTCTAATACAGTGGATCTTCTCTCTATCAGAGAAATGTTAAGTAAGTTCTTGCTCAGCGGGCCAGTTGTTCTTGGCCCTTTGGACATGGGTTATCTCACTTATAATTCCAATCATATCCATTTGTATGGGGTGGACCATTTTGTTTCAGTTTATGATTTAGATGATGAGTTTATTTATTTCCATGATCCAGCAGGATTTGCCTGTATGAAAATGAGTTTCTCAGAATTTTTAAAAGCCTGGGAAGCTAAAAATATCGACTATAAAAGAGGTTCTTTCTCTATGTGGGGAAACTTTAAAAAAATCAAATCTCCTACTTCCAGAGAGATTTACCAGAAAGCATCTATACTGATGAAGCAACAATATGAACGTGGCGAGGAGAATGTGATAATAAGATATGCTAAGTCGGTAGCGGACAATGGCTTGAATGAAGAACAAAAGCATCTTCATCAATATTTTAGTTTCAAATTAGCTTCTATCAGAAATCTATACATGAGCAACTTCTTAAAAGACCACGATATTGTCAGATCTGAACTAAAAGAAAATTTAGCAAAATTGTTTGGCCAAGCTCATCTATTTTGTATCAATGAAGATTACCAAAAATTGTCAGAAGTCTTGTATGATATTGCAGCGCTAGATAATAAATTTAGAGATTTGTGCCTTCACTACAAGGAAGACTAGAAGAAGTGAGAAAAACGAAGATGCTGTTTGGTAATGTAGCAGGATCGAAACCAGGGGCACCAGACTATCAAATGGAACTTTGGATACCTGTGGTGAAATAGATTAGGAACCAGCCGTTTATTTTTGAGCGGCTGATTTTTTGCAGCTTATGTTATAATAAACCTACTACAGTAACAGAAAGGATTTTTACCTTGCCCTACAAATTCCTACTTTTCGACCTTGACCACACGCTGCTGGATTTTGATACGGCAGAAGACATCGCGCTGACTCAGTTTTTGCAGGAGCAGGGCATTGCGGAGATTCAGGCCTACAAGGACTATTATATTCCCATGAATAAGGGGCTTTGGCGGAACCTGGAGCAAGGGAAAATCACCAAGTCTGAGCTGGTCAATACCCGCTTTTCCCGTCTTTTTGCTCATTTTGGTATTGACAAGGATGGAGCCGAGTTAGCCCTTCTCTACCAGCAACACCTTGCCCAGCAGGGCCAGACCTACGCTGGTGCCAGTGAGCTCTTGGACAGCCTGACAGCAGCTGATTTCGAGATTTACGGCGCGACCAATGGCATCACGGCCATTCAGACCGGCCGCATGGCCCATTCCGACATTTCTCCCTACTTTAACCATATCTTTATCTCCGAACAGCTGGGAACCCAGAAGCCGGAGGCTGTCTTTTATGAAAAAATAGCAGAGCAGATACCGGATTTTGACCTGGCTCAGAGCTTGATGATTGGGGACTCACTGACTGCTGACATCGCTGGCGCCAACAATGCCGGACTGGACTCTCTCTGGTACAATCCCCGGCAGCTGACCAACACCAGCAGCGCTCAGCCGACCTATACCGCCTATTCTTATGACGATATTATCAGACTATTGGTTCCATAAGGAGATTGCAAATGAAAAAAATCCTTGCTTTGTTTTCTCTTCTTGCCAGTTTGTTGCTACTGACAGCTTGTTATGCTAAGAAAGAAGAAGTCGACGAAAGCATACGAACGACGAAGGCCCTTTTTAAAAAACTCCCTTTTCAGCCTGTCAAGGTTAGTTCTGATGGCAGTTATCATTACGAGGGTGGTGGTGCGGCAATTGATTTGTATTTCACCGAGGAAGATATCCAAAAGTATCCTATTCTAAAATACCACCCAGATCGAAAGGGCAGTAAAATTGAATTTTATGAGATATTTTACGGAGAGCGAACAGCAGATCAGTTACTGGATTGTTTGGTAGACCAAGAAATAACCAGCTTAATTGATGAGATTGAGGGCGAAATGGAAGATGACATGACAGCTGAATACCAGCAAAAATCAGGATTTGACAGAGCTCTATTTCAGACTATAAGGGTTTCGTCCTCTAAAAAGGTTGATGATTCAGACAGCCTAAATAAATATCTCATGCTATATAGTAAGTTTTTAGTCGAATTCAGGAAGAATCCAGAAAATCATGATAAGCTAAAAGAGATTGTCCAAAAAATGGATAAAGTTGATCTTTTAAAATGGTCTTTCGAATTTCATTCAGACCAAGTACTGGATGAGAAAAATATATCAGAAGACGAGGTAAAAAGCAGGTCCTATAATAGTCGTAGTGGAGACACAGAGTATTATGCACCAGAGACCATTAATAAGTATATTGATTTAGGTACTTTTCCTAAAGACGCTTCAGTCAAATTGTATTTTAAAAAATATGAAAATGTTTCTGGACAGGTGATTTTAAAAAACCAAAAAGACTAATCTAAAAAATTTTTAACTCTGTCAAGAAAAAAACTTGACAGCTGATTTTAATCTGCTATAATAGATCATGTGCTTGATAGCTCATACTCTTCGAAAATCAAATTCAAACTTCGTCAGCGTTGCCCTGCCGTACGCCAGTACTGTCTGCGGCCAGCTTCCTAGTTTGCTCTTTGATTTTCATTGAGTATCAGCTATTTCACCGAAAGAAAATAAAGAAAAGAGACTTTTTAAAAATGGCAGTAAAAATCCGTTTGACTCGTATGGGTTCTAAGAAAAAACCTTTCTACCGTATCAACGTTGCAGACTCACGTTCACCGCGTGACGGACGTTTCATCGAAACAGTTGGAACTTACAACCCACTTGTAGAAGAAAACCAAGTAACATTGAAAGAAGACCGCGTTCTTGACTGGCTCTCAAAAGGTGCGCAGCCATCTGATACTGTGCGCAACATCCTTTCAAAGGCCGGCGTACTGAAGAAATTCCACGATTCAAAATACTCTAAATAATAGAAGTGTAGGTTGACATATGGACACGATTGAAAATCTGATTATTGCGATAGTGAAACCTTTGATTTCACAGCCAGATGCCTTAACTATCAAGATTGAGGATACACCTGAATTTTTAGAATATCACCTGGATCTGGATCCGAGTGATGTTGGACGTGTAATCGGCCGCAAGGGGCGTACTATCTCCGCCATAAGGACGATTGTTTACTCTGTCCCAACCGAATACAAAAAAGTTCGCATCGTCATTGATGAGAAATAAAACAGAGACAGTGGGACCCTTGTGTCCTGCTGTTTTCTATTTATCCCAATAATGCTCAGTGATAGGAGAAAGTATGAGAATAGAAGATTATGCTTGGAATGTCCATGAACGAAAACTCTATCTGAACCAGCACATGCAGCTCCCCACTGTCTGTAAAATCAAGATACTGGATGATGCTCAGAAACGTCTGGAGCTGGAGCAGGAACTGAGCTTCTTGCCGCAAAAGGAGCTGGCCCGGTGGGCTTTGTCCAATGCGGAAGATTTTCTGGAGCTGATTGATATCGGAGATAAAAATGCAAGGGCCGATATCATTTCGCAGGCTAAAACAGTTTTTCAGGCCAGACTGGACGGTCAGGCTTCTGCCTATGAGCTGAGGCAGGCAGGATTTTTAGCCAATCAGCTGGCCCAGCAATCCCGTACAGAAATCAGCAAATCCGCTGCGCGTGCCTTTGCTCAAGCGGTTGCAACAGCCCACATGCGAGGTCATGCTATTGTCTCGGCAGATTATGCAGTCAAAGTGCGCAACTTACAGAGTCCGGATGATGTTGGAGCGGCTCGCAGAGAAAGAGAGAGGCAGTTGAAGCTGGCTGAGTCTTATCTTGATAGAATGAAATTTAAGAACAGGTGAGCAAGATCTGAATGGGGAAGGGAATGGATCGAAAGAAATGATGAAAGAATGATGAATCAAAACAAAAGCCGGACAGTTATTTGTGCTGTATCAGCCTGCAGAATAGATTGTTGTATTTCTATGCGGCGGTGGTGGAGCGTCTGCTGACTGATGAGAACCTTTTGCCCCTTAGTCAAAAACAGTGTTCCGTGTAACCTTCTTGCAACAATTTGTTAATAAAAACGCTATAAAAAAATGCTATAATTTATGACATAGATAAGGAGGAGCGGATGACGAAGATTCAAAGCAATAAATCGGATGCTCAAAGCTATGCAGTGAAAATCAAGCAAGGGAGTTCTAATCTCTCTGGTATTGGCCAAGCTCAGCAGGATGAACAAACGACCGTCTCTGGCAATGCCAATGCGCATGAAGCCATGGGAGCTGTCCAAGCAGCCAGACAGGGGATTTCGACGGCTCTATCCGACATGGTGACAAATATCCACAGTGTTGCTGAGGAGTTTGAAGCTGTCGATCAGCAAGCAGCGGATTCAATAGACTGAGGGACTGACTCTTTCATACTGCAAGCAAAAGGAGGACAGATGCTGATGGAAAATAAGGAAAAGCCCATCAAATTAGTGTTTGATTCGGATATGACTCCGGCTGAGCGTCTGCGCGCCCGGCAGGAACAGCTGCAAAATCTGCGGGAACAGAAAGAGCTCAAGCAGATGCTGGCCAATCAAGATAAGGTCATGTACAGGATTAGTCAGCGCTGCCAAAGACAGCAGAAAATGAAGGAAGAAAAGAAAACTCCGGAAGAACAGATAGAAGACCTGCGTCGCAAGGAGTCTGACCTGCTGGAAAAGGAATATGAGCTGGCTGGTGAGCTGAAGAAGGTGACTGAGTATTACGAATCGGCAGAGTCTGATGCGCATCAGGTGAATGTGATTTTGGAGGATCTCTGCGGTCGTTACAGCCCTCAAAATGGCTTTGATCAGCTGCGAGAAGACTGTTTGCAGAACTGGCAGAATCTTCAGGAAAGCTTTGAAGCGGAGTGCGAAAGTTTGAAGCGCAAAAAGAAAGAGGCTTCCGAGGGACAGGACCAAGCATACCATGAGCGAATCCGGATTGCTCAAAGCATAGAAGACAAGAGGAAATCAAGATGAGTATAGACATGTATCTGGGAAATTCACAATCTCAGGCAGCCAGTACCGATACAATGACCCGTGAGGAACTCCATGCCTATGAAGATTTAGAGGGAGCTTTGGCTGATTTTGAAGCCAGTACAGATGTCCTAAAAGGGAGAGCCTATGATTCTGCCCGGGCTTATTCTGAGCAAGTCCTTCGCCCTTTGGTGCGCGGAGGGAAAATGCTGTCTGAAGCAGTCGGTCAGGCGGTCAAACGTTTTCCGGCATCCTATATTGAGCAGGTCGCAAATGAAAGTTTGAAGGAATCCCAGCTGGAGGCTGATATACAGAGGCTGGATATGGTGATAGCGGCTGCTAAAGCAGCTAAGGTCTCCAGTGCTGTGCTGGGGAATCCCGTTTTAGCAGTGCAGCATCAGAAAATCATTGATATAGCTAGCGAAGCGCGGCGGGTGCTCCAAGAAAAGCTGGATAAGCTAAGAAATTTCAATGCTGTTTCTCCCCTGATGTTCTCGGAAATCGAGATTCTGAAAAGTCTGGTCGATACCGGTCTGAGTCAACTGAGTACAGGTTGGGATGCTAATAAGGGTGTTTATGTTCTACCAGCGAATTTGACTTGGGCAACTCAATTGATGAATTATACACCCATGACTCCTCAAACTGATAAAGATAAAATTATCAATGATTTAAAAACTACTTATGGATTAGATAATGAATCAGCTAATGCTTTATATAATCTACAGCAGGGCATATTAAAAAAAGCTAATAAAGAAGGTTGGGATAATCAAAAAGTTATATATGAGTACAATCGTTTACTTGCATCATTTGTTCCTGATAATTATGTTTCGACTCGTTGGAAGGCTATTTGTGGGACGGAAGATAAAGCTGAAAGAGATGAACTGTGTAAAGAATATGGTCTATCTGATAAAGATATAGCTATTCTGGAAGTGTCAATCAAAAAGCAGCATGCTGATGAATCTCAATCAAAGGATTTAGCGCACGAAGCTGTACAGTTAGCTGCTTTTACTGAAAAAAGTTGGGATTTTATTTCCATAGATAATGGGATTCATAAGGCTTCTCATTTAGCTAATGGTGGTTTGGAACACGAAGAAATCTCATTTAAGGGCGATGTTGACTCTGGCCGTTATAGTGATTCTGACTTTAATTCAGATTTAGATGCTATCAATTATTATCGTAGAGCAACAGCAGAGGGTGTGGATAGAAGCTCTGTTTTTAATATTTCATCAGATTATAACACTGGAGTGAAAAGTAACTCCATAAATCGAGTGAAAGAATTCTATGATAATTATGATTATCCAGGGTTGGTTTTTGGAATAGGCCAAAAAGACGGGGAAGAAGTAGTTGAAGAAATTCTGGACACAAAAACTCTAGGAAGCCATCATATTTCTAAACAATATACTAATCAAGAACAAGAACAACATAAGAAAGACTTTCTTGATTACTTGGAACGAGGAAAAGATAAAAATGTTAAATGAGTTAAAAAATAGAAAGCAACTAGTTGCTATATTATGTGGAATACTTTTACTGTTAGCGTGTTTATCTCTATTTTTTTTGTATAGCTCCTATAGAAAGGAGACTTTTCAAAGAGCCTATAGGAATCAATCTATTTATGAACAGTTGAATAGTCTAATGAATACTACTCAATATGCTGAAGAAATTAAAAATGCAGGTTATGATGTTGATACGGTTGGATTAAAATTAAATAATCGAATAGATAGTTTGCAAAGTAAAGGAAATCCATCTGTAACAATAAGTGTTCCCTCAAAAAATGGTTTCGAATTGTCTATTCACTTAAAAGGAGAGGACGTTGTTCAGTTGCAATTTAACAAGGAAATGGAATTAACGTCTTGTGTTTACTATAAGGATGGTAATTATCTCTATAATGAAGAGATTGAAGAAAAATTTAGAAATAAATATACAAAAATTGGAATTGATGCTGTAAAATCAGTGTTGAAAGATATTTACAGTCAAATGTCATAATACAAAAATGAGCCCTAAGCGGGCTTTTTGGCTGCAAGATTTTCTTATGAAAGCAGAAATATAATTTCATAATCTTAGAAGAACGAGATAACCAACTGGGAAATTACGCAGAAAGTGGATGATTTGTATGAAAAAAGTCCTATTGTTAAGTTTGGTGTTAGCTGTGCTTTTAGCGGTTGGGCTGCTGCTGTTCTACCAGCAGCGCAGCCAGTCTAGTAATATTTTTGACGATATTTACAGCGATGAAATCTCCTATCTAAGCTCAGGCGCTAAGAATCAAATGAAGCTTCTGAAGATAAAAGGAGCTGACCTTGCCACAGAAAAGGAAAGTTCGGATTTTCAGGCAGGGTCGGTCATGGTGGTAGTTCAATCAAAAGATTTGCCTGAAAACAGCAATCTGAATATCATTGCCAATAATAAAGAGCAGCTCCTGACCTTGGATTATGAGGAAAAATTAGCTGATGATGTCCAGCTGTCCCTGACTGCCAGCTATAGTGTCAGGGAAAAGACCCTGACCCAGGAAGTCAAGTTGTCGGATTACAAGAGCCAAGAGGTCATCGTTCCTGCAGACCGCTATGAAAACTATGGCTTGACCAAGGCTAAGATTGAGGAAAGATTTTCTTTAGCCGAGGAAGTGCTGCTCAAAGAGTGGACAGCTGTTTCTGAAAGCCGTTTTTCTTTGGACAATAAAGGAAAACTGACGGTCCTCAAGAAATGGCAGTGAGCAGGGCTCGTCCATTGAGTAAGCGTATTAAAGCAAAGATGACTCAGCCAAGAATCTCAGCAACAGCATCGCGAATCTCCTGCACGGTGGCAGATTGGCTGTGGTTGCGGGTGTCAAACTCAACGTACTGACCGTCAGCATTGACTGTCCCGCCGACAGGACCTTCGGAGCCGTCTACTGAAGTTCCAATAGCAGGCGGCAGGCTCTTATCCGCATCATCTGGATCAATGACAATGATGCGAGTGTCCGCTGCTAAATCATCCAGCATGGGCAGAGAAGAAGCAGAAGTCAGCTGATTTCGTGAATAATATTGCAGAAAGGCTTTGACAGTCCGGTTTTCTACCTGAGTAATTTTTTCTTCTGCTGGATTGTGAGTTCTTGTTTCACTTGCCTGATTTTCCCGAGCTGAGGTTTTTTTAGACTGTGCCAGAACTGTAAAACCAGCTATTGTGGCAGCGGAAAGGACAGCAGTAGAAAGCAAGAGTTTATTTAGTTTCTTTCCCATTGGCGTCACCTTTTTTCATTTTGTTGCAGGGTACGGATTGTATCATCAGATAAAATACATCCCATATGTATAATTATACAACTTATATATATATGTCGATCAAGAAAAGTTTGATTCTTTATTTTCTTGTAAATCTTGTACATTCCGCCCTATCATGATAAAATACTAGGCAGAAAGATGATTTGGAGCAAGTATGAATTTTTTTAATGTTGGGAAAATCGTCAATACGCAGGGCTTGCAGGGAGAAATGCGGGTTCTGTCGGTGACGGATTTTGCGGAGGATCGTTTCAAGAAGGGCAGCATTCTGGCTCTTTTTGACAAGAAGGATAAGTTTGTCATGGATGTGGAGATTGCCAGCCACCGCAAGGCCAAGAACTTTGACATCATCAAGTTCAAGGGCATGTACCACATCAATGACATTGAAAAATACCGGGATTGCACCCTCAAGGTCCGGGAAGAAGACCTGTCCGACCTGGATGAGGGGGAGTTTTATTACCATGAGATTATCGGCCTAGATGTTTATGAGCACGGTGTCCTGCTGGGAACCATCAAGGAAATCCTGCAGCCGGGAGCCAATGATGTCTGGGTGGTCAAGCGCAAGGGCAAGCGGGATCTGCTTCTGCCTTATATTCCTCCGGTGGTGCTGGAGATTGACATCGAGCGAGGCCGGGTTGATGTAGAAATTCCGGAAGGACTGGACGATGAAAATTGATATTTTGACCCTCTTTCCGGAAATGTTTGCTCCGCTGGAGCATTCGATTGTCGGCAAGGCCAGAGAAAAAGGCCTTTTGGAAATCAACTACCATAATTTCCGGGAAAATGCTGAGAAGTCCCGCCATGTGGACGACGAGCCCTACGGAGGCGGTCAGGGCATGCTGCTGCGGGCCCAGCCGATTTTTGATGCCTATGATGCCATTGACAAGAAGCAGCCGCGCGTGATTCTGCTGGATCCGGCTGGCCGGACCTTTGACCAATCCTATGCGGAGGAGCTGGCCTGGGAGGAGGAGCTGATTTTCATCTGCGGCCATTATGAGGGTTATGATGAGCGGATCAAGACCTTGGTGACAGATGAGATTTCCTTGGGCGACTATGTCCTGACGGGTGGCGAGTTGGCGGCCATGACTATGATTGATGCGACGGTGCGTCTGATTCCGGAGGTCATTGGCAAGGAAGCCAGCCATACCGATGACAGTTTTTCATCCGGCCTTTTGGAATATCCCCAGTACACCCGCCCCTACGAATACCGGGGCATGCTGGTGCCGGATATTCTCATGAGCGGCCACCATGAAAATATCCGCAAGTGGCGGCTCTATGAAAGCCTGAAGAAGACCTACCAGCGACGGCCGGACCTGCTGGAGCATTATGAACTGACTGACGAAGAAGCAGCCATGCTGGAGGAGATTCGGGAGGAAGCGGAGCAGAAGGAAACTGACCAAGAGTTGGAATCATGAGTGATATGAAGACAGAAGCAGCCGAAAACCCGCTTCTGTTTTTTGTCTGTTCTTGTCACAGTTTTGTAACAAGATTTCTATCAAAATGATAATTTTAAATACTGGTGAAACAAGCTTTTTTGTGCTAGTATATTACTATGTGGGTAAGTCTGCCCAAATAAATAGAGCATGTGATATGACAAGAAGGAGATATTATGGAAAAGAAGATTGGTAAATCGGTCGTGGCAACCAGTATTGCTGCATCGACCATTATTTCTGGCGGCCTGACTCATCAGGTAAAGGCCGATGAAGTGGTTAAGTCAGCTGCAACGGACCCGAAAACATCAAAGGTTACAGAAAAGCCTGTCACCGTGACGGACTTAGAAGATGCTCAGGCTAAAGCCGATGAAGCAAAAGCCAATGTTGACCAGCAGCAGGAAGCGGCTGATAAAGCAAAAGCCGAGAGGGATGCTGCGGAAAGCGATGTCAAGGAGGCAGAGGCAGCGGTTGAAGCAGCTGCCGAAAATCAAGCGGAAGCCACAGAAGAAAATATTGCTCAGGCGGAAGCGGATGCTCAGGCTGCCCAAGAAGAGACTGCGTCTAAGGAAGCAGCGGTAACAGAAGCTGAAACAGAACTCCAAGAGGCAGAGCAGGCAGTCAAAGACCAAGAAAATGCAGTGGTTGCCAAAGAAGCGTTGGTGGATGTCGCACAGTCTGAGTTAAAACAAGCCAAAACACCTGTTCAGGCAGAGGAAAAAGCGCTGGAAACCGCTCAAAATCAGCAAAGCCAGGCTCAAGCAGCTGTGGATAAGGCCAAAGAAGAACTGGCTAAGGCTGAGCAGGAAGCAGCAGCTTCTCCGCAGGCTCAGGCTGACATTCAAACTAAAATCAATCAGACACAGGCTGCTTTGGATCAAACCAAGCAGACAATCAGCTCTGTGGAAGCACAGATTCCGGCAGCAGAGCAGGAAGCAGCGACTGCACCAGTTGACCTGCGCAACACGAACTATTCTCAATTCTTAGAAAATGTGCGCAATCATGCGGCCAACCAGGAAATCCGCGATGCAGCCAATAATGCTTTGGCAGTTTATCAGCGCGGCCAAAATGAATTTGGCATCACTGTCGGTACGGATTCAAGCAGCCCTGCCAGCCTGGAAAATAATCTGAAGGCACTGGAATTGGTCAAGGCCATCAATACCTACCGCCGCAATGCCGGACTGCAGGAATTGCTGGTGGATCCTTATGCCAATGTAGCCAGCCAGATTCAAACGATTTACTTTGAGAGAAATAACTGGCACATGGGCAAGCTGATTGGCAATGAAAATGTAGCAATCAGCTTCAGTCCGCAAGGGGCAGTTGATTTCTGGCACAGCGAAAAGGCGCTGTATCAGCGGATCGCCGGCCAGTACGGCCTGCCTACAGATGAAAGACAGCTGGATGCCAATGCTATTTACATGAAGGTCGGCGCCAATGTCTTTGCACAGATTGGACACTATGTCCAAATGATGGACAATAAAGCCAATGCTATTTCGGCAGCCTATGATACTCATGCCAACCAATTCAGCACTGTTTACGGGACTTCTGAAGTAGGCTTCCATAATGTCCGCAATTTCAGCCAACGGGTCAATAACGGGACTCTGCTGACAGTGGCAGCTATGGAACAGCTGCTCCGTGCTGGCGGCGGCCGTTCAGTTGGCTCCAGTGCAAGGGTAACGGCCCTGAAAAATCAGCTGGCAGAGCTGAAGGCTCAGCAGGTCGGTCAAGAATCTACCTTGAATATTCTGACTGCACAATTGGCAGATGAGCAACGCACCGGGGCAGCTCGTTCAGCTGCAGTAGAAACAGCCCGTCAGAAAGTTGCTGCAGCAGAAAACAGTCTGGCACTGAACCAGCAAAATGTCGCTGATAAGCAGAAGGCTTTAAATACAGCAACCTCTAAAATTGCAGCCAGCCTGCAGCCTCATCAGGACAAGCTGACTAAGGCTCAAGCTGCCTTAAATGAAGCAAAAGACAAGCTGGCGGAACTCAGGGTTGCGCAGCAGGCAGCTCAGATGAATGTGGCAGCAGCTCAAGAAAATCTGCAGGCAGCTCAGGCTGATTATGCAGCGGCCCAGCAGAAAGTGCAAAATCTGCTGGATGCTCCGCAGCTCTTAGCGGAAGCGCAGCGCGAACTGGCCATAGCGCAGGCAGAATTGGCCGCAAAACAAGCTGCATATGAGCAGGAAGCCGCAGTCTTGGCCGGACTGCAGGAAGTTTATACCAATCTTCAGGACAGCTATGAGCGTCTGATGGATGCAATTATCCAAGAAAACGGCCTCTATGCAAATGCTCTCGACAGCAGTCAGGCTTCCTATCGCTCTGGCGAAGGGGTTCAAGTGCTGACAGCCGGCAGAAGAGGCGCAGCAGGTCCGGGCGCAGACAGCCAAACTGCTGAAGTTCATGCTCAGGCGCGTGAAGTCAGCCAAACCAATAATAGCAGAACAGCTCCGGCTGCTGATGCGGCTGCTCCGCAGCAGGCTGATCCTGCCCCAGTTGAAGCAGAAGGACAGGGAAATGGAACGACGACCATTCTGCCGCAAACCGGTTCAGAAGCAGAACGCTTGGCCTTTCTCGGAATGGCTCTGGGAATTGCCACTTTGGCTGGTGCCCAAAAAGGCCGCCGCAGAGATGAAGAACTGTAAGCAAACAGTTTAGTTCCCACTCTCCAGACTGTCGGATCGAACATCCGCCAGCACTTGAGAAAAAATGGGAATCTAAATTAGAATGATTAGCAGACAAAACCGTTCAGTAATGAGCGGTTTTTTTATGATGGTTTCCGGCTGTTTTTCTCGCAGAGAAAAACAAAAACCACCAGCTATGCTGCGCTGGTGGCTGATCATACTCTTCGAAAATCTCTTCAAACTAGGTCAGCGTCGCCTTATTGCTAAGCGAAAAGCTGAGGTCTTTTTCTTTGCCTCGCTCAAAAGCTCCAGTGGAAGATTTTGAAGCGGTGAAGGAGCTTCTGCTAAGAACTGTCAGCTGTATCGGCGTGCAGCTGATGCAAGCTTTACTTGCCTTAGCTGCAATCTACAACAGCCTCCCACACTCTTGGAGGACCTCTGACCACAGCAGCAGCTGACAATGTCTTATGACTGTTAAGAGACTATTTGTCCACTGTCTTTCACTATTGAAGGAAAGCAAAAGAGAGAAGAATCGTTGCTTCTGAACAAGTCTATCGAGTACAAGGCTTCTGATGTTCGAAGAGCAGAAATGACTATACTATTTGACCGCCCCGCCGGTCACGCCTTCTACATAGTATTTCTGCATAAAGATAAAGAGGAGGGTGATCGGGATAGCGATGATGATGGCCCCGGCTGTGAAAGGCAGGAACCACTGGTTGATGGCATCCTTATTGAGCATCTGGAAGAGCCCCAAAGCAACGGTGTATTTATCCTTAACATCGCCTAGGATGACAGAGGCAAAGATAAAGTCAATCCAAGGTCCCATGAAGGCCATCAGTGCTGTATAAACGATGATGGGCTTGGACAGCGGCAGGGTGATGGTCCGGAAGATTTGGAAGCGGGTAGCCCCGTCAATCATGGCTGACTCGTCCAGAGAGTAGGGGATAGTATCAAAGAAGCCTTTGGCGATATAGAAGCCCAGCGCTGCTCCGGCAGAATAAACCAAAATCAGGGATGTCAGGGTCTGAGTCAGATTGAGGGCCTTGAGGATATAGTAGACAGCAATCATGGACATGAAGCCCGGAAACATATTGAGGACCAGTGCCAATTTCAGGAAGCCGTTTTTGTGCTTGAACTTAATCCGGCTGAGTGAGTAGGCCATGCCAACTGTAATCAAAGTAGACAGGATGCAGGTAGCCGTCGCCACAATCAGGGTATTGATAAACCACCGAGCAAAAGGATAAGCGCTGTTATTAAACAGCCTCACATAATTGTCAAACGTATAGGTCTTAGGGAAGAAGTAAGGGACTGCATTAGCACCTTCCCCACGGAAGCTGGTCAGGAAAATCCAGAGGATAGGCAGCAGCCAGATAAAGGCCAAAACAGCCAGCAAGATGTAAATCCCTAATAGACGAAGTCTTTTTTTGTTTTTCATTATTTAGCCGTTCCTTCCTTGAATGATGTGGATCTGGTGTAGGCCAAGAGACTGAAGGTTGCCGAAATAGCAAAAATCAGGATACCGATAACAGATGCCAAGTTATAGTCCTTAGCGGTAACAGTCAGTTTATAGAGCCAGGTCACCAAAAGGTCAGTCGAGCCAGCTTGGTAGAAGGCTGAATTGGCCGGTCCGCCGCCGGTCAGGAAGTAGATAACGTTGAAGTTATTGATGTTTCCGATAAACTGTTGGATGAGTGCCGGAGTCATAATGAGGAGAATCTGCGGGAATGTGATGCTCTTAAAGACTTGGAATTTGCTGGCCCCGTCAATCTCAGCCGCCTCAATCTGCTCGCTGGGCAGGTTCATGATAATCCCTGAAGCTACCAGCATGGTGAAGGGAATCCCAATCCACATATTGACAAGAATAATGGAAAATTTAGCCCAAAGCGGGTCGCTGAGGAAGGGGATAGGGTGCTGAATGAGATGCAGGCTCTGCAGCAGGCCATTCAAAGGTCCGCTGTCGTTGAGGAAGTTGCGCATGAGCAGCAGCGATACGAACTGCGGTACGGCAATGGTGATGACAAAGAGGGTCCGCCAGACTTTCTTAAATCTCAGACCCTTGGTATTGAGTAGCAGAGCCAGAACAACACCGAAGAAGAAATTCGTTGCAGTGGCGGCTACCGCCCAGATCAAGGTCCAAGCCAGAAGCGGAAAGAAGGTCCCAGCCATACGGCCTGAAAAGACATTGCCAAAGTTGGCAAAGCCCACCCAGTCAAAGAGAGATTTGGGTGCCGGATGGCTGTGATCGAAGTTCGTAAAAGCCAAGCAGATCATGTAAATCAGCGGCAGAATGGTAAAAAGCAGTACGCCGGTGAGAGGGACTGACATGAGGCCGATATGGAAGCGGCCGTCGGCCAAGGTTTTGAAATCCTCGATGAAGCCGGGAATCTTGCGACCTTCCTGCTTGAGGGCCATGAGATGGCGGGCGCTCTTGAGATTGCACCAGTAGATATAGGCAAAAACTGCACAGAAAATCAAGGAAGCCAGACCAAAGATCAGCAGCAGCATGGAATTGTCACCAGCCACCTGAACGGTGATTTCCATGCCATTGACATTTTTCACCGCCTCACCCTGCTCCTGAGTGCCCAGTGTAATCATGCCGCCGATTGCAGGGACAATCTGGATGATAAAAGCAATAAAGAAGGCTATTTCTGACAGGAGGAAAAGCAGGCCCTTGATGAACTGTTTATTGGCCAGATTAGCCAAGCCCATTACCAGAAATGAAAGTTTCACATCCCAGGTCCCTTCTTTAAAGACCTGCAGCATGGATGCATTGTCATAGGATGACGGATTCATAGTGTTCTCCTTATAGTTACAAAGAAAGAAGTGAGGAGGCTGGCCCCTCACTTCGCTGAGTACTATTTAGCTGCGGCTAAATCTTTGTCAAACTGCTGTAATTTTGCCAGGTATTGATCTTCGCCAATTTTACCGTTGTAAACATCGCTGAGGATGGCAGCACTTTCAGTCCAGAAGACAGACATTTGGCTGAGTTTAGGCATGACCGTTGTGTAGGTATCAGATGATCCCATGGTGATGACAGCTTGAGCCAATGCATCTTTTTTGACATCGTCAGATTCTTGGACTTCTTTGTTAGCAGGGATAATGTGGCGGCCTTCGTACTTGAATTGGTTTGCTTGGCTTTCCTTGCTGGTCAGAGCCTGCGCCAGTTTGTAGCTGGCAGAGATACGGTCAGTATCGCCATTTGAAGGTGTTTGGTTCACAGCATAGAGTTTCACGCCGAGGAAGGCTTTTTGCTGTACATCTTGACCGCCGATATTGACAGTTGGGTAAACGGAGATGCCGAGGTTGTCTTTTCCGACAGCTTTTTCAGCAGCTGCATAGTCCCAAGGACCTGATTGGAAAGCATCTACTGAGCCGTCCCCGAATTTAGCCAGCAGGTTTGAAGCATCGACATTGACAAAGCCGCTGTTGTCTTTCTGTGCTGCGATGAATTTCAGGACGTTAACACCGGCTTCATTGCCCCAGTTGGTTCCGTCTACTTGCTCGCCGTCAGCTCCGAAGAGGGTGTCGCCGACTGACAGGAAGAGCGGAGCAATCGCATAGGCATTGACTTCTTTCAGGTTGCCGCCGAATTTGCCCTTAGAGGTGATGGTTTCATAGGATTTGACATCATCAGCGGTCAGTTTGGATTTGTTGTAGTAGGTTACTTGTGATTCGATACCGAATGGGAAAGCGTAGGTCTTGCCCTTGTACTGTGCACCGAGAGCTGCCTGCTCGGTATCGTTTTTCTTGATTTCGTCGGCCATGCTGGAAGGAATTTCCTGAATCGCGCCGGCTTCGACCAATTTGCCCAGCTGGTCATGCGGCAGGGAGAAGACATCAGCTGCCGTGCTGGCATCCTTGGTCAGGTTTTCCTGAGCATTTGGATCTTCCATTTCCACGACTTCAACCTTGTAGCCGGAATCTTTTTCAAATTGGCTGACAGTATCGGCATAAGAGTCCTTAGCGCCGGTTGGAACCCAGAGCTTCAGGGTCTTGCTGTCAGATCCGGATGAGCTTGTTTCCTTGCTGTTGGAGCTGCAGGCTGCCAATAAAGCTGTCGCTGCCAGCAGGCTGACACTGCCCAATACGATTTTTTTCCATGTTTTCATTCCATTTTTCCTCCCGGAATTTTTATTTATAAGAATATTATGCAACCGTTTGCAATTTTTGTCAAGTGTTTTTTAGTAATTTTTTAAATTTATCCTCCGGCCACTTGTGAAGGGGGCAAATAAGACGGTGGGACAGACTCCCATGATGGCTGTGTCCTCACCCACAGAGGGATGAATCTTTTGGAAGATACTGTATAAGAACTAAATTTTTAAAAATTTTAGTTCCCTTCACTCTCTTGTTTCTAAGCTCAGACTGAAAAGGTCTCCCAGACCTTTTTCTCTTCTGTAAAAAGAGAAAACTCCCGGTTATCGGGAGTGCAATCGATTGCTCAGCAGCCGCTGCTTTTCTGGTTTAAAATCAGCTGGCTAAAAATGGGACAGACGCCCATGATGGCTGCGCTCTCATCCACAGAGGAACTTGTCTTTTTGGAAGACACCCTATAAGAGGCTGATAGAGTATCTTTAAAAAACGCTTTCCCTTTGCGAGCGATCCTCTGGCTGGCTGACTGGCAGCAATGGCTGAAAAAAGGGCGGTTTTTTCAGCTGCTTTGTGCTATAATTATTTTAGCTGTCTTGGAGCGGGTCTGTCCTGCAAGTTTCTGCAGGTTGGACTCAGACTGCGCGCGCTGCGGCGGTCCTGATGGCTGCTCTTCATCATGATTGGAAAATCTGCTTTTTGGACATCAAAGAGCAGACTGGGACAGGCTCCTATGATGGCTGCACCCTCAGACAACAGTCGGTAGGAGGAGGCTTTGATTTTCGTCCCAGCCTTTGCATATAACTAAACGATCAGAGAGAAATCAACTAATTACTTAATGAAATAGTAGGGTCTGCGAGGAGGAGACATGTTTCACTTATTGCTTGCTATTATTTACCTGTCCTTTATCAGTCTGGGTCTGCCGGATGGTTTGCTGGGCGCTGCCTGGCCGGCCATGCAGGGAGAGCTTGCTGTGCCTGTTTCTTATATGGGGATTATCTCCATGATTATTTCCGTCGGGACCATTGTGTCCAGCCTTCAGAGTGACCGCCTCAGCAAGTGGCTGGGGACCGGAAAGGTGACAGCCATTAGTGTAGCCTTGACAGCCCTTGCCTTGTTTGGTTTTTCAATCAGCCATTCCTTCTGGCTCTTGTGCTTCTTTGCCATTCCTTACGGTCTGGGCGCAGGAAGTGTTGATGCGGCTCTTAACAACTACGTGGCGCTGCATTACAGCAGCAAGCACATGAGCTGGCTGCACTGTATGTGGGGCGTCGGTGCATCAGCCGGTCCTTATATCATGGCCTTTGCTTTGGAAAATGGTAGAGCTTGGACCAGCGGCTATCTTTCTGTTGCCTTGATTCAGATAGTGCTGACAGCTGTTCTCTTTATCAGTCTGCCTCTTTGGGAAAAGGAGAAGCAGACGGCAGATGAAGAGGGGAGGAAGCGTCCATTAAGCTTAAAGGAGATATTCCGCATCGCAGGAGCAAAAGAAGTCATGATTTGTTTTCTCTGCTACTGTGGTCTAGAATCAACCATGGGACTGTGGAGTGCCTCTTACTTAGTAGCTGAAAAAGGCTTGGATGCGGCTCAGGCGGCAGGCTTTGCCAGTCTCTTTTATCTGGGGATTACCATTGGACGGGCAATCAATGGTTTTCTGGCCATTCGCTTCAATGATACTCAGCTGATTCGCATGGGACAGGTCCTGATTGCCATGGGGATTATCGTCCTCTTTTTACCTGTCTCGTCTGCTCTCATCACTCTGGGCGGGATGCTGCTGATTGGTCTGGGCTGCGCACCTATCTATCCATGTATCATCCATTCTACGCCGGATCATTTTGGCAAGGATCAATCGCAGGCCATTATCGGCGTGCAGATGGCCAGTGCCTACGTTGGAACAACTCTCATGCCGCCTCTCTTTGGCTTTTTAGGCAATAGTACGACGCTTGCTCTCTTTCCCTACTACCTAGCCTTTATTTTGCTGGGGATGGTTTGGATGCACCAAGCACTGACTCATATCCATAGTCAATCTTAAGAGTAGGGAAACTGCTCTTTTTTTGGTAAAATAATAGTTATGAACGACATCATTCAAAACAAGCTGCAGCTGCTGCCGACCAGTCCCGGCTGCTATATTCACAAGGACAGACATGGCACCATTATCTATGTGGGCAAGGCCAAAAACCTGCGCAACCGAGTGCGGTCCTATTTCCGAGGCAGCCATGATACCAAGACAGAAGCGCTGGTTTCTGAAATCGAAGACTTCGAGTTTATCGTCACCGAGTCCAATATCGAAGCCCTGCTCTTGGAAATCAACCTCATCAAGGAAAATAGGCCCAAGTACAATATCATGCTCAAGGACGACAAGTCCTATCCTTTCATCAAGATTACCAACGAAACCTATCCGCGCCTCATCATCACGCGCCAGGTCAAGAAGGATGGGGGACTTTACTTTGGTCCCTATCCGGATGTCGGAGCGGCTAATGAAATCAAGCGTCTCTTGGATCGGCTTTTCCCTTTCAAGAAGTGCACCAATCCGCCCGAAAAGGTTTGCTTTTACTATCATCTGGGCCAGTGCAAGGCTCACACTGTCTGTCAGGTGGACAGCCAGTATTTCAAGGTGCTGGCCCAAGATGTGGCAGCCTTTCTCAAGGGGCAGGATGACCAGATTATCGAGGAGCTGCGGGGGAAAATGGCTGGCGCAGCGCAGGCCATGGAGTTTGAAAAGGCAGCCGAGTACCGCGATCTGATCCAGTCCATTGCCACCCTGCGCACCAAACAGCGGGTCATGGCCAAGGACCTGCAGAACCGTGATGTCTTTGGCTATTATGTCGACAAGGGCTGGATGTGCGTGCAGGTCTTCTTTGTCCGTCAGGGTAAGCTGATCGAGCGCGATGTCAATATGTTTCCATACTACAATGACCCTGATGAGGATTTCCTGACCTATGTCGGTCAGTTTTATCAGGACAAGTCCCACCTCAGGCCCAATGAAATCCTGATTCCGGCAGATATTGACGAAGAGGCTGTTCGAGCGCTTGTCGATACCAAAGTGCTCAAACCCCAGCGGGGCGAGAAGAAGCAACTGGTCAATCTGGCCATCAAGAATGCCCGGGTCAGCCTGCAGCAGAAGTTTGACCTGCTGGAACGCTCCATTGAAAAAACACAGGGGGCCATTGAAAATCTAGGCCAGCTCCTTCATATCCCGACGCCCGTCCGCATCGAATCCTTTGATAACTCCAATATCATGGGAACCAGTCCAGTCTCTGCCATGGTGGTCTTTGTCAATGGCAAACCCAGCAAGAAAGATTACCGCAAGTACAAAATCAAGACCGTGGTCGGACCGGACGACTATGCCAGCATGCGGGAGGTTATCAAACGCCGCTACAGCCGGGTCATTCGCGACGGGCTGACTCCGCCGGATCTCATCGTCATTGACGGCGGGCAGGGTCAGGTCAATGTCGCTAAGGAAGTCATTCAGAATCAGCTGGGACTGGACATTCCCATCGCCGGTCTGCGCAAGAATGACAAGCACCAAACCCATGAACTGCTCTTTGGCGACCCGCTGGAAGTGGTGGAGCTGTCCCGTAACTCGCAGGAATTTTTCCTCCTCCAGCGCATCCAGGATGAGGTCCACCGCTTTGCCATCACCTTCCACCGCCAGCTGCGCTCCAAGAATTCCTTTTCTTCCCAGCTGGACGGCATCGAAGGCCTGGGGCCCAAGCGCAAGCAAAATCTCATGAAACACTTCAAATCTCTTGCTAAAATCAAAGAAGCCAGCGTTGATGACATCGTCCAAGTCGGTGTACCGCGAGCCGTAGCTGAAGCCATCCAGACCAAGCTCAACCCAGCAGCAAAACCGCAGGACGAAGTCCATCTGAGACAAGTGGCGGAGCCGCAGGTGGGGATGGAGTAGATGGAGGCGTTTCAATCGTTTAGTAATTGATGGATAAATTAGTCTTTTTACTGGTATAAAAAACTGTTAAAAGTGTAAAAGGAATAATAATTATGGTAAACTAGAAGCAGTAAAAGAAATGCGAGGTGCAAAATGGCAAGTGATGCAGAATTAAGAGGTCAGTATAACAGCGTCAAGGCAGACCTAGAGCGTTATCGCCGGGTACGTAATGGTATTTCCAGTCACCAGTTAGACCATAGGCGCTCTACCTCGGATATGGAAGACTATATCGACTATATTGAGAGTATTGTTCATATCATTGATGGAGAAAGTGGATATTTCTACTTGGAGTCAGCTTCGAGTAAATTAAAACAGCATAAGCAGGTCCTACAGGACTATGTAGACTTTGTGCGAAATTCCAATTCTTCCTTTATCGATCTCTACAGTGATGTTGTGGCCAAGATTAGCTCCTTGGAATATCAGCTAGAAAGCATCAAAACGGAGTACAATAAAGGTAAGAAATTCTTTGATAGAATCGGCTTGGAAGATAATCCAGCTGACTTTTTTGGAGGTCTTTTGTAAATGGATACAAATATCAATAGCATTCAGGATCGATTTTCCCATGATACGATTCGTTATGATGATGGGGAGCTGAGCGATTTGATTTCCCAGCTTAAGCAGGTTCATGATTTGATTAATACAACCATCCCTTCTCAGGTCAAGGACTTGGCTCAGAAAGACTCGCTCTGGTCTGGTGAGACCAAGGAGCAGTATCTGGGGCTTAAGGACTTCATTGACCAATATCAGGCGGACTTTTCGGAAGCTGTGGGAAAGCTCCATGAGGCCGTAGATGGTTTAGAAACTCTCTTTTATCAGATAAAAGATGCGCAAGTACTGAAGGATATTGAAAGCAAATGATATTTACACTAGAATCTTTATATGCACTGCATATGCTGAATTTTGATGGATATTCTGAGGAGCTGTTTTTGCTTCCTCTTCCGAAGGCTGCAGATGAGGAGAAGGCTGTCCAGCTCAAGCAGATACTGGAACAAGGGGTTTCTGACCTCAAGAATATGGGCTTGATTGATGAAAATAATGAGCCGACAACGGCTTGTCTGGCCAAAGGTGTCTATCTGCAAAAATATCAGGAAGCTTATTCTCACTGCGAGGTAGATGATCGGTATTATTGTGCTCAGTTAGCGGACTCCAATCGCTGGTACCATATCGTTATTGAAAAAGTAGGCGAAAACGCCTATAGGATAGATCGCATACATAGTTTCCAATTCCTTGGAATGACGATTCAAGGCCACCCTTTCTTGAGTCAGATACCAGAACGAGAGATCAATCCAGCAGCGCCAGATTGGCAATCCTATTCTGAGGAGAGACTGATCATCTACTATGGGAAAGCCCCTGCTTTGAGAGTTACTTCCTATTCGGGTCAAAGCAGGTCTAAAGACTACCTATATCTAAATGCGCCTTCGTCTCTCTATCAGTATGATGTCCTGGAGCAGCGAATCCGATCCATCAGCACCGATGGCATGAAGAAAGAAATTATCAACCAGTTGAAAGTGAGGATACAGCCATGCCAAAGATTAGTATTTCCTTGACAGAGCAGGAGGAGTTGCTGCTCGCAGCTCGTGAGCTAGTGACTAGTACCAGTCAGTTGACGGCTCAATTGCAGGGCTTGATTGACAAAGTCCCTGCTGTCTGCAAGGAAGGATCTCTCCAGTCTCGCTTGGGTGAACTTCCGCTCAATCATTTCACCGCCAAGGCCCAGACATTTCAGTCTCTATCTGAGCTCCTTTTCAACCATATTCAGACGACCTATCGTGGCTTTATCGACACGGACAAGCTCCTGGCTGCAGATATTGTCAATGCGGCTCTAGTCGATCCAAATCTGGATGCTGAAACTCGTCAGGCCTTAGAGCAGGATCCACAGAAGGCTTTCGAGCTGACCCGTGATGGTCTGAAGGAAGATCAGGCAGCGCCAGACTATAAGGGACCTAAGTCTGAGGAAGCCATTCTTTACAGCGGCCAGGCGGCTCAAGGAGGTGCTTCATGACTGAATATTATACAAATAAAAGCGACTTTGAACAGGGGAAACGTCTAGGCTGGTTTGAAGACAATGTCAGCCAGGTCAAGGACCTGCTTAAGGATATTTCTGAGACAGCTGAGATTGTCAAGAATAACGATCTATCTCATCTTTATATTGCCAAAGGAGGTGCGACCTTAGGCAAGGACATGCCAGAAAAGACTTTTGTTGATTCCGAGCATAAGGTTTTGGACATGTTGGAGGAGATGAAGCGGGTGCATCGGGAAATTGTCCAAAATATTGAGAATAAGTACATAAGTGGTTTGGAAGATGCCATGGAGGCTCTGAATAAGATCAATGAAGGGAAGGATAAATATAAGTCTGAGCACCTGACCTATGAAGAAACATACACCTATCAGACATCTTATCAGACAGGTTATGGGATACAGACCGTTACGGGCAAGCGTAAGGCCTATTACAGCCTGTCCGATATCTTGAACAGCGATAAGAGCCCTATCTCATCAGCTGCAGCTAAATATCAGGATAAGCTTAAGGTCGCCAAAGAAAATCTCGCGAAGCTGGAAGCGGAAGACAGAGAGACCTATGATAAAGTCAAAGACCTGTCTGAGAAAGAACTGGTAGAGACTTTCTTCCCAACAGAACTAGGTGAATACAAACGTCTTAAATCTACTTGGTCAAAAGATAATGAATGGTGGCTGGGTTGGGTGGATATAGGTGTCAAAGTCGTTGGGACAGCAGCCTTGGTTGTCGGAACATTCGCATCTGGTGGAACTTTAGCCCCAGTAGCTTTGGCTTTAGGGACAACACTTCTAGGTGGAGAAGCAGCTTATCGCGCTATCTCCGGAGAAACCATTACAGGCGATGTCCTAACGAATGAGCAGAGAATATGGGCTGGTGCAGAGGCCGTTACTACACTTGTATCAGGCGGTCTTGGGTCCTACCTGAAGGGAGCTAGTATTGCAGAGCGGACAGTCTCCCAAGGCTTGCTCAATGCCGATAAGGTTGCCCGTTTTGGAGCTAATGCCTACGATGTTGCCCAGTTTGGCCATGACTTTATTGAAGATCCGCAAATGGCTCTAACCAACTTAGCGACCAGTCAGCTCATCGGCAGAACGGTAGGGCATCTCGGCCAGCGTTATCAGGCTTATCGAGCTAGTAAAGCAGCGGATGTTAATCTGGGAAGCGGGAAGGCAGCTTCCTACAAAGGCAGTATTCGGGAACGCCTGAGCAATACTTGGACAAATGTCAAGACCAAGGTAGGAAATGTCCGAGCTCAAGCAAGTCAAGGTTGGAATGACTTCAAAACGAAGGTCGGCAATGCCAAGAATCGAGCCCTTGCCTCAGGAGGAGAGAAGCTATCTGAGAAGCTGGACAGCCTCAATGCAGCGTGGGGAGCTCAAAAGCAAAACTTCCAGAGGAATCTGGCGGCTATGCAAGGAAATCTTGCGCCTGAGTTTCAGTTGGCAGGAGGTGCACCTGGCATTGGAGTCAACCCTAACTTCTCTGAAAGTATGGAAAACCTATCTCAAAAGATTCAGCAGTTTTCTGTCAAGCGCAGACAACAGCTTCAGGATTTTGAGGGTAGCGGGGGAAGTGGAAAAGCTTCTACTAAAGTTGGTAGAGAAGCAAGTGAACAACTAGCTAAGGACGGCAGTGAGACAATAAAGCTTTCTGAAAGGACACTTACAAAAGAAATTCTTGAAACAAAACCCAGAAATTCACCTTCTCCAAAGAAATGGTTTGAAAAAGGAGGAACAATTGAAGTTGATAGAAGTAAGATTCCTCCTGAATGGATATATATTAATTCAGATGGAGTATCAGTGAAGTATACAGATGGCTTTCCTGATTTTAAAGAAGCAGGCTTAGTCAGACAAGAGGTTCACCTTGACAAATTTGAAAGCTACTCCAAAGATTTTAAGAGTGCAGATGAACTTGCTCCTCAAGGACCGAAATTAGACGAAAATACTTGGCATCATCATCAGGATTTAACTACTCTACAGGAGGTGGATAAGTCCCTGCATGCTGAATTCACCCATAGAGGTGGTTTTTCAGTGAAGAAAAGAGGAAAGTAACGAATGAACAGTTTTAGTAAGGTAACTAGTGAACAAATCAGTGCTATTGAGAAGAGGCTAAAATTAGAATTCCCTAATGATTATAAGCAATTTCTTTTAACAAATAACGGTCTAAGGAGCCGAGGGGATTTCTTTTTCCATTTAGTTGATATAGATTTTGAAGTTCATATTGATATTTTATATGGTATTGATACCGGAGTAAAGAATTGTGATTTGATAGATTGGACTGAAAAGTTTCGTTTCGATTTACCACCACAAGCAATTATTATTGGCGATGATATTATCATGGGGTTTATTGTCTTGATTCTATCCGAGGAGGATGGGGGTATTTATTATTATGATCATGCCTACAACTTAGATACTTCTAATGATGATAATAATGCCTATTTCATTGCAGACAACTTTACAGATTTTTTAGCAATGCTTCACGAGTAATAATATAGAATGGTTCAAAAGGTCAGTTTTGCTGATCTTTTGAAGTAGAATCTTTCCTTTGTTTGACTGAAACGTTTCAACAAGGAGATGCTGGAGCAGCGCTTGGACAGATGTCAAGACTAAGGCGGGAGGACATGCCAATCAGATTGGCGGAATGGGGGATAAAAGAATTAATTCTTCTATTGGTTCTCAATGGAAATATCGGATTGATGCAGTGGATGCGAAGATACAAGCATTAGCTGAGAAGATGACGCCAGAACAATTACAAAATACCTATCTAAATGTTCGATTAAATTATTAAACAAGGAGTCCATATGTTAAGAGATTTTACAAGAGTGGCAGCCATGCCCCAAGAAATCATTGAGAAGTATAAGAATCAAGTTCCAGCAGAACTAGTTCAAATATGGAGAGAAGATGGTCTGGGGACTTTTTTAGACGGTTTCCTAAAGGTGATTAATCCAGATGAGTATCTTGAACTGGTTAGGGAAACTTATTTCAGAGGGGATATTTCCATTCCAATTTTTGTGACAGGTTTTGGCGACATCATAACTTGGGAAGAAAACAAATATGTGGGAATTATTAAATACAAAAATGGCAGTTTTAATATCATGATAAAAAACTTTACTCATTTTTTGAAATTTATAGATAGTAATCATATTACAAAACATTTTGACCTACCGCTTTATCATGAAGCGATAGAGAAATATGGTCCTCTTGATTATTCCCAATGTTTTGGTTTTGTTCCTCTATTAGCTTTAGGTGGCTTTAAAGATGTAAAACATTTAAATAGGGTAAAGATTTATGAACATATTCTATTGATTGCTCAATTGGTTGGTAATGTTGGTTGAAGTTTTGAAAATATAGATATTAATTATATTCTAGCCACCTTTGAACTGCACCCCAAAAGTTAGACAAAAAAATCTAACTTTTGGGGTCGGTACATTCAAATGGATGGTTTTCTCTTTTTTTTAAAAGTTTTTGTTATACTAGATTTATCCCTTTAATACACTGTATTCAGTCAATGATTGGTTGTACCATTGAGTGAAATATTTCCTAAACTTAGAATTGAAGTAAGCTCTGAAGTGGTTGAAGGTATTAAAGTAAATGGACGCTTACAATTTGTAGTTGAGAATGGTCTGTATGTCATGGATTAGAAAGGAAATAGAAATGGAATTAAGCCTTAATCTTTTACATTTTATGCAAAAACTAACGGATTCTCTAGAAAGGTATATAAAAAACCTAGAGTATAAGGAATATGTGCATAAAACATTAGAACTCACAAGTAAATCTATTGATAGAACTAGTGAGTCTGATCCAGACTTATTGTATAGTAGATTGGAAAACATGGATGAGGAAGATATTTTAACTTATTTTGAGTTAGACAAAGAGACCAATCCTGCTATTTGGAATTGTATCGCGAATTTTCTTGCTTTAGTTAGTTACTACTCTTATGAAGCTACTGGTGAAAAATATTTTCCTGAGACCATTGAGAGTGTGGATGAAGAAACACTAGAAGATTATTTTGATAATTATAAAAAACTAATCAATTCGTACAAAGAATTATCAAAATTGAACAACTCACTCCAGGATGAGAAGTATTTAAAAGATAAAGTTATTGCCCATTATTTTAAATTTCTTTTCGGAGGATAAAGATAAGAATATGAGAGTAGTAGAACTTTGCTTTATGCTAACTTTTTCAGAAGCAATTTTTGCTCAAATAAAAACACAATATAAAACTCAAATTCGAACTGCTTTAGATGAATGTTGGAGTTTTTTAGAAAACAAAAATAAGTCAGGAAAAGATCTTTATATTCTGTTAGATGATGGAACTGATTTTAATGGAATTTTTATCTACATGCAATTAGATAATGATGAAACTAATATTCCTTTATGGGATAATATCAGCTATGCGATAGCTGCAACTGCTAAGGAGGCGTACTTATTTGAACATCAAACACAGTTACCTTCCGCCTTGGAAAATATAGATTCAAATTTATTAGACATATTTATTGCAAATTTAGAAGAAATAAACTCAAATTTATATAAATATGTTGGAGAGATAAAAGAATTTGTGGGGAATGATCACTCGTTTTCAAAAATTGCTGCTCTCAACGAATTGGAAAAATTGGGACTAATTGAATTTTAATGTGTCTTTTAAATATTTTGGAAATGATAACAATTTGTTAAGAAGAAATTGCAGAATCTGCAAGTCGTGAGCAAGTGATTGTTAAGTTGTGGTCTTATTGTTTAAAATGTGATAACTAGGTCTTATCACATTTTTATATTTTCAAAAGTTTTTGATATACTAGATTTCTATTGATTGCTCATTATCTGGTTGTGATATAATATGTCCAAAGTACACCCCTAGAATTACAATTTGCAGAAGAATAGATAAATGAAAATAGATGAAAGAATATTAGAAGCTTTAAAAGCCATTAATTTCGTAGAACGATATGAGAAGTTATCAAAGTATTACAATGAGCAAAGAACCCCCGAAAGGTCAAGAACTCAATTATTTTGACGGTGATTTTTTTGATGGAGATTGTTGAATCATTGGGCCACAAAGTTCAGTATGATAAGCGAGAACGATTTTTCCATATTGCGTTGCAACAAGTTGATAATTTCCGTTTTGGTTTTCACATTTTGAAGAAGCAGTACAACATATGGATCCTGAAAAAGCAAAAGGTACATTAGAAATGCATCAATCTAATCCAAGTGGTGTATGTACTTCGTGCATTTCTGGTATCACAAATGATGCTGCTAAAGAAGGAATTTTTTTACAATTTTCAAAAAAATATCCAGATTTAAAAATTGTGGTTACATCAGTCGAGAGAGAGGGTGTTAGAAAAGTTGGAAGGTTAAATTTCACAATCCAAAATGGAAAGTATTTGAAGTAGTGAGGTAAGGAAAGTAAAAAATGAGTAAAAATATAAACGCAATATATAAACTAGGGATTGCTACCTGGTTATCCAAATCTATGCAGGAAAGTAAGTTTTATAAAAATATTGATGAGCTTCTTGAAGCTTGTTGGAAATGGGTAGAAAATAAGGAGGTATCAGCAGATTATTTATACTCTCTTCTTGATGATGGGACTGAATTTGGAGGAACTTTTATTTATATGCAAGAGGATAATCTAAAATATGAATCAAGGTGGAACTGTATCTTTGAAGCTGGTGCTTCGATATCTTCATTAGCTTTTGAGTTCGAGAGGAAAAAATATATACCTGCATTATTAGAAGAAATTGATTCTGAACAACAAGAGGCGTACTTTAATGAACAATTACAGGATATTTTTGGAAATAAAATTGAAGTTTTAGAAAATTATAAAAAATATTTATCAAGCAATCTTGATATAACAAAAGATGGAATTTTAAATAAATTATCAGAGATACTTGGTTAAATGTGAAGTTAGTAATATTCCATTTTATCAGCTGTTAAACTGTCGGGTTAAATGTATACAAAACATAGGGAAAGAACCCCCGAAGGTGAAGAATTAGATTATTTTGATGGCGATTTTCTGATGGAGATTGTGGAATCATTAGGCTACGAAGTTCATTATGATAAACGAGAACGTTTTTTCCATATTGATTTGGAGGAAGTTGGGAATTTTCGCTTTGGCTTTCATTTTGCTTTTGAACGCGGTCGATTGGAATTGATTTGGGTTGTCTATGATAACTGTAAAGCAATACTAGGAAGTCCATTTGCTTCATATGCGAAATGGCTAATCTCAAGAGACTATATTATACTGAAACCTGTAATTTCCAGTTATGATGATTTTGAAAAGGTAATGAAAATAGCATTTGAAATGTATGAGGATTTTAAGCAAGCATTTTTGAAGATTTCTGAAGAGCAATAATTTTAAAAATTACAATTAACTCTAAGTTTATTTAATTTCCAAAATGTGGTAGCCTAGTGTTATCACATTTTTATATTTTTGAAAGTTTTTGTTATACTAGATTTCTATTGATTACTCAATTATCTGGTTGTGATATAATATGTCCAAAGTACACCCCCTAGAATTACAATTTACAGAAGAATAGATAAATGAAAATAGATAAAAGAATATTAGAAGCTTTAAAAGCCATTAATTTTGTCGAACAATACGAGCAACTATCCAACTATTACAATAAAGATAGGACACCAAAGGGTAAAGAACTTGATTATTTTGATGGCGATTTTCTGATGGAGATTGTGGAATTATTAGGCTACAAAGTTCATTATGATAAACGAGAACATTTTTTCTATATTGATTTGGAATCAGTCGGAAAATTTCAATTTGGCTTTCATTTTGCTCTTAAATCAGGCAGACTAGAATTGATTTGGGTTGTTTATGAAGGAGGTGAAGTGCTTCTTGGTTCTCCTTGGACTAGATATGCTAGGTTAATGATTGCACGTGATTATATTATAAAACAACCCATTATTTCCGATTATGTAGATTTTCGAGATGTCATGAAAATCGCTTTTGAAATGTATGAAGATTTTAAGCAAGCATTTTTAAAGATTTCTGAAGAGGAGTAATTTTAAAAATTACAATTGACTCTAAGTTTATTTTATTTCCAAAATGTGGCAGACTGGTGTTATCGCATTTTTATTTTATGACTTTCGGTCAGTTTCACTCCATAGCTGCTAGACGACAGTTCTAGAACTTTAAAGGCGGTGGAGGAAATAGTGGTTCGAAAACTGTAATTTCAAATACTATTGAAACCAAAACACCCGAAACCATTATTGCTGAGAGAACAAATGGGTTAGATCTAGTACCTCATCCAACTACTCAAAAGCAGCTTAGTCCTAAAAAATGAAGGAATTCAAACAAAAGATTGCTGATCGAACAATTACAAGAGAAGAATATGAACAGTATGATTGGATAAGAGATTTTCAAAAAGACGTAGAGATGGTGTGGATTTATTTTGGCTTGATGAACGTAAAAGGTTAATGAACGGTGAAGTGAGTAGCAGAGCATGGACCAGTTCGCAACGACAAGATATTATTGATGGTAAAAACCAACATATAATGGCAAAACACTTCAGGGTCATCACACTTATAGTGCTTCTCAATATCCACACTTAGCAAACAGACCCGAAGTTATTTTTCCAGCTACTTTTAATGAGCATTTTTACGGATGGCATGGAGGAAATTGGAAGATGAGTTTACCTGGTGAACGAATAAATACAATTGAAGATTTTTAAAAGGAGAAATTATGCTTAAATTTATCGCTAAAATAAAATCGGATTGTAATGAAATAAAAATCGTGAAAATTATACGAGATTTTAGTCATGAACCAATTGGAATAATTAAAGAAAAAATGGCCAATAATACATCTGTAGTTGAAACAGAATATTTGAATTTAGAACAATTGAAGGTTTTTAGAAAAAAACTGGAAGAAATAATGGAATTGGGTGGGAAGGTTCAATTATTTCTTGATGACGAAATTGTATCTATGCAGTTTTTAAGTAATGTAATAGAATCACAGGAAGATACCAAAAATCAAATTGAGCAAGTTGACTTTTATATGTTTGATGAAGAAGATTGAAATTCATATAATAAAACAGATTTATAATTTTTAAAATAAACAATATCCTATTATATTTAATAAGTATTTTCGCGGATGGCATGGTGGAAACTGGAAAACAAGTTTACCAGGTAAACGAATTGATATTATTGATGATTTTTAATATAGGAAGGGATAGTCATGGAAACAGTAGATATAATAATTAAACAAATTACAAATAAAACAATGACATATAAGGTGTTAAGGGAAGTTACCCCATTCTCTTTAAGCGAAATAAAGTCTAGAATAGAAAAACACGAACCAGTAATGTCAGCCAATGATTTGAAACTAGATGAATTAAAGAAAATTAGAGAAGCAATAAAAAAATTAAATAATTTAGGAACTAAAGTGATAATAAAGGATGTTACTGGTGAAATAACTTTAGAAATATTGAATAATATTATTACTAGTTATGAAGGGATTGCAAGAGACACAGAAGAACTAGATGAACTTATGTTTTCTGATGAGGAATAAAATGCCATATATTGAAACAGATTTATCATTTTAAACAAATAATAAGTTTCAAGAGTATTGAACCATCTGAGATATTTTGGATGGTTTTTACATCTTCGGAGATTTTTTGTTATACTATATTATTAACTATTGTTAAGTTATGGTCCTATTGTTTAAAATGTGATAACTAGTTGTTGTTATCACATTTTTATATTTTTGAAATTTTTAATTATACTAGATTTCTATTGATTACACAATTATTTGGTTGTGATATAATATGTCCAAAGTACACCCTAGAATTACAATTTACAGAAGAATAGATAAATGAAAATAGATGAAAGAATATTAGAAGCTTTAAAAGCCATTAATTTCGTAGAATGATATGAGAAGTTATCAAAGTATTACAATGAGCAAAGAACCCCCGAAAGGTCAAGAACTCAATTATTTTGACGGTGATTTTTTTGATGGAGATTGTTGAATCATTGGGCCACAAAGTTCAGTATGATAAGCGAGAACGATTTTTCCATATTGCGTTGCAACAAGTTGATAATTTCCGTTTTGGTTTTCACATTTTGAAGAAGCAGTATCATATTTTCATCGTTCTTCTCATTCGTTGATAAATCAACTCTGACATCAAGCTTTGCTTGACTTGATTCATAACCTCAGGCATCATTCCCTGATGGTCTGAGAGGTGCGGGGTGGGTTGAAAAGGTCTGGGAGAACTTTTTTAAGTGGGAAATAAAACCTGCAAAGTAAGTGTCAAAAACAGCCTGAGGTTAGGCTGTTTCAGGTCAGCAACTAGAGACGAAGACTTGCTGACAAAATCGAAAACCCCGCCTTACCGATTTTTGTACACTCTATTTGTGCTATAATGGAAGTATTCTTGGAGGATAAGATATGAAACAGAAGATTGCAATTTTATCTGATATTCACGGTAATGTTACTGCCCTGCGGGCAGTTATCGCAGATGCGGAAAGGCTGGGTGCAAGGGAATATTGGCTTTTGGGAGATATTCTGCTGCCCGGTCCGGCTGAAAATGATCTTTTTGAACTGCTTGAGCCGCTGCCTATTACTGCGGCAGTCCGCGGAAACTGGGATGACTGTGTCCTAGAAGCCTTGGATGGCGCATATGGCCTTGATGACCCGCAGGAGGTGCAGCTCTTGCGCCTGACCCAGTATTTGATGGAGCGGATTCATCCAGCTCATATTGACTGGCTTCGGAATCTTCCTTTGACAGCGGCTAAGGAAATCAATGGCCTGCGCTTTGCCCTTTCCCATAATCTCCCTGATAAGAACTACGGCAGTGGCCTGCAGGTGACAAACAGCACCGAAGATTTTAATCAGCTGGTCTCGGAGGATGTAGATGTGGCTATCTACGGTCACGTTCACAAACAGCTGCTCCGCTATGCCACGACAGGTCAGCAAATCCTTAATCCTGGTACGATAGGCATGCCTTATTTCACTTGGGGGAAGTTGCAGAATCACCGAGCTCAGTATGCTCTGATAGAGATAGAAGAAGATGGTCTGACCAATATTAGCTTTCGCAAAGTAGCTTATGATACTGAAGCAGAGTTAAAACTGGCTAAAGAAAAGCAGCTGCCCTACATCGAACTGTATGAAGAACTCCGCCGAGAGGACAATTATCCGGGTCATAACAAGGAATTGCTGGCTCAGCTCAATGAGAAATATGCTTATATCAAGGATGTGCAAAAATACTATGATTTTTTAAGGGAATGAAAAACCCCTGCAAACTCTTACAAAATATGTTAAAATAAGGGTAATAGTAATTAATGATGGGGATTTTTGATTTCCGTCCTTGTTTAGAAAAGGAATCTGCTATGAAATTTTTAGAATTAAATAAGAAGCGCCATGCAACCAAGCACTTCAAAGACAAACCGGTGGACCCTAAGGATGTCCGCACGGCCATTGAGATTGCAACTTTGGCGCCCAGCGCTCACAACAGTCAGCCCTGGAAGTTTGTCGTCGTACGGGAGAGGAATGCGGAACTGGCAAGTATCGCCTACGGTGCCAATCAGGACCAAATCCAGGAAGCACCGGTGACCATCGCCCTCTTTACCGATACAGATCTCGCTAAGCGGGCCCGCAAGATTGCCCGAATCGCCGGCGTCAACAATATGACAGATGAGCTCCTGCAATACTATATGCAGAACCTGCCCGCGGAGTACAGCCATTACAGCGCCCAGCAGAAAAGCGACTATCTGGCTCTGAATGCCGGTCTGGTAGCCATGAATCTGGTCTTGGCCCTGACTGACCAGGGAATCAGCTCCAACATCATCCTTGGTTTTGACAAGTCAAAGGCCAATGAGGTTTTGGCAATCGATGGACGTTTTCGGCCAGAACTCTTGATTACAGTTGGCTATACGGACGATAAGCTGGAACCTAGCTATCGTCTGCCAGTGGATGAAATCATCGAGAAACGCTAAGTTTCCCTGCTTTGGAAGGGATGGTTTCGGATTATACGAATTAAATCGCAACAAATTCATTTTAAATCGAAAAGGAGAAAGTCCATGACAGTTGATTTTAAAGCAGAAGTTGACAAAAGGAAGGAAGCCCTCTTGGCTGATTTGTTCAGCCTTTTGGAGATTAACTCTGAGCGGGATGATGCTAAGGCAGATGCTCAGCATCCTTTCGGTCCCGGTCCGGTGAAGGCGCTGGATAAGTTTTTGGAGCTGGCGGCGCGTGACGGCTATCCGACCGAGAATGTAGATAATTATGCCGGTCATTTTGAGTTTGGTCAAGGCGATGAAGTTCTGGGTATCTTTGCCCATATGGATGTCGTGCCGGCTGGCAGCGGCTGGGATACAGATCCTTATACCCCGACCATCAAGGACAACCGCCTCTATGCCCGCGGAGCCAGCGATGACAAGGGACCGACAGTAGCCTGCTACTATGGCCTTAAGATTATCAAAGAGCTGGGCCTGCCGACTTCTAAAAAGGTTCGTTTCATTGTCGGGACTGACGAAGAGTCCGGCTGGGCGGATATGGACTATTACTTCCAGCATGTCGGTCTGCCTGAGCCTGACTTTGGCTTTTCTCCTGATGCTGAATTCCCGATTATCAATGGAGAGAAAGGCAATATCACTGAGTATCTGCACTTTGCCGGGGAAAATAGCGGACCAGCACATCTGCATAGCTTTAGGGGCGGACTGCGGGAAAATATGGTGCCTGAGTCTGCAACAGCAGTGGTGTCCGGACAGCTGCCCGGCTTGGTAGACAAGCTGGATGCTTTTGCTAAGGAACACCAGCTGCGCTTCACCTATGAAGAGTTGGCAGGCGGGCAAATCACGGTCACTCTGGTTGGCAAGTCAGCTCATGGTGCTATGCCGGCTTCCGGTATCAACGGTGCGACTTATCTGGCGAAATTCCTGTCCCAGTTTGACTTTGCCGGTCCAGCCAAGGACTATCTGGCAGTGGCGGGTGATGCGCTGCTCAATGACCATAAAGGACAGGCGCTGGGCATTGCCTTCCATGATGAAAAGATGGGAGATCTGTCTATGAATGCCGGTGTCTTCCGCTTTGACGAAAAGAGCGGGGACAATACGATCGCCCTCAATATCCGCTATCCACAAGGGACCAGTCCAGAGGCTATTCAGCAAGTGCTGGCTAAGCTGCCAGTTGCCCAAGTAACGCTTGCCCAGCATGGTCACACGCCGCACTATGTGCCTTTGGAAGATCCGCTGGTACAGACCCTGCTCAGCGTTTATGAAAAGCAAACCGGACTCAAGGGACACGAGCAGGTGATTGGCGGCGGTACGTTCGGCCGTCTGCTCAAACGCGGGGTTGCTTATGGTGCTATGTTCCCGGATTCGATTGATACCATGCATCAGGCCAATGAATTCATTGACCTGGATGACCTTTTCCGGGCAGCGGCTATTTATGCCGAAGCAATCTACGAATTGATTAAATAATTTTTGAACTCGTTTGGCGCTGCCAGATGAGTTTCTTTAAAAGCAGGAGCAGCTCTATGAAGACACTAGAAGACATCACCAAGGCCATCATGGCCGATCCGCAGAATCAAGCTTATACAGAAAAGGGTATCGAGCCGCTCTTTGCGGCGCCTCGGACAGCCCGTATCAATATCGTCGGTCAGGCACCGGGCCTCAAGGCTCAGGAGTCGCGGCTTTACTGGAAAGATAAGAGCGGCGACCGCCTGCGCGAATGGCTGGGAGTCAGCGAGGAGACCTTTTATCAGTCGGGCTATTTCGCTGTGATTCCCATGGACTTTTACTTTCCTGGTCATGGAAAATCCGGTGATCTGCCGCCGCGCAAGGGATTTGCGGAAAAGTGGCATCAGCCGATTTTAGAGCTGCTGCCGGACATCCAGCTGACCATTCTCATCGGCCAGTATGCTCAGAAATACTACCTGCATCAAAAAGGCAGCGTCAAGCTGACGGACACGGTGCGCAACTATGAGCACTACCTGCCAGACTTTTTCCCGCTGGTCCACCCTTCACCCCGCAATCAAATCTGGATGGCCAAGAATCCTTGGTTCAGCCAGCAAGTGATACCGGATTTGCAGGAGCGCGTGCAAAAGATACTTAAAAAATAAAGGAGAAAGCAATGGCATCCAGCAAGGACTATCTGACCTTCATCCTTGGGCAGCTGGCAGACTTGGAGAAGATTCGCTACAGAGCTATGATGGGCGAGTACATCCTTTACTACAAGGAAAAAATAGTGGGCGGTATCTATGATGACCGTCTCTTGGTAAAGCCAGTCAAGGCAGCGCGGGAGTTTATGCCCCAAGCCGAGCTGGAGCTGCCCTATCCGGGAGCTAAAGAGATGCTGCTGGTGGACCATGTGGACAGCAAGGACTATCTGACAGGCCTGTTCAAGGCTATGTTTAAGGAGCTGCCCGCTCCGAAAGTTAAAAGAAAAAATAAGCAGCAATCCAGTCTTCCCTGAGGCTGGATTTTAATATGAAAAATGATATGATGATGCATACCCAATGAACATCATCAGTAAACGAGGCAGGAGCAGACGGGGTGGCAGCTGGCTGCTCATCCTGTCGCGAGAAATCTCTCTAACTCCTGCACTAATTTAGCTGACGTGGTTTGAAGAGATTTTCGAAGAGAATAAACGAAATCTTTGACAAATAAACTTCTATATCGTAGAATATTAGAAAAATAATTTTATATCCTACATTTGGAACAGGAAGGTAACATGGACAGAAAAATAGACAATGCCGGCTTTTACATTGGAAAGATTCACCGTTTATCAAACCGCTTAATGAATCATATTCTGTCAAAGCGGCAGATGCTGGATTTTAACAGCGAGCAGGGACGTATTCTGCACGCTCTCTGGCAGCAGGATCGGCAGAACCAGACTGAGCTGGCGGACATGACCGGCCTGACCCTCAATACGCTGACCAAAATGCTGGAGCGCATGATGGCTATGAAGCTGGTGGAGCGCTGTCCGCATGAGAGTGACCGGCGCAAGAAAGTCATCTGTCTGACGGACCACGCCAAGGGACTGCGGGAAGAATACCAGCAGATTTCACAGGAAATGACAGCGATTTTCTATCAGGGCTTTTCCGGACAGGAGATTGCCGATTTTGAGGGCTATCTGGAAAGGATTCTGGGTAATATAGCACAAGCAGGAAAGGACGAAATATGAGTGAATTTTTAAATCTGATCAGCAGGCAGCGGGATTTCTTGCTGGGGCTGGTTTGGGATCATATCTGGATTTCGGGTTTGGCCATTCTTTTGGCCCTTATTCTGGGGGTTGGTCTGGGGATTTTGATTAGCTTCAGGCGGAGCTGGGCATCTCTGGTCATTGGTCTGGTCAATGTCCTCTATACAGTGCCCTCCATTGCCCTGCTGGGGATTTTGATTTCCATTACGGGCATTGGCAATAAAACAGCCATCATCGCCCTGACTCTTTATGCCTTGCTTCCTATGGTTCGAGCGACCTATACTGGGATTACCGGTGTTGAGCCCCTTCTGGTCGAAGCAGCAGAAGGGATGGGCTCGACCCGCCGGCAGATTCTGACCAAGATTCAGCTGCCACTGGCCTTTCCAGTCATGATGTCGGGTTTTCGCAATATGGTCACTATGACCATCGCCCTGACCGGGATTGCTTCCTTTGTCGGGGCGGGCGGTCTTGGGGTGGCCATTTACCGCGGGATTACGACCAACAACCAAGCTCTGACGCTGGCCGGCAGCCTTCTAGTCGCCCTCTTGGCCCTGTTTTTTGACTTTCTCCTTGCTTTCATGGAGCGTTCAGCCGCTACGCATCGAACAGTGTTGAAAAAGTGGGGGCTGGGGTTAGCTGTTTTCTTGCTGCTAGCAGCAGGAGCGCTGGCTATTTCCCAAATGGCTCAAGGACAGGGAACCATCAAGATTGCCACGAAACCGCAGACCGAGAACTATATTTTGGGTGAAATGCAAAAGCAGGTCATCGAGGAGTACACGGACCTTAAGGCGGAGATGACCAAGGGCGTGGGCGGCGGAACGTCCAATATCCACCCAGCCATGGTCAAGGGAGATTTTGACATCTATGCTGAGTACACGGGCACGATTTGGGAGGTCATCCTTAAAAAGGAAGGCTCCTATGATGAAAGTCAGTTCCAAGAGCTGAGTCAGATCTATCAGCAAGATTACAGTCTGGTCTGGGCCTCTTCCTTTGGTTTTAATAATACCTATGGCCTGGCAGTGCGCAAGGAAATAGCAGAGCAGTACAATCTCAAAACCTACAGCGATTTGGCCAAGGCGGGACCTAATCTCACTTTTGGAGCCGAGTATGACTTTTTCGGCCGCGAGGATGGATTTGCCAAGCTGGAGCAGACTTACGGCATGAAGTTCAAGTCGCAGGTGGATATGGACAGCGGGCTCAAGTACCAGGCTATCCAGTCCGGTCAAGTGGATGTAATGGATATTTTCACTACGGACGGTCAGCTCTATCGTTCTGGCCTAGTCGTCTTAGAGGATGATAAGAAGATGTACCCTTCCTATCGGGCAGGGACCGTCGTGCGGGAGGAGACGCTGGAAAAATATCCGCAGCTGAAAGAAGCACTGGCTAAGCTGGACGGCATTTTAGATGACAGCAAAATGGCTGAGCTTAACCACAAGGTGGAGACAGATAAGGAAGAGCCGGAAAAGGTAGCCCATGACTATCTGCTGGAGAAAGGAGTGCTGCCCCAATGATTGAATATAAAAATATCACGAAAGCTTACGGAGACAAGGAGATTCTGAAAGATTTCAGCCTGAAGATTGAGGAGGGAGACTTTCTGACCATTGTCGGAAGGTCCGGATCGGGCAAGACGACCCTGCTCAAGATGGTCAATGGCTTGGTCAAGCCGGATCAGGGACAGGTGCTGGTCAAGGGCCAGGGTATCGAAGGGCAGGATTTGATCCAGCTGCGGCGGCAGATTGGCTACGCCATTCAGGGCAATGTCCTCTTTCCCCACATGACCGTCGCAGAAAATATCGCCTATGTCCTGTGGCTCCAGGGACAGAAGGAAGAACAGATTGCTGCTATAGTGGAGCAAAAGCTGGCCATGCTGGACTTGGAAGCAGACTTAAAAGACCGCTATCCGGCAGAATTATCCGGCGGTCAGGCCCAGCGAGTCGGCATCGCCCGCTCACTGGGGGCCAATCCGTCCATTCTCCTCATGGATGAGCCTTTCGGTGCAGTGGATGCCATTACCCGCTATCAGCTGCAGCGCGAGCTCAAAAAGCTCTATCAGACCAATCAAATGACGGTTGTCTTCATTACCCACGACATCACTGAGGCCCTGAAGCTAGGCAGCAAGGTGCTGGTCTTGGACAACGGGCAGATTCAGCAGTTTGCCAGCCCGATGGAAATCCAGCAGCAGCCTGCCAATGATTTTGTCCGGGATTTGCTGGATATTGCAGGAGTGAGCAAATGACTGATCAGAAGCTTGTGGATGTGCTCAATCGTCTGGTGGCCCATTACGGCCATCAGGATTGGTGGCAGGAGAAAAATATCGTCGGCGACCTGCTGTCCATGGTGCTCATTCAGCGGACGACGGAGCGAAATGCCAAGCTGGCCCTGCAGAATTTAGCGGACTGTTTGGATCTGCAGCAGCTGGCGGACCTGCCCTTGGAGGAGCTGCAGGAGGCCATTCGGCCGGCAGGTTTCTGTAAACAAAAGTCTCAGACCATTAAAAATTTAGTCGGCTGGCTCCTGCCCTATGAGGATCGGATGGAAGAGCTGCACAGCCGGACGACGGAAGCGCTGCGGCAGGAACTCTTGGCCATCAAAGGCATTGGTCCAGAAACAGCAGACGTCATTTTGCTTTATATCTTTAAGCGCAAGGTCTTTGTAGCGGATGAATACTCCAGGCGGCTCTTTCAGCGGCTGGGGCTGGGTGAGTTTCCTGCCTATGAGGACTTGCGCCAGGCTTGGGGGCATCTAGCCCAGTACGAAAGCCAAAAGCAGTGCCGCGAGTGGCATGCGGCCATTGATGTGCACGGAAAGGCCTATCGGCTGGCCAAGGGAAAGCTGGACGAGACTTGGCTGCTGAGCTGATTTAGAACCAGTTTAGGAATATTTACTGTTTTATGAGGAAAAGAGTTTTGCCTCAGCCTTTACTTCGATGTACATGTTGGTAACGCTGACTGTTTTCATCCTTTTGACCTTTATTGCCTAGAATTATCAAAAACATGAAAGAAGGTAGGACCATGACAGATAAAATGAAAGCCATTGTGATTTACGAAGCAGGCGGGCCGGAAAAGCTGCTCTTAGAAGACAGACCTATTCCTCAAGTCAGGGAGGGCTGGACCTTGGTCAAGGTCAGAGGCTTTGGCATCAATCACTCAGAAATCTTTACACGGCAGGGACTGTCGCCTACAGTGAAATTTCCCCGTATTCTGGGGATTGAGTGCGTCGGTCAGGTGGCAGAGACGACCCGACCGGACCTGCAGCCGGGCCAGAAGGTTGTCTCCATAATGGGCGAAATGGGCCGGGCTTATGACGGATCATATGCAGAGTTTGCCCTCCTGCCCAATGAGCAGATCTACCCAGTAAAGACCGATTTGACTTGGACAGAATTAGCCGCTGTGCCTGAGACCTACTACACGGCCTTTGGTTCTTTGAAAAATCTTCAGGTGCAGGAAAACGACAGGATTTTAGTGCGGGCGGCCACCAGCGGTGTCGGTCTGGCCTTCGCCCGTCTGGTCAAGGCACGGTTTCCCAATGCCTATATCGCAGGATCTGTGCGCAGTGGTTCGAAGCAGTTTCTGCTCCAGCATCAGCCCTATGATGACATTATCATGGACCAGAACGGTCGGCTGGAGACCGATGAGAAGTTCGAAAAAATCCTTGAATTGACCGGTCCGGCGACGATTAAGGATTCTTTTGCCCATATAGCGGAAGGCGGCATTATCTGCAATACCGGCCAGCTGGGCGGTCAATGGTATCTGGAAAATTTTGACCCTATTGTGGAAATCAAAAACAATAGCTTTTTGACCAGCTTTTACTCTGGCAATGTCAGTCAGTCCCTGATAGACGAGCTGTTTGCCTATATTGACCGCTATGAGGTCAATGTCACTCCGCGCCGGGTTTTCCCTTTAGAGCAGGTGCCAGAAGCCCATGCCTACATTGAAGGGAAGGCTGGTTTTGGAAAAGTTATCATTATCAATGATGAGAGAAAATCGTGAGGAGAAAAGATGAACGAGCTATCAGCCAATGAATTTTACGAAAAAGCAAGCAGCCAGACCCTGTCGGTGATTGATGTCCGCGAGCCGGACGAGTTTGCGGCCGGTCATATAGCCGGCTCTTTCAACCTGCCGCTGAGCCAGCTGGCAGATCGTTATGCCATGTTGGACCAGACCAAAGCGCATTATATCATCTGCCAAAAAGGCGGCCGCTCAGCGCGTGCCTGTGAATTCCTGGAAAATCACGGCTATCAGGTGACCAATGTACAGGGAGGTCTGGAAGCTTATCCGGCAGAAGGGATAGACTGACCAATTGACACTCTTTAAATGTTGGATATGGCGAGGCTGGGCAAAAAGTCCAGTCTTTTGTATCATTGGAAAAACAGATTGACGCAGTGGTTGATTGGCATCTTCGTTCACTTGTTAAGCTCCTAAGATGGCCGAATCACATTATTTGAGTATAATCTGAACAAATGACTGCTAAAATGAATTGAATTTTTGGCAGTCTTTTTGTATACTATAAAGGTATAATAATTTAAAGCTCAATGAAAATCATCAGCAAACTAGAAAGCTAGTCGCAATCTGCCCGCTGCCTTGTGTGAATTCTTATAAGGCCAGTTGGCAAAAGAGAAGGTTTGCGAACGGGTCTATTGTTGTTAAAAGAAGGAGACCAAGAGCTGGAGCAGCAGGGGAAACGACGGCTCAGCAGTTTCTAAAGGTGAACACGATGAATATGAAATATAGTACATTGCTTTTTCTGACGGCAGCTGCCCTCACGCTTGCTGCTTGCTCATCCAAGCAGGATACAGGCGGCAGCTCGCAAGAGCAGGCAGCTTCAAGCAGTCCGACTTCCAGTCAGAGCTCAGAGAACAATTCTGAGGACAATAAGGCACAGGTCAGCGAAAATCCAGAAGTCGAAAATGTAGACAAAACTGTTTCCTACAATGGAAGTTATTACAGTGTAGCGGGCAAGTATGATGAAATTGTTATTGCAAATAAACACTATCCCTTGTCACCTTCCTACAATCCCGGTGAAAACCCGACTGCCAAATCAGAATTGCTCAAATTGATTGCGGACATGCAGGCTCAAGGCTATGCCATTAGCGACCAATACAGCGGTTTTCGCAGCTATGATAGCCAGACAGGTCTCTATCAAAACTATGTCAATCAGGACGGAAAAGAAGCAGCAGACCGCTACTCAGCCCGACCGGGCTACAGTGAGCACCAGACCGGCCTGGCTTTTGACCTGATTGACAGCAGCGGCAATTTGGTACAAGAAGCGGGAGCCAGTCAGTGGCTTTTGGATAATGCTTATAAGTACGGCTTTATCGTCCGCTATCAGGCTGGCAAGGAAGCCTCTACCGGCTACATGCCGGAAAGCTGGCACCTGCGCTATATCGGCAAGGAAGCAAAAGAGATCTCTGATTCAGGCTTGTCACTGGAAGAATACTATGGCTTTACAGGCGGTGATTATACGGAATAAGCCGGTCAAAGCAATAAGCTGCCAACTGCCTGCAGCTTCACTCATCTGTCACAAAGGAGGACAAAACATGAAATTTTATCTCACCAACCCCCATAATGATTTTGTAGAAACACCGGTCCAAGAAGAAGGCCGCATCATCCACCATCTTCATTTGGCTAAAGGAAAAGAAGTGCCCGAACACAGCGCAGATGCTCTGGTTACGGTGGTTTGTCTCTCCGGTGATGTCAGCTTTTCAGCAGGCGGCCAGACTGTCCGGCTGGTATCAGGCTCTTTCCTCACCATGGAGCCCAATGAACCGCATAGCCTGATTGGAGAGGAAGACAGCCATCTCTTAGTTATCAAGCAATTAAAATACTGACAAAGTCACCCTAGGGAGGGGACAGCGAATGGGATTCGCTGTCCCCTCCCTATTTTTTGCTGTTCCTGCCCAATGAAAATTAAAACAGTCCTTTCTTTCGTCTTGCTTCTCCCATTCACTCCCAGCCCACGAGGCTCTCACAGTCCGGGGGACTGTGAGAGGTTGTAGATAAAACAAACGCAGTTTGTGTCAAAACAGTCCGGGGGACTGTGAGAGGTTGTAGATAAAACAAACGCAGTTTGTGTCAAAACAGTCCGGGAGACTGTGAGAGGTTGTAGATAAAACAAACGCAGTTTGTGTCAAAACAGTCCGGGGGACTGTGAGAGGTTGTAGATAAAACAAACGCAGTTTGTGTCAAAACAGTCCTTCTGGACTGTTGGAGCAAGGCAAGCTAACAAAGTAATAAAAGATAAACTAAATGACGATACATAAAAGGAGGTTGGGAGACGGGGCCAGATGCAGAGTCAGGTCCTGATTGGGAATGTTCTTTTTGTTATGCAGGGAATATCCGGAATTTTGAATAAAACAAACAAAGGGACAAACAAGGATATTTGGATACTTTGAGCCTTAAAATAAACTTAAAATTGGCTTAAAAATCCCTTAAAATAAGCTTAAAATAAACTTAAACAGAGAAGGCGATAGGATAAAGTTTTTGGTATAAAATATTTTTATGATTAAAACTATAAAAAATAATTTACAAAGTGTAAACCAAATTATAAACAAAAAAATTATCAAAAAGTTCGTAAAAAAGTAGGTATTTGTTTCTCTAATAAACATCAGAACAATTTTTGTTCAAAATCACGAACTATAAAAAATTACCGATGAAAATAATTTACAGAATGACAACTAAATCTATTGCATTCCCAAAATTCTTGTGCTATAATTCGAATTGAGGGTGAAATATGCATAAAAAAGTATTTTTAAGCATGAGCTTGATCAGGATTTTATCTTTTCTGCTGTTTGAAATGTTTGAAAGTAAAATTTCTTTTAGCAATATCGCTAATTGGTGATTTCTTTAAATCGTTTGGACTGCAAAAGATAAAATCAACGGCTTCTTGCCGGATCGCAAAAGCTGAAAGACTTTTTTATGAACTTGTGCACAAAAATATCAACTCCCCCACAAAATAAAATTATGAAGTGATTTTGGAGGTTTAATCAAAATGACTAATCGTTTCAGATTTTTATCCCGCTCTGTTTTAGCTGCTGCGACGCTGGTTCCTGCCTTTGCTGCTGCTAATAATGTGCAAGCTGCGGATTATGATTACGGCTATAATTATGGCTACAATTATAACTACAATCGTTACCAGCCAGGCTACAACTATTGGAACACTGGCTATAACAACCGTTATAACTCTTATTCAAACTATTACAATGCTTATAACCGTCTGAACTACGGCTATAATAACTGGTATGGCTATGACAACTACTATAACAACAACTGGGGTTATGGTTATAATGGCTACAATAACTGGAATTATGGCTATAACAACGGCTGGTATGGCTACAACAATGGCTGGAACGGCTACAATAACGGCTGGAATAACTATGACTACAGCTATGACCGTTACAATAATTACAATAGTTTAAGCAATGACCCTAACTATACTTACTGGAATGGCAATCATTACTACCGTATGAATGACGGCAGCTACCGCATTTACCGCAACGGTTCTTGGGTTGCCTTGGACAATGGTTCTAACAGCAGCTCTGGCTATGAAAGCCTGCGCAATGATGCCAACTATACTTACTGGAACGGCAATCATTACTACCGCATGAACGACGGCAGCTACCGGATTTACCGCAATGGTTCTTGGGAGCCAGTGTCCAATACCGGCGATAGCAATAGCGGCTACAATAACCTGAGAAATGACAGCCACTACCGTTATGAAAATGGCTATCACTATTACGTTTTGGAAGACGGCTCTTACTATTACTATGCAAATGGCGAATGGGTTCTGGTCAAAGCAGCAGAGACTCCAGCGGATCCTGCAACTCCAGCACCGACTCCAGAGCCAACTCCAACTCCGACTCCGGAACCAGCACCAAACGACAAACCTGATCAACCGGTCAATCCAGGCACAGATCAGCCGGTGACTCCGGGTACAGATCAACCGGTCAATCCAGGCACAGATCAGCCAGTGACCCCAGGTACGGATACACCAAGCGATTCAGATGTCCCAGGTATTGAACTGCCTCCGACACCGCCTTTCGTTCATGAAGACAAGCCTTTCAATCCATTCGCTCCTGAAACTCCGTCAACGCCGGCAGATCCATCAGACAGCGGTTCTGCAGACCAGCCAGCAACTCCGGCTATTCCTGGAAATTCTGGCTTGGTAACAACTGACGAACCAAGCGAAAACCAAATTCCGCCATACGTTGAAAAACCAGCAGAAGGTCTGGAACATCTGGAATGGGCACCAAACGGACAGACTCCGAAAATTATCTACCCTTCTGGCAAGCCAGGCGATGCAGCCTTAGAGGCCGATCCAAACTATTACTATGACGGCAGCACTCATTACTACTATGTACCTTCCAATTCTGAGCGTACCGGTTATTCTCCTTACTGGAAGTGGTTCGGTGATGTCTGGAAACTGCAAGGGATGACGGACCCTAACGACCCAGCACTTGACCCTAAACTCCATGAAAACACAGCTGACGATGAGTATATGTACAGTGACCGGGATTCCAGCGTCAAACTGTACTCAACGAATCTGGTTGCTACCGGTCAGGCTGGTCAGCCATTGCCATTCCAAAATGTGGAAGAGTTCAAGAACTATGTTATCGAAAAAATGAATCCGAAATTTGTCGATAACTCTGGATGGGATGCAAAAGTTGAGTGGGAAATTGAAAATCCAGAACTCTTTGAAATGTCTAAACAGAACCCATGGGCGAAAGATTATGTCCTGATTGCCAACCTCAAGAGCGGTGTCGATGACGATAAGTACAAAGATGTCGAATTTGGCCATGTGAAATTCGTCTACCGCATCGAAGCTACGGATGCTACAAACTATGTTGCTTTGGACAAGGCTAAAGAAGCTTTCGCTAAAATCAACGAAGAGCGTGCAGCCCAAGGCTTGAAAGAGCTGGCTTGGTCAGATGACATCTACCTCAATCAGGCCCTGCCAAAAGTTCATGCAATCTCTCGTCAATTCGACAGTTCAGGCTTTGTTGGACGTCGTGATGATGATCCGGCTGTAGTTGCTAAGAAATGGGCGAACAGCGGACTCAGAGAATGGCTTTTGGATCCAAACTCAACTGAAGGTGCAGTAGCGGCAGTAGTTGATGGCAACGGAGACTACTACTGGGCTTTCAATTATAAATAAAAACCAAGAGCCAGCAAATCCTCAGACTATTTCACTCACATAAAGCAGCAAGAGGCGGTCATCACTGTCATGAGCCGAGCCCAAGCAAACAAGATGTGAATGGAAATAGAAAAATCAAGGCTTTAAAAAAGCAATGAGTCTGGGACAAAAAGGCTTCAAAAAAAGCAACGACTAGAAAACAGCCGTTGCTTTTTGCATTCTAAAGATAAATT
>NZ_QFAY01000024.1 GCF_017884005.1 Streptococcus panodentis
GGGCTGGGAGTGAAAAGGTTTGGGGAACCTTTTCAGCCTGAGCTTAGAAACAAAAGAGTGAAGGGAACTAAATTTTTCAAAATTTAGTTCTGTCCCACCGCCGTCAACTTTGCTCTCATCCCTTGTCATCTTCGATTTTCTTTGTCTATCAGGCAACATTTTCCCTTATCGCTGCAGAAATTCCTTCATTTCATCCAGTGAAATCTGGTGAATGGCAGCTGAGCCTAATTCTGGCACCAAGACCAGCTTGATATTGCTGCCTCGGGCTTTCTTGTCATGGCTCAGTGCTTCATGCAGCCGGTCCACATCCCAAGGCTCATGCTCCACCGGCAGACCGAATTTCCGGCACATAGCTGCTATTTCATCCGTGATACCAGCCGGCATCAACCCCCGCTGCTCAGCAGCCCGGGCAATCTGCACCATGCCGACAGCCACAGCTTCTCCGTGCATGACTTTGCCATAGCCAGCTGTCGCTTCAATGGCATGGCCAATCGTATGGCCGAAGTTCAGGTACATGCGAACACCATTTTCCAGCTCATCCTCCACCACGATCTTGCGCTTTACATCACAGGAATGGTAGATGATACTGTCAGCATGCTCTAAGATAGACTCCGGACTGCCATCCATGTCCAGCAGCTCCTCCCAGAGCTCCTTATCCTCAATCAAGCCGTATTTGACAACCTCGCCCATGCCTTCAATCAGCTCGCGCCGGCCCAGAGTCTGCAAGACTTCCGGGTCAATCAAAACCCCATCCGGCTGAGCAAAGGTACCAATCATGTTCTTAGCCCAAGGGCTATTGACCCCAGTCTTTCCGCCGATAGAGGAGTCCACCTGAGCAGTCAGGCTGGTCGGAATCTGCGCAAAATGAATTCCCCGCATATAGGTAGAGGCCGCAAAGCCTGCCAGATCACCGACAACACCGCCGCCCAGGGCCACCATGCCGTCGCTGCGGGTCATGCCCAGCTTGACCATATACTCATAAAGCTTATTGACCGTCCTTAGATTTTTGCTGGCTTCGCCTTCCAGAAAGTCAAAAACATAGGTTTCAAAACCGGCAGCTTCCAAGCTCAGCTTCACCTTCTCTGCGTAAAGAGCAGCCACCCGATTATCAGTCACTATAATCACCTTTTGCGGCTGCCATAGCTGACTCAGCCAGTCTCCCGCCTGCCCTAAAATTTCTCTTTCGATGACAATATCATAGGGATGCTGGGGGATATTTACATTTAATTTCATCAGCTGTTCCTTTCTTCTTTTTCCAAATTATCTAAATTCTTCCAATACTGCTTTCTCTCCTGTTCCCTGGCCTCGTCCAACCGGTCCTCGTAGCGTCTGACCCGTCTCATAAAGTCTTCCTGCAGATTCGTTTGCTGTTCCAGCTCATAAGACAGGCTGACATCCGGCACATTCCGGAAAAAGTAAGCAACCCATTCGCCCATTTCCTCAGTGTGCTGCCGCATATCCCGCTTCATATTATCATACTCCCACTCCAGTTCATTGAACTGACGGGTACGGCGGATATGCTGATCTTCCAGCTCGTCCCTTTTTCTTTGAAGATGGTTCATCTGCGCCTCCTAGATAACGGGACTGGTAAAAGCCGGCTGAGGTATGGCCTGCAGGACATTCCCGGCTGCATCGGCCGCCGCACCTGACAAGCCGCCGGTCAGACCAGAGACCAAACTGTTGCTTGAAAAAGCATGCATCTCTTCTGCTAAAGCATGGAGAGCTGTCTGCAGCTCAGCTCCCTCCTGTCTGATAAGAGCTCTTTTAGCAGTGATAATAGAGCGGATAGCCGCTTCCTCCTGCATTTTTTTGATTTTCCTCTGAATTCGTTCTGCTTCCTGTCGGTCTTCTGTCCATGGTTCCAGCATTATCTTCCCCCTTTTTATGCAAATAAATTCGCCCCCTGCTGATCAGCGGCCTTAATGTCCTTAGCCGCTTTGTCCAGCTTGTCCGCCACATCTCCCAGCTTAGTCTGGTAGCTGCTGGCCTGACTGATATTGGCACTTTCCAGCCCGGCATCCCAGCAGCTGTCCAGGGTAAACTCAGACAAGATGGCTTCTACTTCGGCATCCGTCAGAAAAGTCGCCAGCTGATAGGCAGCTGAGTGGGCCTCTGAAATGTGGGCCTCCGCTCCTTCTTTGGTCTGCGACATCAGGTCATTGAGTCTTGCCGCAAATTCCTCCGGCTGCAGACGGGCTGTCTGCACATTTTCCAGCAGCAGCTCCTCTCTCAGACGGATAAGCTGACTGCCTGAACGGCCGGTCAGACCGGACTGCAGCTCCGCAATCCGCTTCCGGCTGTGCTCAAGCAGCTGCAGCCGAGACGGTTCGGACGCAAAAGCGCCGTAGATTTTCTTGTATTCCTTGACATAGTATTCAGGGTCTAGTTTATCAGTCCCCAAACCATAATTAGCAGTAATTTTGTTCAGTTTGGCATTTTCTGCTTTTTTCTTGGCAATTTCCCGTACCTGCTTTTCGGTCATGCCGGTAGCAAATAAATTTCTTTTATAATACCAGTCTACATCCAGCTTATTTCCCTTCATTTTAGGAGTTTGAGGTGAATGCCCATCCTCACCCTCAACCACTTCAAATCGCATCGTCTTTCCATAAGGCACATCTCCGCCGTCCCCATCAAGAACAACAACATCGCCTCGGCTGTCCCGGTAAATAGTCGCATTCTTATTGAGATAGGCAACCTGTTCTTTTGATATGGCACCGCTCGCTACTGCATCATGGGCCTCAAAATCCATAAAGTTTGTTACCTTAATCGAACGATGCTCCTGCAAACCATACTTTGAAGCTATATAAGCCACTCCGGGACCTGCTTGGCTATGACCGGACATATTGGAAATAAAAGCATTTTTGTCTTCAGATTTGACCTTCTTCAAAGTTTCTTGATAAAACTGATCAATATCAGCAGCCTGAGGCGTCAATCCACCTTGAACACTTCCAAACCAACCACTGGTAATAAAGGCATTTGCAGAAGATTCTGTAATATCAAAATCTTTTTTCCAGAAATAAGACTGGTCGTCCCAATATTTCATATGCTCAAAGGGAACTTGGGTACCAGCGACAAGAATGGTTGTTTCCTGATAATTTGGATTAGCCACGTCTGCATTGTCTACCGGCACAACAGCTAGAGCCTGGGTTACATCATCCTGTCGATTAATAATTTTATAGCGTTTGGGATGGTCTTTTGTTCCAATATTTATTATATCATCACTACTTTTTATTCTATTTTTAAGCCCTCGCTGTAATCTTTGAATTTCTTGATCTGATAATGTCATATCACTACTCCCCCTTCTTCAACTCAACATTATAGATAATTTGAGCTTCTGGACTGCCTTTTTCATCCTTGACTACACTTTTTAACTGACCATCCTCTACTAATAATTCGATATTTTCATCTATCCCTCTAGCACTTGTCAGTTTAGCTTCATCAGGCAAATGTTCAGCATCAGAAACATCAATGTCGTTATCTGCTGAATCCATCAATTCTATGACTTCTTTACCAAATCCATCATAAGCAAGAAAAATATCGGTAATTAAACCATAGCTAGCTGGAGTGTAATTTTTAATTTTCGTTCCTAAAGTTGCTTGGTTGCCATGCTTATCATAAATCGTCGGACGCACATAGGCATCAATCATAGACGAACCATCGTCCCCCGTGACATAAATCGGAGAAAATTCAATCTTCTCAATTCCTGAAAAATGTTCCTTGATGTAAATCCCTATCTGCTCTTCTAAAAGGCGAAAACCTCGTTGATAGAGTTGGGTCGTTTTAGGACCAAGATTAGGCTTTGTGATTTTGTTGTACATATAAATACCTCCTCCGACAAGAGATAAAAGAATTATGACTGATATTAGAATAGGCTTTAGTCGTTTCTTCATAAATGAACCTCCATTATACAATTCTATAAAACAACGCTTTGATAAACCGCTTTCTTATAGTATAGCATAACGTTTGAGGAATGTCAGATGAAATCAGTCAAAGTTCCACTAATATCTGTCTGAATCATACTGATTACTTAAACCACCGGCGCAACAGCAACAGCTTCTGTTACAGAATTTTCTGAATTGATGATTTCGTATTGCTGACCATCATCAGTCGCTTTCCTCGTGCCTGCTTTATAAGTTTTCCAAGTCCTTACCTCACGATGAAGTATTTGAATATTCTCGTGGCTTATTTCCATTCTAAATAACTTCCTCTCTTAATCTCTAAATTATAGTTAATTTCAGCTTTTGGACTCCCTGTCTCGCTTTTAATAACATTTTTTAATTGACTATCGTCAACTAAGGCCTTTATGTTATCATCAATCGCAGGATTAGAAGTTAATTTTACTTCATCCGGTAATTTTTCTTTATCAGCAACTTCAATCTGTTCCTTAATTGAATTTCTCAGTAAAATAGATTCTTTATCATCAGCATCAAAGTCAAGGAAGATACTGTAAGGTATCCCATAGGATGCATAACCTGTATTACCAATTAAAGTTCCAAAAACAGCTCGATTCCCCTCCTCATCATAGACGACTGGCAGAACATCAGCTGTAAAAGGGGGATTATCTTTCCCACCCTGAACGAAAATCGGCGAAAACTCAATCTTAGAAACACCGGAATAGTTTTCTTTAATGTAAGTCGCAATCTGTTCTTCCAGCAGACGAAAACCGTGTTTGATAATTTTTTCTTCTTTAACATCAAGTCCAGAAGAAGTTTTTTGTAAATTCACCATATAAAATATACCTCCTGAAATAAGAACGAACAAAACTGCCAGACCTGCAACAACCTTTTTTCTCATAGACCAACCTCAATTATAGTATTCTATAAAACAGCGTTTTCATAAACCGCTTTCTTATAGAAAAGCATAATTTTGGGGCAATGTCATATAAAATCAGTCAAAGTTCCACTAATATCTATCTGAATCATACTGATTACTTAAACCACCGGCGCAACAGCAACAGCTTCTGTTACAGAATTTTCTGAATTGATGATTTCGTATTGTTGGCCACTGCTTTCTAAATCTTTTTTAGTCCCTTCTTCTAACCCTTTCCATTTCCTAACCTTATCATGCAATTGTTGGATTTCTCTATGGGTTATTTCCATGTTGAATAATCTCCTCTCTTAATCTCCAAATTATAGTTAATTTCAGCTTTTGGACTCCCTATCTCGCTTTTAGTAATGTTCTTTAACTGACCATCTTTAACTAAAGCTTCTATATTGGCATCCATCCCTTTTATCTCTGTCTTGATTTTAGCTTCCTCAGGCAAAGTTTCTTGGTTACTTACATTGATATCAACATCTAAACCTTTAGAAGAACTTTTTAAATAAATAAATTCATTGCCTGCATAATCAAAGTCAATGTCTAAATTCGCAATATTTCCGTAGGATGGATAACCCGTATTACCAATTTGTGTTCCCAGCACGGCCCTGTTCCCCTCCTCATCATAGACAACGGGAACAATATCAGCTGTAAAAGGGGGATTATCCTTCCCGCCCTCAATGAAAATCGGTGAAAACTCAATTTTACTGACTCCAGAGTAGTGTTCCTTAATATAGGTAGCCAGCTGCTCTTCCAGCAGACGAAAACCATGCTTGATAAGTTTTTCCTCTTTAACATCAAGTCCAGAAGAAGTTTTTTGTAAATTCACCATATAAAATATACCTCCTGAAATAAGAACGAACAAAACTGCCAGACCTGCAACAACCTTTTTTCTCATAGACCAACCTCAATTATAGTATTCTATAAAACAACGCTTTTATAGACCGCTTTCTTATTGTATAGCATAATTTTTAGGTAATGTCATATAAAATTTTGTCAATGTCATATCACTACTCTCCTTTCTCCAGCTCAACATTATAGATAATTTGAGCCTCCGGACTGCCTTTTTCATTCTTGACAACACCTTTTAATTGACCATCTTCCACCAGTAATTTAATATTGTCATCCGTTCTTATTGCACTTGTTAGCCTAGCTTCATCAGGCAAATGCTTTTCACTAGAAACATCAATGTAGTTATCTTCTGAATCCATCAATTCTATGACTTCTTTACCAAACCCATCATAATCAAGAATCATATCTGCAACTAAACCATAGCTGGAAGGTGTGAATCTTTTAATTTTCGTTCCTAGAGTCGCTTGGTTGCCATGCTTATCATAAATCGTCGGACGCACATAGGCATCAATCATAGACGAACCATCGTCCCCCGTGACATAAATGGGAGAAAATTCAATCTTCTCAATTCCTGAATAATGCTCCTTGATATAGATCCCGATCTGCTCCTCCAGCAGCCGGAAACCGCGCTGGTAAAGCTTGGTCGTTTGAGGGCCAAGATTGGGCTCCGTGATTTTGTTGTACATATAAATGCCAGCTCCGACAATGGATAAAAGAATTATGACTGATATTAAAATAGGCTTTATTCGTTTCTTCATGGATAAACCTCAATTATAGTATTTTATAAAACAACGCTTTTATAGACCGCTTTCTTATAGGATAGCATAATGCTTGAGGGGTGTCATATCACTACTTTCCCTTCTTCAACTCAACATTATAGATAATTTGGGCCTCCGGACTGCCGGTATCTGATTTTTCAACCCCCTTTAACTTTCCTTCTGATATTAGGGTCTCAAAATTCAGATCAACATCTTTCATTTCATTCCTTTTTACTTCTTCCGGGATAGGCTTCCCATAAGTCACCTCTATCATTTCCCCAGAATCGGTACTTAATTCAATAGAATGTTTTCCTGAATAATAAAACCCAAGGCGTAAATAACCTATGATACCATACGCAGGATGTTGAAATTTTTTAAATTCTCCTCCAAATCTAGCCTTATTCCCATGTGAATCATAAATAATAGGGACCATTTCCGCATTCAACATAGACGAACCGTCATCCCCCGTCACATAAATCGGAGAAAATTCAATCTTCTCAATTCCTGAATAATGCTCCTTGATATAAATCCCGATCTGCTCCTCCAGCAGCCGGAATCCGCGCTGATAGAGCTTGGTCGTTTGAGGGCCAAGATTGGGCTTCGTGATTTTATTGTACATATAAATGCCAGCTCCGACAATGGATAAAAGTATTATGACTGATATTAAAATAGGCTTTATTCGTTTCTTCATGGATAAACCTCAATTATAGTATTTTATAAAACAACGCTTTTATAGACCGCTTTCTTATTGTATAGCATAATTTTTAGGTAATGTCATATAAAATTTTGTCAATGTCATATCACTACTCCCCCTTCTTCAGTTCAACATTATAGATAATTTGAGCCTCCGGACTGCCTTTTTCATTCTTGACAACACCTTTTAATTGACCATCTTCCACCAGTAATTTAATATTGTCATCCGTTCTTATTGCACTTGTTAGCCTAGCTTCATCAGGCAAATGCTTTTCACTAGAAACATCAATGTAGTTATCTTCTGAATCCATCAATTCTATGACTTCTTTACCAAACCCATCATAATCAAGAATCATATCTGCAACTAAACCATAGCTGGAAGGTGTGAATCTTTTAATTTTCGTTCCTAGAGTCGCTTGGTTGCCATGCTTATCATAAATCGTCGGACGCACATAGGCATCAATCATAGACGAACCGTCATCCCCCGTGACATAAATGGGAGAAAATTCAATCTTCTCAATTCCTGAATAATGCTCCTTGATATAAATCCCAATCTGCTCCTCCAGCAAGCGAAAACCGCGCTGGTAAAGCTTGGTCGTTTGAGGGCCAAGATTGGGCTTCGTGATTTTATTGTACATATAAATGCCAGCTCCGACAATGGATAAAAGAATTATGACTGATATTAAAATAGACTTTATTCGTTTCTTCATCTCAAGGCTTACTTATACATTTCTTCTAATTTTTGCCAAATCTCTTGGCTGGGCATGGTTTTGCCTGTCCAGAGTTTAAAGGCTTCTGCCCCCTGATAGAGCAGCATGCCGAGTCCATTGACAGTCTGAATCCCCTGACTGGCCGCAAGCTTCAGGAAAGGGGATTCAAAAGGCTGATAAATCATATCCGCGACAATGATCTCCTGGGGGAAAATAAATTCAGAAGTAATCGGCAGGGCCCGGCCGTTCATGCCGACACCGGTCGCATTGACAAATAGCTCCGCATCCTGAATGCGCTCCTGCAGGAGCAGTTGGTCCTCCAGTGAAAAAATCCGAATAGGAACCCCAGTCTCCTGCTCAATGGCCTCAATCCGCTTCTGAGCCTTCTCCAGCGAAGCCGTCCGAGTGAAGACATCAACAGCAGCAACACCGTCCAGAGCTCCTTGGCCGATAATAGCCATAGCTGCGCCGCCAGCCCCCAGAATGGTCATTTTTTTGCCCTTAATAGCAAAAGACGGCAAGCTCTGAAAGAAGCCCTTGCCATCTGTGTTATAACCGATTAAACGACCATTGCGATGAACAACTGTATTGACAGAACCAATCAGGCGGGCAACTGGGTCAATCTCATCCAAATAAGGAATGACAGCCTGCTTATAAGGCATAGAAAGATTGACGCCGAACATATTAAAGCGCCGGATATTCTCAATTGTCATCTTTAAATCTTTTCTGGTGACCTCCCAGGCCACATACACACCATTGACCCCCGTTTTTTCAAACGCATAGTTGTGGACAAAGGGGGAAATGCTGTGCTTGATTGGATTGGCTACAACAGCAGCCATGCGGGTATGCCCATTAATTTTCATCTAAAATCTCCCGAACGATTTTCATATTAGGCAAGGAAACCTGCCCCGGTGCACTGGGCTGCTCTACGCTGGAATAGGACCAGCTGGAGCCAGTCAAATCAGCTGCCAGTCTCGAAATCTTGCCAATTTTTCCCATGGAAATAGTGACAAAATCCTGCTCAGGATTCAGCGTCTTGAAGCCGCGGGTATAGTTCATCAGATCCAGCACATCCTGCTCATTGTGGGCCATGACCGAAACCTTGACCACTTTGGGCGTCAGACTGGTCAGCTCAGACAGGATTTCCATCATATTTTCCGGAGTTTCCTCGAAGTTATGGTAGCTCAGGACCAGATTGGGAAATTCCAGCATTTCCTCAAACTTATCCTTATGAGAATAGTACTCAAAGTCGATATAATCCGGCTGATAAAAACCGGCCACTTCCTTAATCAGGGCCACATACTCATCATCGGTCAAATCAATCTCTCCGCCCTCTGGGCGTGTCCGCAGCGTGAAAATCAGCTCACGCCCGGCAAATTTTTCAAAAATAGCTGGCGCCACATTGAGAATGTCATCTTTGGCCAGAAAGTCTGCCCGCCACTCAATAATATCGGCATCATCGTAGCGGGTCACATCAATTTCCTGAGCTTCTTCTAAACTCTTTGGCATTACAGAAACGACTAATTTCATTTGTCCACCTTTATTGTAAATACCTTGAGGTAATTACTGCTCCTGTCTTTTTTATTGTATACAAAGTCTGCTGGCAGGCCGTATTCTGCTAAATAGCGGTGCCCAAGCCCGGCAAACCCTTTTTCGATTTCTTCTTTAAATTTACTCTTGGAAAGATTGGCTGCATTGGTGCTGACAATCAGCAGCCCCTGAGGGCTGAGAATCTCCAAAGCCTCCCGAATCAGCCTATGGTAATCTTTGGCAACCGAGAATGTCTGCTTTTTATTTCTGGCAAAGCTGGGCGGATCAAGGACGATTACATCATACTGCAGATGATGGCGCTTGGCGTATCTGAAATAGTCAAAAGCCTCCATGACCACAAATTGATGCTGATCCAGAGCCAGCCCATTTGCCCGAAAATGGGCTTCTGACAGCTCACGGCTGCGCTTAGCCAAATCCACCGAAACCGTCTGACGGGCTCCGCCCATGGCAGCCGCAGCAGAGAAAGCCGCAGTGTAAGAAAACAGATTGAGCAGGCTTTTACCTGCAGCCAAGCCATCCACCAGACTGGCCCGCACATCATGCTGATCCAGAAAAATACCCGTCATGAGACCGTCATTGAGAAAGACCTGATAGCGGACACCGTTCTCTAAGACGATAAAAGTATCCGGCGCTTCTGCTCCATATACATGAGCTGACTCATAAGCCAAGCCCTTGAAGCGGATTTTTTCGTAGGCCCCCGCAACTTCCGGAAAAACATCCCGAAAAGCCGTCAAAATTTCTTCTTTAATGGCATAGACAAATTCATTATACCAAGAAAAAAGCGCAAAGTCATTATATAAATCTACTGTGAAGCCGCCAAAGCCGTCGCCGTCTTGGTTAAAGAGGCGGTAGGCACTGGTATGGGCAGCCTGACGATAGGCCGAACGCCTATCCTTGGCCTGAGCAAACAGCCCCCGAAAAAAGGCCGCATCCGCTGTGATTCTCTCATGGGAAATCAGCCAGCCAATCCCCTTATTCTGAGCGGAGAGATAAGCTGTTCCCAGAAACTTTCCTGCCGCATTTCGCACTTCCACACATTGGTTGGTCAGCGAAAGATGCGGAAAGTCTTTCTTTTCCAGTAAAAAGAGGCCCTTTCTCAGCTTCTCTTCTGCCTGCTGATTCACAGTAAGTTTATTCATAACGTTTATTATACCAAAGATTGTGAAAATTCTCAAAACATATTTTACAAAGGGATAAGCAAAAATGAATTTCTGACAAAAATACAAGGGGGCAGAAGGCTATATTTTTATTTTTTTACAAAAAAACTCTTTTATTTTAGTTTGTTCGTTGCATAAAAAAAGAGGCTGAGACAACAGTATCTATTCTCCCCCACCGCTTGTAATAAATTCTTTTATGGAACTATCATCCCTACCAATTTCAACTTCTCTATAAAAATCAAATTGCTTCTCATAATCAGTATTACCATGAATACTTATACCAAATTCAGTCCCTTGGATTTTTAAATAAGATGCGACCCTACTATCATTAAGGATATAAAGACGGGTATAATCGCCAATCGCATTGCTATAAGAACCATTCTCCTTAAATGAACGCAGTTGTTCTTGGCTCAAATCCATTATTTGAAAAAGAAAGATAAAATTTTCCAGCCATTCCTGATATTTCCCGGTTAAATTTTTGCTAGGCATCAGTTTTCCCGTCTTATCAACTTCTATTTCAATCTTCACCACTGTCTCCAAATTCTCCGTAATCTTTAGCGTTCCGGAAATAATACCATTATCCTGGGAATATAAATCCAAATAATAATGTGTATCGTAAAACAACTGACTATTAAAAATTCTAAATCCCTTGGGAAAAACCTTGAATAAGTCATATGGATTCTTGGTCGGGTAAACCTTCCCTAAATCCGAAAACTTTTGTTCTTCCAAATATCGACAGCCTGACAAATTTGTCATCATTATTAACCCGCCTAAAATTATAATGAATATTTTTAAAATTTTCTTCATAACCTTCTCCTTTTCCTCAGCCATCGCCCCATTGTTTGAAAAACTGCGGTTTATCCTAGTCATTTTCTCCCATGTCTCCTCCTTATCACAGTCTGATTCTATTATACTGAATAGCTGTCATTCTAGGAAGCAGCTTATTAGACAGAATCCCAAATTCTATCCAGTTTTGGGGGATTTTGAGCAATAAAAAAAGACCTTGCGATTGCTTGTTTATCCTATCTCCATCCGCTCCCTTTCCACTGAGAGCCAGAAATTCGACTTTTCCTGTAGCACCACCGGTCAATCGATCGGAACCGCCTTCTCCATAAATGCTATCATCGCCATTTTGGCCGTCTATCGCATCGTTAGAGATTCCGCCCCTTAAGTCTTCACTAAAGGTCCGATCTACCGCCCTTTTACTTGCCAGCCCATTTATAATAAGTAATTTTCTGAGTATTTCCTTCTGCTCAGGACTGAAATCCTCTGTTAGTTTTTTCAAAGGATTGACAATTAGAAAGTTTTCAAGATTTTTTAGGGTGTAGTTATCAACAGCTTTAAATCCTGAAAATAGATTATTATTTGATGGATAATATTCACCCTTTTCAAAGGCTGATAAAATATCTTTGATATGCTTCTGAGCTCTAGCTTCTAAGAAATTCCCCTGCAAGTGCCAGCCTGTATCTGGAAATTCATACTCAAACCCTAGATAGAAACCGCCGCCAATATTTGAAAGCATATTCAAGACATCATCTGTCGAACGGAAGCGGATGACTTCGCCGGTAAAGCCTTTTCGGCGGCTTTCAATGTCCTGCACCGTCTTCATGTACTTGAAGAAGAGTTCGGCCGCCAGTGTGGGGCTTTTCTTTAATACAGCCGCAAATACTGGAAGAGAAAACAAGAGATATAGCGGCGCTGCATTATAGACAACCGTCTTAGGGGTGTTGAACTCCAGTGCCACTCGCTGGGCATAGTTGCCGCCCAGTGAATGACCTGTCAAGGTTGTAATCTTAGCCCCTTTTGTCGCTGCAATTCGCTGCGCCTCCCTGTAAAAGTCAAAGGCAGACTGATAGTGGCCGCCCTGACCCAAGCCAATATCAATCAGGTCCGTCAGCCAGTCATTAGCGGCATCTGTCGAGTTATTGGTCCCTGCATAGCCGACAATCACCTCTTTTTTCTTGGTGTCCAGAAAAGCAACACCGGTCATACCAGTCTTCGGATCATGGCGGCTGTAGAGGTATTCTAGGCCGGTGGGGATAGAATTCTTCCTGCTTAAGCTATTTTTAATTTCTTCTGAAATATCTTTTTGACTACTTTTCTTAGAAAATAATTTCTTATTTCTCCACTCGTCCTCTACAGTGTAAACTGCATCCATGATATAGCTTGTGTATTCGATTGACATATATAATCTCCTCTATGCTTATTTTTCCTCAATGATTTCGCTGAAATATTCCAACAAACTATCTCCAGCTGCTTTTACACTTATTCCTATAAAATATTTATCTTTTCTATCAAATTTGGGATCTCCAAACAATTCTAAATTTAGCTTCTCATCTGGTGATAGACCAATGTACTGATTCAACATTTTATTTTGAACATCCTGATATCCTATACTATATGTTCTGGAAACAGGATTTTCCGTTATGAAATCTAATTGAAACTCCTTTAATAATTCAGCATCCATCATCATGTTTGTAAAGAAAAATTTTACATTTCTAACTTTGGAATCTAAAATCTGTCCATCAAGAGCCTGAACTCCATCTTTATCAGAATAAGATATTGGTATTTTAGTCACTTCATCAGCTGATAATGCAGGATCTTTATAAATTGTCTTGATATATGTTCCTTCAATTTTTTCTTTTGAAGGATAGCCTTCCAAAAGTATTTCATGCACCACATTTTCATCTTGATACATTAAATGTCTGACTTTAACCCCTTTCGGAAACTTCTTAAATAAATCTTCTGCATTGGCGGTCGGATAAACTTCAGAGATTCGTGAAAATCTCTCTTCGATTTTTGCTCTTTTCATGGCTGTACATCCTGTTAGTAATATTCCTGTAAGCAGCAAGACTGCTGCTAAAACTATTTTTTTCATAACCTTACTTTCTCCTTTTCCTCATCCATCGTCCCATTGTTTGAAAAACTGCGGTTTTTTCTTATGATTTTCTCCCATCTCATCCTCCTTATCACAGTCTGATTCTATTATACTGAATAGCTGTCATTCTAGGAAGCAGCTTATTAGACAGAATCCTAAATTCTATCCAGTTTTGGGGGATTTTGAGCAATAAAAAAAGACCTTGCGGTTGTCTTGGCTATGCTCTGAGATATTCTGGGCCGTTCGGAAAATCTGAGACTGGACACCAGACTCATTGCCAAACCAGCCGGAGTAAGCAATAGCCGCCCCGCCATTTTTGGCTCGAAAGTCCATTTGCTTGACTTGGTCTCCCAACTCAGCCGCAAATTTGGCCTTATTAGCTTTTTCGTTTAAATCTCCCTGATAATTTTTGACAAAATCAATAATATCCTGCTTTGTTTTATACATCTTTCAATCTCCCCAACTCCTTCAAATCACCTAACTACCGGCTTTGCGATACTGTCAAAAATAATTTCACACTCTTTGTTTGTATGCTGAAAAACCTCATTGATGATTTCTAGCAGCTTTATTTCTTCAAAAACCAACGATTCAGGTATCTTGATTGAATTAACCTTTTTCCTAATGATTCCTTTTTTTAATATCTGTTTATAATGCTCATCCCAAATTGGTTCATCTTGTGATGTATCAGTTGTTGTTACATTCAGCTCGATAACCTGATTCTTCCAAAGCAAAACATAATCCGCTGATTCGTCATCCCGATCAGGAAAGCGAGTCATCCAAAGATAAATTTCTCTTTCTTTATCGGCTGTCCACATATCCAAATATGTATACTCGTTATATAAACCTTTTTCTTTAAGCATCCCCCAATATTCTTCAGGAATGTCTTCTCTCACAAAAACCATGACGGTTCCTCCTTATTATTTTTTTCTTATATTATACCGGACTTACGGTTTTTTCGGAAGCGTTTTTAAAGACAGATTCCTAAATTCTATCCAGTTTTGGTAAATTTGTGCAATAAAAAAAGACCTTGCGGTTACTTGTTTATCCTATCTCCATCCGCTCCCTTGCCGCTAAGATCCAGAAATTCGACATCTCCTGCAGCACCGGGATAGGATCCCCGGTAGAAGGTCGCAGTCTCCTGGATGCGTACTGAGGCCTCCGCCACCTTTCGGAAGCGCTGCTCTGGAGTCAGCTTTCTCAGTTCCTCGACCGGTACGCCATTGATAGCTGTCACATCCGGATGCCGGTCAATCAGGCGCGGAAGCTCGGTCTGCCCCAAGACACTGTCAGCCGGCGAATCAGCATTCATCAGGACCAGCACATCCCCACGGGCATTGACACGCATGTAGTTATCAGAGACAAGGTCGTTGATTGTTAAGACATTATCACTGCCAAAGACATATTTGTTGCGGCCTTTGGAAGTCCACTTGCCACCTATAAGTTCATCCGTTGCTTTGTCGCCAATTTTATCATTCAGTACTTTTTTAAATATCCCATCATTCAAAAGGTTATCACCAGCATCATTAATGAAACTATAGGCTCCATTGCTATGTTCTGAAATATTCTGGGCCGTCCGGAAAATCTGAGACTGGACACCAGACTCATTGCCGAACCAGCCGGAATAAGCAATAGCCGCTCCGCCGTTTTTGGCTCTAAAGTCCATCTGCTTTATTTGTTCGCCTAGCTCAGCGGCAAACTTGGCAAAATCTGCTTTTGTCTCCAAGGGTCCGTCAAAATGCTTAACCCAATTAATAATATCCGCTTTTGTTTTATACACTTCTTCATTCTCCCTTTAAATATTTAGCGCACTTCCGGATCGGCTATTGATCGAAATTCTACATCATTTCGATAGTCTAAATTTTGAAGAGCTTGTTTAATTATTTCAATAATTTCCTTTTTATTATTTTTTAAATTACTAGGAATATGAATATAATTTATTGCTTTAGCAACCAGGCCTTTTTTCAACTCGCCTGTTATTTCATCACGTTCTGACCATTTTAAATTTGCAACCGTAGTCACATTCAAATTAATCTGCTGATTTTTCCAAAGCAAAATAAACTCTGTAGAGTCATCATCTCTATATGGATCACGAGTAATCCATAAATAGACTCCTTTTTCCTTGTCTGCAGTCCACAGTTGCTGCTCAAATCGTATATCATCAAATCCTAAATTTTCAAGCATTTCCTTATATTCCAAAGGTACTAGCTCATTCACAAAAACCATTGCGGTTCCTCCTTATTATTTTTTTCTTATATTATACCGGACTTACGGTTTTTTCGGAAGCGTTTTTAAAGACAGATTCCTAAATTCTATCCAGTTTTGGTAAATTTGTGCAATAAAAAAAGACCTTGCGGTTACTTGTTTATCCTATCTCCATCCGCTCCCTTGCCGCTAAGATCCAGAAATTCGACATCTCCTGCAGCACCGGGATAGGATCCCCGGTAGAAGGTCGCAGTCTCCTGGATGCGGACTGAGGCCTCCGCCACCTTTCGGAAGCGCTGCTCTGGAGTCAGCTTTCTCAGTTCCTCGACCGGTACGCCATTGATAGCTGTCACATCCGGATGCCGGTCAATCAGGCGCGGAAGCTCGGTCTGCCCCAAGACACTGTCGGCCGGCGAATCAGCATTCATCAGGACCAGCACATCCCCACGGGCATTGACACGCATGTAGTTGTCAGAGACAAGGTCGTTGATTGTTAAGACATTATCACTGCCAAAGACATATTTGTTGCAGCCTTTGTCAGTCCATTTACCGCCTATAAGTTCTGCAGCTGCATTTTTACCTATCTTCTCTCTCAGTTCATCAACAAAATAGCTATCATTCAACAGATTTTCTCCAGCATCATTAATGAAACTATAGGCCCCATTGCTATGCTCTGAAATATTTTGGGCCGTTCGGAAAATCTGAGACTGGACTCCAGACTCATTGCCAAACCAGCCGGAGTAAGCAATAGCTGCTCCGCCATTTTTAGCTCGAAAGTCCATCTGCTTTATTTGTTCGCCTAGCTCAGCCGCAAACTTGGCTTTATCTCCGTCTGTGTTTAACTTTCCCTGATAATTTTTGACAAAATCAATGATATCCTGCTTTGTTTTATACATCTTTTAATCTCCCAATATTTCTTTTTTAATTTTGTAATACTGTCAGCTTAGGAACACTGACAAACTCCGTCTCCCATTCTTTATCGACATATTTGAATACTTCCTCAATAATTTTTAATAATTCCTGCTCTTTTGAAAGGACTGATTCAGGAACTCTGATTGCATTTATTCTTTCCTTAGCTAAGCCTTTTTGTACTAAAATCTCTCCAGCTTCATCCCAAACAGGACGTGCAGAAGTATCAACAGTTGTAATATTTAATTCAATCACCTGATTTTCCCAAATTAAAATATAGTCTGTTGAATAATCATCACGGTACGGATTACGGGTAATCCATAAAAAGACTCCTTTTCCCTTGTCTGCTGTCCATGACTGCTGCTCAAATCGAATATCATCAAATCCTAAATTTTCAAGCATTTCCTTATATTCCAAAGGTACTAGCTCATTCACAAAAACCATTGCGGTTCCTCCTTATTATTTTTTTTTCATATATTATACCGGACTTACGGTTTTTTCGGAAGCGTTTTTAAAGACAGATTCCTAAATTCTATCCAGTTTTGTGGAAATTTGAGCATAAAAAAAGACCTTGCGGTTACTTGTTTATCCTATCTCCATCCGCTCCCTTTCCGCTAAGAACCTGTATTCACAACCTCATAAAGTCTTTAAAATTCGACTAATGTGAGATAGTTTTACAAACGCAACCTCAGATGATACCGATTTCTCAACATCCTTGGCTAATCTTCGGGAATGATTCAGCCATGAGAAAGTCCGCTCTACGACCCAACGCTTTGGGATGATGCGCCAACTTCCTTTGATTTTTTCAGAAATATCTACTGGACACTGAAACTCCTGTGCCATCATCTCCTCAAAACTTTTTCGATAACCAGCATCAGCTGAAAAAGCCTTGATTGTCGGAAATTCTGCCATCACTTGACGCGCTACTAAAATTCCTGATTTTGTGTCATGAAGATTCGCTGCATGAACTACAACATCAAGAAGATTCCCCATGGTATCCACCACAATGTGCCGCTTTCTCCCTTTGACTTTTTTACCGCCGTCAATGCCTCGCTCCTCTGCAGCATCCGTTGTTTTCACACTTTGAGAATCAATGATAGCATAGGTTGGAGAGGCTGCTCTGCCAGCTTTTAGTCGCTTTTTTTTACAAGCTCTGTCAAGATGGTATCCCACAAACCACTCACCTTGGCACGACGAAAGAAACTCCACACCGTTGGATAGGGAGGGAAGTCATGAGGGAGCATGCGCCATTGACAGCCGGTTTTAGTGATGTACAAAGTCGCATTAACAAGTTCTCGTTTAGACCATTTATAGGTGCGGTGGTTGGAGAAATAGGGCTCAATCTTAGCCCATTCTTGATCGGTTAAGTCAGTATCATATGCTTTTCGTGTCATAACTCTAGTTTAACATTTTTTGTGAATACAGGTTCTAAGATCCAGAAATTCGACATCTCCTGCAGCACCACCGGTCAATCGATCGGAACCTCCTTCTCCATAAATAGTATCATCACCATTTTGACCGTCTATAGCATCATTAGAGATTCCGCCTCTTAAGTCTTCACTAAAGGTCCGATCTACCACCCTTTTACTTGCCAGCCCATTTATAATAAGTAATTTTCCGAGTATTTCCTTCTGCTCAGGACTGAAATCCTCTGTTAGTTTTTTCAAAGGATTGACAATTAGAAAGTTTTCAAGATTTTTTAGGGTGTAGTTATCAACAGCTTTAAATCCTGAAAATAGATTATTATTTGATGGATAATATTCACCCTTTTCAAAGACTGATAAAATATCTTTGATATGCTTCTGAGCTCTAGCTTCTAAGAAATTCCCCTGCAAGTGCCAGCCTGTATCTGGAAATTCATACTCAAACCCTAGATAGAAACCGCCGCCAAGATTTGAAAGCATATTCAAGACATCATCTGTCGAGCGGAAGCGGATGACTTCCCCGGTAAAGCCTTTTCGGCGGCTTTCAATGTCCTGCACCGTCTTCATGTACTTGAAGAAGAGTTCGGCTGCTAGTGTGGGGCTTTTCTTTAATACAGCCGCAAATACTGGAAGAGAAAACAAGAGATATAGCGGCGCTGCATTGTAGACAACCGTCTTAGGGGTGTTGAACTCCAGTGCCACTCGCTGGGCATAGTTGCCGCCCAGTGAGTGACCTGTCAAGGTTGTAATCTTAGCCCCTTTTGTCGCTGCAATTCGCTGCGCTTCCCTGTAAAAGTCAAAGGCAGACTGATAGTGGCCGCCCTGACCCAATCCAATATCAATCAGGTCCGTCAGCCAGTCATTAGCGGCATCTGTCGAGTTATTGGTCCCTGCATAGCCGACAATCACCTCTTTTTTCTTGGTGTCCAGAAAAGCAACACCGGTCATACTAGTCTTCGGATCATGGCGGCTGTGTAAATATACTAAACCATCAGGAATTGGTCTATTTTTTATTAGTTGCTTATTTATAAAATCATCCGATACTTTTGAAGGAAGATTTTTGTTGTAAAGAATATTTGCACGCCATTCATCTTCTACAAAATAAACTACATCCATAATATAGCTTGTGAACTCTTTATTCATTACTTTCTCCTATAAACTTAAATTTTTATTCTACTGTAATAGCTTCAAAAAAATATGCTTTTAAACCTCTTTGAACCGAAATACTAGAGTAGTATTTTTCAGATAGATCATATTGTGGATCCCCCCTAATTCAAAAATAACTGAAGAATCATAGGATGTGCCTATATATTCATTTATAACTTTATCTTTCACTTGATAACGCAGGGTATATTTTCTGGATACTGGATTTTCCATCACAGCTTCAAGATTAAGTGAACTTAGGTAAGCACTGTCAATGGTCATCCGTGTAAAAAAGAATTTTATATTTTTTACACTATCTTCTAAAATTTGTCCATCCAGTGTTTGAACCCCATCCTTATCAGAATAAGAAATCGGTATTCTGACAACTTCCTCTGCTGATGGGATTTCATCTTTATAAACCGTCTTAATATAAGTGCCCTCAATTGTTTTTGTGTCTGGTTTCCCCTCCAAACTTATCTCATGTGTAACATTTAAATTATTTTCAAATTTATCAACTACATGTCTAATTTTAAATCCCTTGGGAAACTTCTTAAACAAATCCTCTGCCTTGGCAGTCGGGTAAACTTCCGAGATTCGTGAAAATCTCTCTTCAAATTCCTGTCTTTTTGCGTTTTCCATGATGGAGCACCCCACTAATATGATTCCTGCAAGCAATAGGCTTGCTAATGCACATAATTTTTTCATCCCGTCCTCCTTCCATTGCTAAGCACTCCGCTGCGCATAATTCCCCCCAAGCGAATGACCAGTCACCAGAGAAGGTTTCCCGTAAGTACTGGCAATATAATCGTAAAACTTAAATGCACTTTCATAGTGTCCGCCAACTCCTAATCCGATAAAAATAATATCCGTAAGAATTAAATCTTTATCCTTCTCGCCTTTTCTGAGGTTAGTTCCTGTATATCCAATGATAATCTTACCGGTTGAAATATCCCTAAAAGCAACGCCAGTCATACCAGTGCGATAATCATGCTTGGCATCCAAAAATTCCAAATTTTTCGGTTTTGGATATTCATTACTGTCTCTATTATAAACTTTAATCGAGTTTATATGTTTCTCTATCTGTGATATTGATAATCCATCCAGATATAAATTTTCAATCAAATAACTCGTCAGCATGACATAAGTTGAATTGTCCAGTTCCATGTCCTTCTCCTTTAATTTTCATTATCTTCATGGATAACTCCATAAATAGTTTCGTAAATATCAAATTTGCTTGCTCTAACAATAGTTTTGCTTGCATAAGTTTTACTAGGATGCAAAAAATCAATTGAGAGTTCAATCTTGGTGTTATCACTTACTCCTAGATAATTGGCTATCCATTTATTGGTGAAATTGTAATCAAGTCTTTCATCACCAGATACTGGATTTTCAAAGTAGTTCCGTAGCTCAAGTTTTGAAATCACTTGCCGGTTTAGGGTTAATTTTGTGAACAGAAATTCCACTTTCGACAAGGTTGGATTAATAGGGGAACCATCAAGTGCCACAATGCCCTGACCCTCCACATAGCGGACTGGCATTTCTTCAAGCGTCTCTGGTGTCTCTGGAACATAGTCCACTTTTTTATATGAACCTGTTATTTCTTGATTAGTTGAATCCCCCTTCAAATCCAACTTATAACTAAAATAATGTGCATCTGAAGGCTCAGCTACTGAATAATATATCTCAAACCCTTTCGGAAATTTCTCAAACAAATCCGAAACCTTCTCTGTCGGGTAGACCTCTGACAAAAAATCCAAGTCCTTCTCAAGTTTCTCCCTGTCTACCTTGTTAGACTGATTGCCAAGAATGCCGCAACCAGACAGCAAGACCGTCAGCAGCAACACACAGCCGATTATTCCTTTTTCATAGAGACCTCCTTATATATACCCTGTCCGCCTTTTTTGGAGCAGATTTTTGCTCCATAGCCAATCTGAAGCGCTTCCAAAAAAACTTTCACACCATACTAATAACTAGTAATAAAACTTTGTAAAACCACTTTATGATATATCAACTTGTTTTTATTATATGTTTTTCCATGTTTTTTGTAAATAGTTTTTGAGTGCTTTTTAGATTATTTTCCCGCTGTTTTTCAAGTTTCAGGCCAGCTCTATTCGATACTGTTTCACTAATGTCTGTGGCAAAATGATTGTCACACAATCTCCCTAAGAAAACCTTCACCATCAAAAAACTTAAATATTTAACTACTGCAAATTTTTTCCTCCGTCAAAAGGAGGTCAAATTTTCCTTGCGCCGTCTTTTTATGATATACTTAAGAGAAGAAAATTTTTAGGAAATAAGACAAGGAAGTACCTTTCTGTGAAAAAAACAAGCAAGATTTTGCTCAATTTCATGAGTACAAGACTCGGTTTTGTCTTGGTTTTACTGCTCCTTTACTGGTTGAAAACCATGTGGGCCTATACCATTGATTTTAATTTAGACATTCAAAGTGCTTACCAAGTATTTCTGGCAATTATCAATCCCTTCCCTATCGCTCTGCTCTTGATTGGGCTGGCTCTCTATCTGAAGAGAACAAAATTATTCTATTTCTTTGCTCTGGGGATTTACAGTCTCCTTTGTATCTGGCTGATTTCAAACTCTATCTACTATCGGGAATTCAGTGATTTTGTCACGGTCAACACCATGCTGGCTTCCAGCAGTGTTTCTGCAGGTCTGGGCGAAGCCGCTCTGGAACTCTTCCGGCCTTGGGATATTATCTATATCCTTGATTTCCCGATTTTAGGATTTTTATTCTTTAAGAAATACCTCCGCACTGATCCGCGTCCCTTCAATAAGCGTGCCGGCTTTGCCATCACCTCGCTGTCTGCCATGCTCTTTTCAGCCAATCTCTTTTTGGCAGAGGTGGACCGGCCTGAGCTGCTGACCCGCGGCTTCTCCAACTACTATATCGTCCGGGCTCTGGGCCTGCCGGCCTTTCTGGGCTACAGTGCCAATCAGACCTACAGTGCCAACAAAGAGCGCTCCAAGGCCTCAGAAAAAGATTTGGAACCCGTCACTCAGTATATCCAATCGCATTATGCCGAGCCAAACAATGACTATTACGGCATTGCCAAAGGCCGCAATGTGATTTATCTCCATCTGGAAAGCTTCCAGCAGTTCCTGATCGACTATAAGCTGCAGAAAGACGGGAAAGAATACGAAGTAACGCCTTTCCTCAACTCTCTCTATCATTCCAACTCAACCCTGGCCTTCTCCAATATCTTTAATCAGGTCAAGGCTGGGAAAACCTCCGATGCGGAAACCATGCTGGAAACAGGCCTCTTCGGTCTCAACCAAGGCTCCTTTATGGTCAACTACGGCGGAACCAATACCCAGCAGGCAGCCCCTTTCATCCTGTCTAAAAACGGCGACTATACTTCTGCTGTTTTCCATGGAAATACCGGCAGCTTCTGGAACCGCAACACAGCCTACAAGCAGTGGGGCTACAACTACTTCTTTGACGCCTCCTACTTCACCAAGCAGGATGATACCAACTCCTTCCAATACGGCCTGAATGACAAGGTCATGCTGAAAGACTCCATCAAATACTTAGAGCATCTGCAGCAGCCTTTCTATGCTAAGTATATCACCGTCTCCAACCACTATCCTTACACCACCAGCCTGATTGGCGATGAGATTGGCTTTCCGCTGGCTGATACCAAGGACGAAACCATCAATGGCTATTTTGCGACAGCCAATTATCTGGATGCTTCGATCAAGTCTTTCTTTGACTATCTAAAAGAATCCGGCCTTTATGACAACTCCGTGATCGTCCTTTACGGCGACCACTTCGGGATTTCCCAGTCCCGCAATCCGGATTTGGCTCCCCTTTTGGGCAAAAATTCGGAAACTTGGTCCAGCTATGACAATGCCATGATGCAGCGCGTCCCTTATATGGTCGTGGTGCCGGGCATGGACAAGGGAAAGATTATTGATACTTATGGCGGCCAAATCGACATGCTGCCGACGCTGGAGCACCTGCTAGGTATCTCTTCCAAAAACTATCTCCAGGTCGGTCAGGATTTGCTGTCACCGCAGCACCAGCAAATCGTTGCCTTTCGCTCCAGCAATAACTTTGTCACCCCTAAGTACACCAGCTTTAATGGCCGGACCTACTACACTCAGACTGGCGAAGAAATCACCAATCCGGACGAAACGATTAAGAAAGAACTGGAAGAAATCCGGACGGCGGCCAATACCCAGCTCAATATCAGCGACTCTATTCAAACCGGCGATCTAATCCGTTTCTATAAAGGCAATGACTTGGGCAAGGTCAATCCGGATGATTACTCTTATCTCAATTCGATGAAGGCTCTCTTGGCCATTGAAAAGGAAAAGGGCGACCAATCGACCAGCCTTTACTCTAAGCGGGGCGGAGTATCAACCGTTGATCTCTTTAACTCGCCAAGCTATCGCGCCCTCCATCCAGAGCAGTTCCAGACCAGCAGCAGCGACGAAGAAGGCAGCGCGGAAGCCTCTTCCAGCTCTTCCTCCTCCAGCTCAGTGGCTGCTCCATCCTAATGAAAAAGGCGGTGGGACAGAACTAAATTTTTAAAAATTTAGTTCGTCGTCCCAGCCCCGCGAGGATGATTAGGAGCTTTTTGGAGTCTAAAAGACGAACAAAAAGTCCAATCAGCTACCGCGCCAAAAGTTTTTTACCAAAACAAAGCGAGACTGAAAGACTTTTGTCTCAGCCTCTCAGAACGTAGACAAATTCCATTTTCTTTGTAAAAATTTTATAAATTCTTACAAAGAATTAAGAAAAAGCTCATTGCTATAATTAAAACAAAGATCAACCAAGTCTTTCTGCTGTGAGAAAAGCGCCTGAAACTCTTTAGTTTCAGGCGCTCGGAAGATTTGAGACTTTAGGCTCAAATCTTAGGTATGGAATTCCGAAGGAAGTCGCTACCGTCCGCACTCACTTAAGGAAAGACTTTGGATAACTTTGTCTTCAGTCTCAACGTAAGAATAACAGGTATTCTTACGTTTTTTCTGCATCTAGGACTTGAAAGACAGTTGCCGTCAGATTTTCCACATAGAAAGGTTTCTTATGGCGGCTGTTGCCGGCCACTAAGCGCAGGCGGTCAGCATCATTAGCTAGGTAGTACGGCAGGCCGCTGGCATTAAAGATGATTTCATAATGCTGCTCATCCTTGATCTCAAAGATAATTAGGCCGCTGCCCTGCTCTGCTGATTTGACAAAGACATGCTTATAAATATCTTCATAGGTCTGATAGGAAAATTCTTTCGCTGTCTTTTTTAAATGAATGATGTCTTTAATATAGTCAATGCTGTCCTGGTGCTGGCTGATAAGGTCCCAGTTGACCTGATTGACCGCATCCGGCGCATTGTAGCTGTTCATAGCTCTTTCGCGGTCGCTGGCCAGAATCTGGCCTTCTGCTCCGGTCCCCAGCAGCTTGCTGCGGGAGAACTCCTGCCCCAGCTCCATAAATGCCATGCCCTGCATGAGCAGGTTCATAGCTGTCGCCAGCTCAATCCGTTTGGTGCGGGTCAGCTCATCATCATCCGGATGCAGATCCGCCAGCAGGTCATGCAGGTTGAAATTGTCATGGGCTTCTACATAGTTGAGCACCTGCTGCGGCAGCAGATAGGAGCCCAGCTCACTGCTGCCCAGAATGGACTTGGCCACAATATCCTCCGTAGCCTGACCGCTGACAAAACCGGCTTTCAGGCCGCCATAGACCTCTGCTCCCTTGACAGCATCGCGCTCAGTATCATTGAAAAAAGCGATCCGCGGCATCTGGTAGGCATTGTCTTTCTTAGCCTTGTCTTCCGGCATCAGTCCGGTGCCCATATCCCAGCCTTCGCCATAGAGCAGGATACGCGGATCCACCTCATCCATCGCCTGACGGATTGCATTCATCGTTTCTACATCATGAATGCCCATCAGATCAAAGCGGAAGCCATCGATATTGAACTCCCTGACCCAATAGAGCAGAGAGTCAATCATGAACTTACGGAACATCTCATGCTCACTGGCCGTTTCGCTGCCAACTCCCGTTCCATTTTGGAAAGAGCCGTTGGCATTCATACGATAGTAATAATCCGGCACAGTCGCCTGAAAGGCCGAATCATAGGTGGAATAGATATGATTGTAAACCACATCCAGTGTCACAGAGATCCCCGCATCATGGTAGGCCTGAATCATCGTTTTCAAATCACGGATGGCCTGCGCTGGGTCAGCAGGATTGCTGGAAAAGCTGGTTTCCGGAGCATTGTAATTCTGCGGGTCGTAGCCCCAGTTGTAGGTGACCTGTCCTGTCTGGTCATAGTCCTTGTGCCGATCGGAGATTGGCTGCAGCTGAACGACATTGACGCCCAGCTTTCGGACATAGTCAAACCCTGTAGGCTGACCCAGATGATTTTCAGTGCCGGTCTGGCAGGCTCCCAGAAAGGTCCCGCTCAGGCGGCCGGCAACCCCTGAGCTCTCCGACTTGCTGAAATCCCGAATATGCATCTCGTAGATAACGGCCTGATTGGGATTGTCCAAACGCCAGACAGCTTCTCTGCCCTGACGGACATGAAAGCCCGGCACCTGCCTCTCCTCTGCTGTCAGAATAGCCGAACGCTTGCCGTCAGGACTGGTGGCTATGGTATAAGGATCGCGGCTGTAAAAGTTCCTGTACTCAAAGCTGACATGATACTGATAGGCCTTCCCAGCTAAGTCCTCTGTCAGCTCCGCTGTCCAGACGCCGATGGTATTATCAGCATGATTCTGAGAGTAAACGGTCCCTTTTTCCATAGGAAAAGTCTGATAGACCGGTGCTTCATTGCCGGCAGACTGGTAGATTACCAATTCTACTTTTTTAGCCGTCGGTGCCCAGAGCTTGAAGGTGTGGCTTTCCCCCGTCTGACGGTGTCCCAGCCAGCCCTGATAGCCCCAGCATTCGTCAAAATAGTCCGGCCTCAGAGCCATATCAAAGTTATGAGGCCGCCGGCGTGAATACTGGTGACTCGTCGTTGCAGCCTGCAGGGAATAATAAACCTGATGGTCCCCTTCAATCAGCCAGACCTCTGTCCTTAAGTGAGGGGGCAGCAGGTCAATACGGTAGTCGCAGGACTGACTGGACCAGTCCGATCGTTTGATAATGACATGGGCATGGTCCAAGGGGTCCCAAGTCTGGAAGGACAGCTCGCCCTGAATACCGAAATAATCCAATTTTGAAAAGGAGGACTCCTGGCCCCATTTATTCATCTGCCACTGCCACATATCATAGGAGAAATAATCTCCTTTTGGATTGTGGTAATGGACTAAGACCTTATAGTCTAACATTTTCATCAATCTCTTCTCTAGTTACTCTATGGAAAGAGCGTTTTCATTTATTTCATCAATATTCGCAAAAAATTCCAAGTGGTTGCCCAGCACTTCCAATTCGACCGGTGTATCACCGCCGTATTCGCCATCCAGATTCAGCATGAAAGGCTCTTTTTTATCCAAAATTTCCAGTTTCAGTCTGCTGGTTTTCAGATACTCGACATTGACATCCCCTACATGCTGGCCGCCGTTAATGGCCTGCATCATCAGGCCTAGCATATCAAAGAGGTTGGCCGTTTTGACCAAAATCAGGGTGAAATTGCCATCATCCAGCTTGGCATCAGGCGCCAGCTGCTCAAAGCCGGCAATCGAATTGGTCAGCGCAGCAAACATCAGTGAAATTTTCCCTTCAAAAACACCGTGGTCATGCTCAATGCGGACCTTGCGGAATTTGGAGCGGGGCAGAATCTTGGCTCCCTCAGCGACATAGGCAAAGTAGCCCAGACGGGACTTGACCTCGCTGGGAACACTGTAGGTCAGCTCCGTCAGGGTCCCAGCCGCTGCAATGTTGATAAAGTATTTGCTGCCGTAGGCCCGGCCGATGTCCATCTTGATCGTCTGATTCTTTTCGATAATGCGGGCTGCGGCCACAGGATCGCCCATCGGAATCTTCAGTGCCCGAGCATAGTCATTGGTGGTGCCGGTCGGAATAAAAGCCAGCTTGGGTCTGCTTTCCAGCCCGGCCACTCCGTTGACCACTTCATTGATGGTCCCGTCGCCGCCTGCGGCAATAATCAAATCAAAGCCAGCTCTGGCCGCCCGTTCTGCTTCTTTCTGAGCAGACAGGGGCTCCGGAGTTGTCTGATAGGCACTGGTTTCATAGCCGACATCTTCTAAAACATCCAGCACCTCTGCAATATTTCTCTTGATAATTTCCTGTCCGGAAGTTGGGTTGTAAATCAGTCGCGCTCGTTTTGTCTTATCCTTCATATTCAGCCTCATAAGCGGTCAAGCCAGTCCTCACCGCGGATGTCAATTCCCAGTTCCTGAGCCTTGGTCAGTTTGCTGCCGGCATCTGCACCGGCCACTACCAAGTCTGTCTTTTTAGAGACGCTGCCTGAGACATTGGCGCCCAATTTCTGTAATTTTTCCTTGGCTTGAGTCCGTGTTAGTCTTTGTAGTTTGCCAGTAAGGACAACTGTCATACCAGATAAGGCCGCATCAGCAGCAACCTTTTCACCCAGATAGTCCAGGTTGACACCTGCCTCCTTGAGTTCGGCCAGAAGGATTTGGGAGCCTTCCTGCTCGAAATAAGTATGCAGGCTTTGGGCAATCACCGTGCCGAGACTGTCAATAGCGGCAATCTCTTCCTGACTTGCCTGAGACAATGTCATCATATCATGGAATGTTTCCAGCAAAATCCTACTAGCCTTGCTTCCCACATGGCGGATTCCCAGTCCAAACAAGAGGCGTTCAGCCGAGTTCGCCTTGGAAGCTTGAATAGCAGTATACAATTTATTTGCTGATTTTTCCTTAAAATTTTCCAGCTGCAGTAAATTTTCTGCGGTCAGCCGGTAAATACCGGCTACATCCCGGACCAAATCCTGCTGAAAGAGCTTTTCTACCACTGCCGGACCAAGCCCTGTGATATTCATGGCGTCACGGCTGGCAAAGTGGATGAGTCCTTCCTTGATCTGGGCCGGACAGAGCGGGTTGATGCAGCGCAGAGCTACTTCGTCCTCAAAGTGCAGCAGCGGACTGTCACAGCTAGGACAGGCTGTCGGGATTTGCAAGGGCTCCTCCGATACCCGCTTGTCCTCCACCACGCGCAGGACCGCCGGAATGATATCCCCTGCCTTGTAGACAATGACCGTGTCGCCTTGGCGAATATCTTTCTCAGCGATGTAGTCCACATTGTGCAGCGTCGCCCGGCTGACAGTGGTGCCGGCCAGCTGGACCGGTGTCAGATTAGCGGTCGGCGTCACGACCCCGGTCCGCCCCACAGTCCAGTCAACTGACAGCAGCTGGGCCTCCTTTTCCTCGGCCGGAAATTTATAGGCAATCGCCCATTTAGGCGCCTTGACCGTGAAGCCCAGCTCTTCTTGGACGGCCAGATCATTGACCTTGATGACAATGCCGTCAATCTCATAAGGCAGGCTGTTTCGCTCCTGAGCAATCCGCTCAATAAAGTCCCAGACCTCATTGATAGAAGCCGCCAGAACATAACTGTCATTGACTGAAAAGCCATAGGAAGAGAGCTTTTGCAGGACAGCTTCCTGACTGCTCTCCTGAGTCGGACTGGCTTCTTGATAAAGGAAGGTGGCCAGATTGCGCTTGGCTACAACCGCCGTATCCAGCTGGCGCAGTGTCCCGGCTGCCGCATTGCGGGGGTTGGCAAACTCAGGCTCGCCCTTCTCCTGCCGCAGCTGATTGACCGCATCAAAGGAAGCCTTGGGCATGTAGCACTCCCCGCGCACTGTCAGATTGAGCGGCTCTTTCAGAGTCAGGGGAATATCCTTGACCCGCTTGAGGTTTTCGGTAATGTTTTCCCCGACCGAACCATCGCCCCGGGTCGCCCCGGCTGTCAGCACGCCATTTTCATACACCAGAGAAATAGACAGTCCGTCTATTTTTAGCTCACAGAGATAGGAAATCTGAGGAAATTCCTTTCTCACCCGCTGGTCAAAAGCCACTAATTCTTCACGTGAAAAAGCATCCTGCAAACTAAAGAGAGGATACTGGTGTTGATATTTCTCAAATCCTTCTAGAATCTTTCCACCCACCCGGTGTGTCGGACTGTCGGGCAGGATATCAGTTGGGTACTTTTTCTCTAACTCCGCCAGCTCACGATAGAGCTGATCATATTCGCTGTCTGATACGCTGGGATTATCCGCTGTATAGTATTCATGGGCGTAACGGTTCAGCAACTCTACTAATTCTGACATTCTCTTTTTCATACTTCTATTTTATCACAAGTAGGCAAAATCTTCCCGTTTTTATGCCCAAAAATGAAGAAACAACCATGACAGCGCACAGTTGTTGAAAGAGATTATTGTGTCAAATCAATATAAGCAGCCAGTCTGTTTATCAGCAGAGCTCCAATCAAGAGGGAAGCCAGCTCTCCCGCTGCTGTTGTCAGCCAAGTAAAGAAAAAGGGCGCACCCATCAGGAAATGCAGTTCCGCAGCAATGGTCACCATACTGAGGGAAAAGAAAAGGGAAAAGTAAAAATGATCCAGACGCATCAGGCCGCCTAAGATAAAGCGGTCCTTGAATTTGCCAAAAAGAACGACTCCCAGAGTCAGAAATACCAGGGTAGAGCCGCCGCCGACCAGCACATCAATCAGCATGGGACTGAAGAAATTGGCAATCACACAGCCCAGCGTTACGCCGATGATATATTTCTTATTGTAAAAAGCAGTGAAGTTCAGCATTTCAGCAATGCGAAACTGAACAGCTCCAAAACTAATCACATTGAAAGGCGGTGTGACCGTTAAGACAACATAGACAGCCGCGACAACAGCAATCTGAGCCATATCGCGTGCAGTTAATTTTTGCATAAGAGATTCTCCTTTAGCGGCCAAACCGCTTCTACTATGCTTGACGAAAGAAGCTAAGCGTCAAGGGCTGCATGAATTCAAATTACACAGCATTTCAAGTATAGCATAAAACTGTAAAATATGATAGACTAATCTTATGAAAAAATTAATCAAACGCTTCTTTGACAACGAGGTCCTGTCTTATCTCTTTTTCGGTGCAGCAGCGACCCTCGTTTACATGTCCACACGTCTGGCCATCTTCGCCCTCAGCGGCCATACGACATTCTCTACGATTACGGCCAATGTCACAGCCGTTCTCTTTGCCTTTGTCACCAATGACACCGTTGTATTTAAGCAGGAACGCAAGGGCTGGCAAAAGCGTCTGATTAAATTTGCCTTGGCTCGCTCGGGTACACTTTTGCTGGACATTGTCCTTGCACAAGTGCTGGTGGACATCTATCCAAATATCATCGGACAGTTTGTCGGCAACAACCGCAGCCTGATCAATTCAATCGAATCCCTCTTCTCCCAAGTGCTGATTATCGTCCTCAACTATATCTTCAGCAAACTCTTTATCTTTGAAAATAAAAAATAAGAAACTGGCGGTGGGACAGAGGCTGAGACAGACTCCCATGATGGCTGCGCCCTCACCCGCAGAGGGATGTATCTTTGGGAAGATACTGTATAAAAGTCCTTCAGCCTCGCTTTGTTTTGGTAAAAAACTCTTGACGCGGTAGCTGATTGCTCAAAAGCTCCAGTGGAGGTTTTGAGGTTAGGATGTGTCAAGACTGTTCGTCTTTTAGACTCCAAAAAGTTCCTACATTGAGGAAAACTCTGTTTTCCTTATCCCCAACCTCTCATAGTCCCCCCCGGACTGTTTTGACACAAACTGCGTTTATTTTATCCCCAACCTCTCCCAGTCCACCCGGACTGTTTTGACACAAACTGCGTTTGTTTTATCCCCAACCTCTCCCAGTCCACCCGGACTGTGAGAGCCTCGCGGGCTGGGAGTGAAAAGGTTTGGGGAACCTTTTCAGCCTGAGCTTAGAAACAAAAGAGAGCCCTCAGACAGTCAGGCCCTGGACATCTATTTAGAAGATGAGGAAGGAAATCTCATTGCCGGTATGGCAGCCGAAACTTTCGGAAATTGGCTGGAAATAGAATATTTATATGTGCAAGAGGGGTTGCGAAGGCAAGGCATCGGCTCAAAAATTTTTAATTTGGCAGAAAAGGAAGCCAGATTAAGAAAGTGTAAATATTCATTTGTGGACACTTATCAGTTTCAAGCTCCGTCTTTTTATAAAAAGCATGGCTATAATGATTCACATTCAATGCATGAGCTGCAGTTTCTTACCAAGCAGAGAAATATAGTGAGGTATAGATTGAAGCTGCTTTGCCCTAATAAATAAAACTGGACCAGATAATTCTGATCCAGTTTTTTGATCCTTAAATGTCTGCACTTGGACTTTCCGCCGTCAGATGGGTAATCTCCCCCTTGATAGCAAAGTATTCCTGCACCAGACTTTGCAGTTCCTTCATGGCTGCCTGGGCACGCGCTGCCTGCTCACCATTAATGGCCTCAATGACCAAAACAGCATCTTGGGTCTCTTCCGTCAGCATGGTCCGCTGGGCTTCCCGCCAGTTGAGACAGCGGCAGACCGCTCCCTCATCATCATAGTAAATGATTTCCTCTGGCAGAGCCGGCGCGTCGCTCTCAGCTCCCAGCGGAAAGAATGGCTCTCCTCCTTTTGCCTTTCCCAGATGAAGACCGCCCTCAATCTTGTCCAGATCTTCGCCGCCGCAGGGCAGCGCATAGGAAAGAGAAACGCTGTTGTAAATATCGACCAGCGGATTGATGGGGTTAAATTCCCGTCCCTGACTGACCCGCTTGAGCAGGGCTTCGATAGAAGAACGGGCTCCTTTCTTGGTCTTGAATTGGCTGAAGGCCTGCCGCCAGTCCTGAATAACCTCATTCTGGGTGAAGTTCTCATCGGGAATAAAGTCTTCCGCCCGCTTTGCTCCCTTATCCAAAAGCGACTTGAAATAAGGATCCTTGCTCTCATCTACACGATTGTCCAATCCCTTGACAGCCATGATGCTAATCTGTGCCTGCGGGAAAAGCTCCCAAAATTCATTTTCAACTGTAATTTTCATGGTGTAACCTCAATACTTTCTTTTCAGTCCTTTTTTAACCCAATCCCAGTCGCCCGTGATATTCTCGCGGATCCGAACCAGCATCTCTTCCAGCTGCTCAGCCTCACTGCCCGAAAATCCCTGCAGAGCTGTCTGCTCAGAATAGTTATTTTCTGCCAGAATGAGGGGATACAGCGCTGCTCCTTTATCTGTCACAAACCACTCCTTGTTTTTGCGGCTGTGGGCAGCCGGCCGCTGCTCCAGCAGGCCCTTGGCCTCCAGCTTCCTGACTGAGCGGGCCACCGTCGAGCGATCCACCTTGAGCAGCTCGGACAGCTCTTCCTGGATAATGCCCGGATGCTCCGCAATGCGCACCAGATACAGATACTGGCCCCGCGCCAAATCTATGTCGCGAAATTCAATATTGGCAATCGAATCCAAGGCCCGGGCGATGATTCCAATCTCACGCAATACTGACATAAGCCCTCCTTTGGTTTTTATTTGAAACGAGTATAGCATATTTTTATTGAAAATGCAATAAAATAACCCAAAAAAGAAAAAGAGGAGAAGCCTCTTTCCAGTTGGTGACTGTCTTAATCTAACAAAAATATATTTGACTAGCTTTCCCTTTCCTTATAGTATTGTTGCAGCTCTTCTGCGGAATTAACGACATGTTCTTGACCGTCTACCGAGTATTTGGCAGGAATGGTCACATTTTCAAAGACATTGGTGCCGGGAGGGAAGAAGAGTTCGGCAACCTTCTGAACCCACTCAATATCGACATCTTCCTTTAAGAAAGCTACATGAGAATCAGACTTTTGCATAATCTTATACAATTCTGGATAGTCTTGGGCAAGAACGGCCTTCTTAAGATTCTTTCGAGGGTAAGTATCATATAGGTCGACACCTGTCATAGACACACCGACGTCTTGTTTCTCAAGATTATCGTGAAAGCTCGTATCAGAAACAAAATTACTTTGAAGATACGACTTATCCAGCTTCACCTCACTAGCTGGCACAATCTTCCCCTCATCCAAATCAATAAAGTAAATCTTATAGTCTTCATCTTTTTCAGCATGTTTGGGGTGGAGGATAATTCTAATATATCTCTTTTCGTCAGTCGCATTTTTTCTTATGCCGATTGAATCAACTTCAGAAGGCACGAGATTCCCATCAAAGGAACGCACCATCTTAAAGATATCAAATTCTTTTCTTTCTAATCTTTCTCCCTCTGGCTTATAAACAGCTAACTTCCAATATTCCCCCTTTTCCGGTACATTCCGGTTAAATCCATCTAAGCTGTATTGCTTTGGACTGTTTTTCAATTTCATGTATGTGTTTATAAAATAGCCATACTCAAAAGTTCTTATATTATCAAATTTCCCAACTTCCGACTCAACTTTGGCCATTTGTTGCTCTTCTTCCGATTCGACAAGTTCCCAATTATAAAATATAGCTTTCTCCCCTTCAAAAAAGGCATAATTCAGACGATACTCGGGCGCATAGTAAGTATATTGGCCGTAGTTTTCCTGAAACTGAGCCTTTTGCCATCGGTCCCAGATCTGATAGCCTATAAATCCCAGAAGCAGGATAGCCGCAAGTGCTATAATTTTTCCTTTGGTTATTTTTTTCATTTTATCCCCTCTCTCTTCTGCTTAGACACTTGGTTTCGGATTCCATCTCTCCCTCCATCTTCTCCTCTTCTTCCCTGAAGCGCTCGATGAGCTCTCCGCTGCGGCTTTGGAATTGGTCTACATAAAGGCTTTGGATACTAGCATTAAGGACAGCCCCGACAATCAGAATTTTGGCAATGAGGATAAACCAAAACATAATAATAATCAGCACGACCGATCCGACAAAGCGGGCATCCAAAAAGCGATTCAGATAGGCTTCTACATAAGCACTGAAAAGATTCATCAGACTGTAAATGACAATAAGGACAAAGGCTGCGCCCGGCAGGACATAGCGAATCTTGGGAATTTTGACATTGGGCAGGGAATAATAGAGCAGCACCAAAGACAGGAAGAGCATGAGGTAAACCGTTGGCTCCGTCATGGTCAGCAGCTGCTGATAAAGTCCTTGATCAAAGCGCCACATGCTGTAGAGAAAGCCCACCAGCATGCGGCCAAACATGGTCAGAGCCAGCGACAGACCCAGCAGGAGCTGCAGTCCCAGACTCATGATAAAGCCAAATATCCGGCTCCAAATCATCCCCCTCCCCTGACGGACTCCATAGCATTTATTAAAAGCCTTTTGCAGAAAGGCGATGCTCTGGGAAAAGGTCCAAAGAGCAGACAGGATTGAAATGCTCAGCAGACCGGTGGAAGGCTTGGTGAGCACATCTTGGACAATCTTAGCAACTGTGCTGTAGAGCGAATCCGGCAGCAGGTCCTTGAGGACAGCCAGCAGCTCATCCGGCTGAATCTGGAAATAAGGCAGGATGTTGGCCACAATCAGTAAGAGCGGAAAAGCCGATATCAGGAAATAATAGGCCACCGCAATGCTGGTCATATCCGTCTCAGCCGACTTGTAAAAACGGAAAAAGGTCCTTAAAAATGGATGTTCCCTTATGGTCTTGAAAAAGCTTTTCATATCAGCCTCCTATAAAAAAGCTGGAGTCAGTCCAGCCTTTGTCTTTCTAATAAGTCCCTTCTTCTCCCTGACTGGTCAAAATCACAGGGCCGTCTTTGCTAATGACAAACTGGTGCTCATACTGGCAGGAAAGTCCGCCGTCAAGAGTCTTATGGGCCCAGCCAGTCTCAAAATCGGTATCGATTTCCCAGGTTCCGGTCGAAATCATAGGCTCAATGGTCAAGACCATGCCTTCACGCAGACGCAGACCGCGGCCGGCCCGGCCGTAGTGGGGCACCATGGGCTCCTCGTGCATGGTCGGACCGACTCCATGGCCGACCAAATCGCGCACAACGCCGTAGCCATGGCTTTCAGCGTATTCCTGAATAGCTGCGCCGATGTCACCGATGCGATTGCCGACCTTGGCTGCTTCAATCCCGCGGTAGAGGCATTCCTTGGTCACATCCATCAGCTGCTGAGCTTGAGGGCTGACCTGCCCCACTGCATAGGCCCAGCAAGAGTCCGCCACCCCGCCGCGGAAATTCTCAGTATACTGCTTCATGAGCTTCACATTATCAAAATCCAGCTTGGAGACATCCAGCTCGGCCTTGTCCACCAGACCGACTACCATATCTACCTTGATCAGATCGCCTTCCTCCAGCTTTTGGTGGCGGGGAAAAGCATGAGCGACTTCGTCATTGAGCGAGCAGCAAGTCGCATAGGGATAGTCCATGACAGAGCCTTCTACTCCGATCTGCAGGGGCAGAGCATTGTCTTCCTTGCAGCGTCTGCGGACATATTCCTCAATTTCCCACATATCCAGCCCCGGCCGAATCAAATCTCTGAGACCGATATGGATGGAAGCTAAAAAATCTCCGCTTTTGTCCATCAAGTCAATTTCACGCTGTGATTTTAAGGTAATCATTCTTTCTTTTCTTTCCTCTTCTTAATTAATTTTCACTGTAATTGTTGCTTTGGCAATCAGCACGGCATCCAGATACATTTCGTAGTCAACAATGGCTGTCCGTCTGGTCTGCCGGATAATGCGGGGCTGAATGTGCAGCAGATCATCAATCTGAACAGCCTGAAAGAAATAGATCATCATCTGATCAATAATCAGGCTGCGGCCGCTGTTGACCATGAGCTGCTGCGTGATACGGGTCAGGATTTCTGTCAGAACGCCGTTGGCCAGGACTCCATTTTGCTCCAGCATAAAGGGCTCCACGGTGAAAGAAAACAAATCATCCTGCCGCTGCAGCTTCTGAGCGACCTGCTCGCTGAAGGTCGGCAGACTGGAAATCTGCGACCGGCTCATTTTTTCCATAATATCCCGCCGGGTAATGACCCCCAGAAGTGTCTGATTACCGCGCACGACCGGAATCATCTCGAAATCTTCTGCAATCATGCGCTGGCTGATATTGGCAATATTGGCTGACAGGCCGGTCATAAAGACCTTGCGGGTCATGACCTTGTCCAAGGTTGTCAGAGGCGACTTATCACCTGCATCCCGCATAGTAACAACACCGACCAGCATCTGGTGCTGATTGATGACGGGAAAACGGCTGGCCCGATTGCGGCGGACCAGATCCAAATAATCGCGGACGGTATCTGTATCGTGCAGAAAGCCGTATTCATGAGCAGAGCGGTAGACCTGCTCTACCGTCAGTATATCCGTCTTGATCTGCATGTTGGACAGGGCCCGGTTGATCATGGTTGCTACCGTATAGGTGTCATGCTTGGTCCTGAGTACCGGGATATTGAGACGGTTGGCCAGCCTGAGAACATCCGGACTGACCTCAAAACCGCCGGTCACCAGCACAGCATTTTCATTTTCCAAGGCCAAAATCTGAATCCGGGTCCGATCTCCGACAATCAGGAGCCCGCCCTCCGTCAGATAGCGCAGGATATTCTGCTCGGTCATAGCCCCGATAGAAAATTTGTTGAACTCTTTGTTCAGACCAGCCTCACCGGCCAGCACTTCCGAGCCGGTAATCTCCACAATTTCCTTATAGGTCAGATGCTCCAAAACCACTTTCTTGGACTTGACCCGGACCGTGCCGCTGCGGGGCCGCGTTTCAACAATCCCGCGATTCTCCGCTTCCTTAATAGCCCGATAGGCCGTGCCGTCACTGACACCCAGATAATTGGAAATGCTGCGGACGCTGACCCTCTTGCCAATAGGCAGATTTTCAAGATAGGCTAAAATTTCCTGATGCTTACTCATTGAAATCTCCTCTCTCATAGCGATATTCCATGTAATCCCGCATCTTTCGCGTGTAGCGGTCGCTTCCCTTGAATTGGCGGTAAAGCCTAAAGCCAGCCTTTTGGGCAACTTTCTGACTGGCCAGATTTTCCACATGGGTGATAATCGCTAAGCGCTTCAGATCAAACTGGGTAAAAGACAGGAAAACCATCTCTCGGACAACTTCTGTCATCAGGCCCTGTCCCCAATAATCCTGCCGCAGAAAATAGCCCAATTCTGCCTCTTTTTTTATCTCGTCTATTTTTTCAAACTTAACAGAGCCAATCATTTCCTGACTTTCCTTATCACAGATAGCCCAAATCCCCAAGGGATTTTTCATAAAATAATTGGCAATTACATACTGACTCTCCTGCAGACTGGCCTCGGTCGGAAAGATAAACTGGGTATTGTCAGGATTGGAGGCAATTTTATAAAGGGCTGCCGCATCCTCAAAGAGGACCGGCCGCAAAAAAGCATGGGCAGTCTCTGTAAAGGAAAAGGCTGCTAACTGTGTCCACAAATTCATCTGCTACCTCTACAAAAAATAAGCGAGACCCGCTTATTCTTCGATGAGCTGGATATCCGCACCCAGACTCGTCAATTTTTCAATAATATTGGAATAGCCGCGCAGGATAAACTCCACGTTGGTGATTTCGGTCCTGCCTTCAGCCATGAGCCCTGCTATGACGAGAGCTGCACCGGCCCGCAGATCCGTTGCCTTGACAGATGCCCCCTGCAGCTGGTTGGGGCCCTCATAGACAATCTGGTCCCCTTTGGTGGCAATTCTGCCCGCCATCTTGGCCAATTCTGCCACATGATTGACCCGCTTTTCATAGATGGTATCAATAATCTTTCCATGGCCCTCAGCCGTCAGCAAAAGCGGCGTAATCGGCTGTTGTAGGTCAGTTGCAAAACCAGGATAAGGCGAGGTTTTGATATGAATGGCTCTTAAACTCTCCTGCTTCTCGACAAAAACACTGTCCTCAGAAACAGTCATCCGAACTCCCATTTCCTCCAGCTTGGCAATGAAGCCTTCCAAGTGCTCATAAAGCACATTGCTGATCTGAATCCCATGGCCAATAGCGGCAGCCAGAGCAATATAGGTCCCTGCCTCAATTCGATCAGGAATGACCTGATGGCGGGTCCCATGAAGGCGCTCAACGCCTTCAATCGTGATGATGTCAGTCCCAGCCCCCCGAATATGAGCTCCCATATTATTCAAGAGGGTCGCCACATCAATGATTTCTGGCTCCCGCGCTGCATTTTCAATAATCGTACGGCCCTTAGCCTTGACAGCAGCCAGCATAGTATTAATGGTCGCACCGACGCTGACCGTATCCATGTAAATACTGGCTCCTTTAAGCGGCTGACCGCCGGTAGCCAGATGCATAGCATTGCCGCTCATGGTCATCCGCGCCCCCATAGCCTCAAAAGCTTTGAGGTGCAGATCGATAGGCCGCGGCCCTAAATCGCAGCCGCCGGGCAGGCCGACTGTCGCTTCGCCGTAACGGCCTAAAAGACTGCCGTAAAAATAGTAAGAGGCCCGCAGACTGTTAATCTTTCCATAAGGCATGGGCATATTTTTCAGACCGCGCGGATCAATTTCCAAGCTGTCCTCACTGCGCTTGACTTTGGCTCCCATAGCCTCCATGATGTCAATCAGGCTGTCAACATCCGAAATAGCCGGAACGCCGTCCAGCGTCACAATATCATCCGCCAGGATAACAGCCGGAATCAAAGCCACCACACTGTTTTTGGCACCATTAATAGTCACCTCTCCTTTTAAGGGGCGACCGCCGTTTATCACAATTTTTTTCATGTTGAATATTAAGCTCTTTCAAGGTATTGCTATTTATTATATCACAGATTTGCGAAATTTCCTAGACTTTTGAAAAAATCAGGACAGAGAGGGCAAATTGAAATAAGATTGAAACAGAAAAAAGAGGGGGGCGGGAAAGAACTCCAAACAAGTCAACAGAGTTCATCTTCCCACCCCCGCGAGGTTGAAGGACTCTTTTATACAGTATCTTCCCAAAGATCCATCCCTCTGTGGGTGAGGACACAGCCATCATGGGAGTCTGTCCCAGCCTCACTTATCCACAACCTTTCTACCTCGCTATCCTATTTCTAGGTTCGGGCCGAGGCTGAGACAAAAGTCCTTCAGTCTCGCTTTGTTTTGGTAAAAAACTTTTGACGCGGTAGCTGATTGCTCAAAGCACTGCTTTGAGGTTACGGATGAAACATCCGTTAGGATGTGTCAAGACTGTTCATCTTTTAGACTCCAAAAAGCTCCTAATCATCCTCGCGGGGCTGGGACGACGAACTAAATTTTTTCAAAATTTAGTTCTGTCCCACCGCCCTTATCCCCAGCCTCCAGCAGTCCTTCCGGACTGTTGGAGCAAGGCGATCTAACGACGGAATAAAAGATAAACGAAATAACGATAAACTCAAAAGACCGGACTTTTTGCCCAGCCTTTTTGTATATTTCTATCGTCCGATTTACAAGACCTAGCGGTTCTATCGGACGGCCGCTTTCAAAGCAGCTGCTTTGTCCGTTTTTTCCCAAGGCAGATCGATATCCGTCCGTCCCATATGGCCGTAAGCCGCTGTCTGGCGGTAAATCGGCCGTTTCAGATCCAGCATTTGGATAATGCCGGCCGGACGCAAATCGAAAATCTGACGAACCGCTTCCTGCAGCTTGCTTTCTGAAACAGCACCTGTCCCAAAGGTATCAATGCGAACCGAAACCGGCTGCGCCACACCGATGGCATAGGCCAGCTGCACTTCTGCTTTCTTGGCCAGTCCGGCTGCTACGATATTTTTGGCAATATAGCGGGCTGCATAGGAAGCCGAGCGGTCAACCTTGGTCGCATCCTTGCCAGAGAAAGCACCGCCGCCGTGACGGGCATAGCCGCCATAGGTATCAACGATAATCTTGCGGCCGGTCAGACCGGAATCCCCCTGCGGCCCCCCAATGACAAAGCGGCCGGTCGGATTGATAAAGAATTTGGTCTGCTCATCCAGATATTGGGCCGGAATCACGGCTTTGATGACCTTGTCAATCACATCGCGGTGAATCGCTTCATTGGTCGCTTCTGGGTCATGCTGGGTGGAAATGACCACCGTATCCACGCGCACCGGCTGATCCTGCTCATCGTACTCGACAGTCACCTGTGACTTGGCATCAGGCCGCAGGTAGCTGATTTCGCCTGATTTGCGCAATTCTGCCAAGCGGCGGACCAGCTGATGGCTGAGTGAGATGGGCAGCGGCATGAGCTCTGGCGTTTCATCCACGGCAAAGCCAAACATAAGCCCCTGGTCTCCTGCACCAATCAAGTCCAGCGGGTCCTGGTCTGCATTTCCGCGCACTTCCAGCGCTTCATTGACCCCCTGAGCAATATCCGGCGACTGCTCTACCAGCGACGGATGGACACCGACCGTCTCAGCAGAAAAGCCATAGGCCGTATCGGTATAGCCAATCTCAGCAATGGTATCGCGAACCACCCGGTTGATGTCCACATAGGCCTTGGTCGAAATTTCACCAAAAACATGGACCGACCCAGTATAGACAGCTGTTTCAGCTGCCACATGGGCCTCAGGATCCTGCTCTAAAATCGCATCCAGAATCGCATCTGAAATTTGATCTGCAATCTTATCCGGATGCCCCTCCGATACAGACTCAGACGTGAAAAGTTTACGTTCTGACATAGAAATGTCCCCCCTTAAATAAATTGTTATAGAGTTACAAAGCACTGATAGGAAATTCCTACCACCTTATCGGGACTATATAACGCCTTTATTATACCACTTTTTATTAAAAAAATCAGAATCTTTTAAATAGAAAAAGCTATAGCCGGAAACTATAGCTACCCCTGCTGCCAGTTGGCAACGTATCCTAAATGATAGGTCCGAATAGCCCGTTCCAGCTCCAATGGCAATCCTGCTAAAGATTTGGCCGGCGGATGTTCAATATCGGACTCTGTATTAGGATGAAAATCCTGTGAACCCGAATAAACTGCCAATCATACGATAACATGTTCGATGAGATGTGATACCCGCTTCTGATTGGAACAGCATCAAAGCCAACACAGAAACAGCTGAAAACTTGCACTCTTTCACCTTCTTACGTGGACCAGCTCATCAGGAGCGATTCTTTGATCGATGTCAGGGCAGACTTGATCAAGCTGCAGCATGCTGAGTTGAAGATAGCGGCGTTTGGCTGTATAAAAGAAATACCCATTTGGTTTCCTCTGCTTTTTTCTTTACTTGCAGTGTAGACCAAATGGGCTTTTTTGTGAAACAGCATCAGCTGGCAGCAGGGGGACATTTTTATGAGCATTCCATCTGATTTCATCTCAATTCTCAGCAAATATACTTCTGCTAGGAACTGCTTCCTACGTCCCTTAAACTAGAAAATTTCAATGCCTGCTTAGTCATCTTGCTCTCTGGCTTTTTTCTTATAAAGCGCATCTAAATGCTCCTCATAATCCCAACGAAGTTTCGAACGTTTCTCATCGATATCATCGATTTGCTCCAGAACCTCTTTTTGAAACAGTTCCGCATTGGTATCCATTTGAAAAATATCTGTATAGGCTTCTACAGGCAATTCCCCATCTGCTATCTGGTAAACCTCATCTTTCAACTGCTCCGTCGTATAAAGGATATAAGACAAATTATCTTCTAGGTATTCCTCTTTTTTCTTTAGCTCCCTCATGCTTTTATCAAACTGTTCATCTAGTTTATAAATTTCTTCATTCATCTTTATTCCCTATGACTAACTTTTGATTGGGCTTGTCAACTCTGGTTTTGGCATTTGCGACAGATAGTCTTTGGCTGCATCTGCTGCTTGCCCTTCCAGCCCATCCGTAATATTTGTGCTATACGTATTTTTTGCATAATCTTGAAGTTCTTGCGCTTTGCTATTTAACGTCTGCTGAAGCGCCTCCCTCTTAGCCTTAGCAGCAGCTACAGAGGCTGTAACTGCTGCTCTCACAGCTGCTCTTTGTTGATGTTTTAATAGTTGTATTATTAGATTTTCATTTATTTTTTCGGCCATAATCGTCCTTTACTCCTAGCGTTTGCATTTAGGCTGAATCAAGAGAAGGCTGCAAAAATATCTGCAGCGCCCTGAACATCGACTTCCTCAAGGGCCTGTGCACACCGAATCATGCTTTGAGAAAAATCAGTCATCTTGGTTTCGAATTCTTTTAAATGATTAATATTTGATTCGTAAATCCCAGAATCCCACAAGTTTTCAAAGGTTAATTCCAACATTAAATCCTCCAACTCCGAAGCAGACAGCAGGTGCCCTAAAGTCTGAATCGCACTTCTCTTGGATTCGATAAATTCCTTAAGATTTGATTCAGCATCGGCCAAGGTGGTTTTTACTTCAGCTATTTTTTGTTCAATATCTGAGCCGGCCAATTCTACAGCCATGTACAATAGCTGAGTCCTCAGCAAAATGCGCTCGTTGTAACTGCCTGCACGCCTGATTCTTTCATGAAAATTATTGGGATTATTAAAGTCAAGATTCTTTCGATTCCATTCCAAGGACTCCTTCTTTGCATCCTTGATGATTTTCGTATACTCTTTTTGATAATCTTGAAACACTTTTGAGAGTTTATCTTTATTTTTAGAAATTTCAGCAAAATCATCCCAACTCAGTCCCAATCTTTCTTTTATATTCTCTATACCTGCTATAATAGGAAGCAGATCCTCCGCTTTTAAACCCGTTTGCAGCAGCCCTGCTAATCTGCTAAACTCCTCCGGACTCATGGTTACTAGTTTTTCAATCGCTTTTTCCGGAATATACTTTTTTAAATTTTCAATGCTCTTTTTGTTTAATTCCGCAAGTCTATGACCAGCTTTCCATAACTCAGGATGGTAATCCTCAGAAACAGTCAAGATATTTCCCTTGCTATCTATCTGATAAGCGCCAAAGTCATGGGAAGAGTGTTTATCCATCATATTTGTATATTCAATGGGAACTACCACTCTGACATCACCAAGCTGCTGATCCCAAGGCTTTTCACGATTGAGCATACTAACAGGATCAAAAGGGTTAACATAATAAGTTGTTTTAGCATCTAATTGTGGGATTTTATCGCCATAACCTGCTTTTTCCAGACTCTTAGTAGGATCCGGACCATCAAAAAGAACAATATGGCCAACCTTATTCAACTCTTCCTCATTAAGTCCTGCAACTCCCTGTATCGAAGTCATCGTCCCCAACGAATGAGCCGTTATATCCATCTTGGCATCTGGTGCTGCATATTGGTTTAGTTCAGCTATTTTTGCCTTCATGCCTTCAGTAGCATGCTTGGCTTGAGGAATAATCGCGTCTGTCAAAGCAAAGGCCGCATCATTGTATACCCAATCTTGGAAGTTGAAATCGCTAGGATTATAAGTTTTCAAGTACCCAACTGGGTCCTTTTGTACCTTACCAATATCAATTCCGAAACCATCGCTCCCACGAACGGCAAAATAGGTCTGTTTGGTATTTTGGTTAATCGTATCTGTATCAGTGACATAGTAGGCATTGTAGCCTGTCTTTTTGTCTTCAAGCAGTCCTTCATTGTCAGGTTGAAGATAAACCTTCCCTTGGTTGGGGAGGTCAGTGCCACCACCTTGGGTAACTTGGCCTTTTTTATCTTTGGCATCTTTAGAGAAGTCAAATACTAAAGACTTACCAGAATTAAGTATTTTTTGTTCTTCAGGAAGTAATTGTTCAAAACTAAATCCATTCGGTCTATCCCTATAGGCTGATTCTGCTAATGAAGCATATATATTATTAAAATTTTTCAAATTCCAATTAGGCAAAAAGATCACCTCTTATTCTTAATTGATTACTAAGGAACATCCCATCCATATTTAATGTTCCATCATCATTTATTGGAATTAATATTCCCCAACTTGAACTGTCAGCATTATTGAAGCCTCCATAAATTTGCAACATTTCCCCCCCACCTTGAGGAGTACCATTACTCGCTTCACTCCATCTAACCCCATCCCAATCAATCTGAACTGATTCGACTTTTGGACTCTGGGCCTTCACAAAATCAATTATTTCTTGCTCATGATCTTTGAGATAAGCGAGCTGTTTTTGCTTGATAATTTCCTCGTCATCTTTGATAGCCTTTTTTGAAGAAGTAACTTCCTTATCTTGTTTATTACTTTCTTTTTGAATCATGGCACATCCTCCTATACTTACTACTGCTATTATTGATGCAACTGTTGCAATTATGATTTTCGTTTGTTTATTCATAACGTCTCCTTGTATGGCTTTATTAATATTATACCGCTAATTTTTTCGTCTAACAATATCAAGAAAGTTATTAGCTCAATTTTTTACCCTGTGGCTAATGTCCCCCTGAATAACTTCAAATACCTAACTAGTGACACAGTAGGCATTGTAGCCTGTCTTTTGGTTTTCAAGCAGTCCTTCATTGTCAGGTTGAAGATAAACCTTCCTGCGGTCGGGGGAGATCAGTGCTGCAATCTTGGGTAAGTGGGCCATCTTTGTCTTTTTATTTTTTGAATAGTCAACTTCTGTAAATTGTTTTGAATATATAATTCAGGAAATAAATTCAGGCGAGATGTGTAGGAGCTTTCTGAGATAGATGAATAAATATTATGAAAATATTCTCCAACCGCCATTTTCATTGATATATATATCATGAAGCATCCCCATTTCTCCAGTATTTGGGATACTGTCTTGGTGCTCTATGTAAAAATCTACCGAAAATTTTGTATTATCTAAATTATTAACCTTACCAGAAATAGCTAAATTATAGCCGCCGCCCTGTGGTGTCCCGTTTCCTGACTGTCCAACACGCATACTTCCCCAGTCAATCTGAACTGTTTCAACCTTTGGACTTTGAGATTTCACAAAATTGATTATTTCCTGCTCATGTTCTTTGAGATAGGTGAGTTGTTTTTGTTTGATAGCTTCCTTGTCATCTTTGATAAACTTTTTTGAAGAAACAACTTTCTTATCTTGTTTATTACTTTCTTTTTGAGTCATGGCGCACCCTCCTATACTTACTAGCGCCACTATTGATGCAATTGTTGCAATTATGATTTTTGTTTGTTTCTCCATAGCGCCTCCTTGTATTGCTCTTTTAATATTATGCTACTAATTTATCCTTCTAACAACACCAAGAAAGTTAAAATTTTTCTTTTTAACCTTTTTACTGCTGTTTTCTTGAATGGCTAACAAACCTGTATCTGTCACATTGATTTCCCTGAATCAAGTATTTTCAGCTTTCCAAATCTAATTGTTCATATGGAAACTTTTTGGGTCTATCTCTGTAAGCTGACTCGGCTAATGAAACATATAGATTATCAAAACTTTTTAAATTCCAATTTACCATATATCACCTCATTCGAATACTTTCAGCTAATCTATAAATTTATTTGAATCCCAATAATATTATGAAAATATCTTCCAGACCCCATTTTCAATTATATAAATTTTATTAAACATCCCCATTTCTCCAGTATTTGGGATACTGTCTTGGTGCTCTATGTAAAAATCTACCGAAAATTTTGTATTATCTAAATTATTAACCTTACCAGAAATAGCTAAATTATAGCCTCCGCCCTGTGGTGTTCCGTTCCCTGACTGCCCAACACGCATACTCCCCCAATCAATCTGAACTGATTCAACCTTTGGACTTTGGGCTTTTACAAAATCGATGATTTCTTGCTCGTGTTTCTTGAGGTAAGCAAGCTGTTGTTGCCTGATGGCTTCTTTGTTGCCTTTTTTTGATGAAGATATGATTATCTTCTCCTGATGATTTCTTTTTTGACTTATGATATATCCTCCTAGACTTGCGAACGCTAGGATGGGTAAGACTATAGCAATGGCTG
>NZ_QFAY01000025.1 GCF_017884005.1 Streptococcus panodentis
GTTTGTTGTGTCCTGAATTCAAAAAATGCCTTCAAATGTCCTAGAGTCAGGCCGAAATGAGAAGCGGTCAGTCTAGCAGGAACGAAAATAGCTACAGGGTTATTGATTCATGGTCAGGCTGGCTTTACATTCCCGTCTGGTGTGGTATACTAATACAGTTGAAAATCAAATACAAGGAGAAACTATGTCTCTTATCAAGCATAAAAAGGTTGAGCTGACCGAGCTTTTCTATGACCTGGTCTATGTCTATACCATCAGTCAGTTGACCTCCATCATCCACCATGCCCACCATGGCGTTCTTAGTCTGCAGTCGTTGTCCAGCTTCCTCATAGGGTTGATTATCTTTGTCAATTCCTGGATGGTACAGACGGTCTACACCAACCGGTTCGGCAGCAATAGCCTGCGCAACATCGTTTTCATGTTTCTGCAGATGATCTGCCTTTTGGTCTCGTCTAGGGCTGTAGCCGGAGACTGGCAGGAAAATTTTGTCTGGATTGTTCTGCCTGTGGCCCTGATTTCCAGCCTCTTGCTGATCCAGTATATCGTGGAGTATGTTCTGGCTGACAAGGCCTCGGACCGCAGTCTGATCCGGCAGTTCTTTTATATTCTGGGGCTTCGCTCGGCCAGCCTCTTTCTGGCTCTGCTCTTTCCATATCATATCGGTCTTTGGGTAGCAGTGATTGGAATTTTGGTGACCTGGATTCTGCCCGGCTTTCTCAATAATCCCAATCGCGGCTTTGTCTCAGCTGACCTCAGTCCCATCAATTTTCCTCATTTGATTGAGCGGCTGTCGCTTCTGGTCATTATCACTTTTGGGGAGATGCTGATTGGGATTTCCGAGCATTTCAGCAGTGAAGCTTTCTCCCTCCTGTCTGTCCTTATTTTCCTCATCGTGACCAATCTCTTTATGATTTATATCGTTGAGATTGACCATTTGCTGGATGTTAATAGAGAGGAGATGGGGATTCGGGCTATCTATCTTCATTATCCGATTTTCTTTGGCCTCAGCTTTATTACGGTTTCTCTAAGCTTCTTTGGAAATTCAGAGATGAACCTTTTTTTCTCGACGATTTATTTTTATGCCGGACTGGCCCTTTTTATGTCTGGCCTTCTGCCCCACAATCCTTATAATAAGCTGGAACGCAGGTTCTCAATGAGGTTTCTGCTTATAGAGACGGCGCTTCCGATTCTAGGCCTGGCAGCCAGTCTGATTTTCTTTTCTGCCCATGCTCTGGCAACGGTCGGACTGGCTTTCTTGGTTACAGCGGCAATGATGGTTTATTTTGTCCGTTTTAATCTGACTGGCAAAGCCTAACCCTAAAAAGAGACAGTTTGCGGCTGTTTCTTTTTCTGCTGTCGGCGTGTTTTTTTCGTGGTTAGAAAAATAGCTCCCTTCTAATTGACAAAGGAAAAACAATTTTTCTTTATTTTGAAAAAAGGCTGGAAAAATGCTATAATGAATAAGATATGCAAACTGTGTTTGCAAAACTGTAATTCGACTTGGTTTTCCAAGGACCGTTAGTAAAAAAACTCCGTCAGGCAGGACCGCAGCCCAGAACCGTGGCCGCAGGATGGATCCCTGCAGGGAGCATGCGACTTTGAGCAGCATCTGATTGGCTTGCGGAGTTGCTTAGAAAAATTTAAAATCATCAGAGGAGAAATCATGAGCAAAAGCAAGATTAAACTGATTGCTTTAGGCGGCGTGCGTGAGAATGGGAAAAATCTCTACGTTGCCGAAGTGGACAATTCCATTTTTGTATTGGATGCTGGGCTGAAATACCCGGAAAATGAGCAGCTGGGAGTGGACTATGTCGTTCCCAATATGGACTATCTGGTTGAAAACAAGAAGCGGATTGCCGGTGTCTTTCTGACCCATGGGCATGCGGACGCTATCGGAGCCCTGCCGCATCTTTTGGCGGATGCCAGAGTGCCGGTTTTCGGATCAGAGTTAACGATTGAGCTGGCTAAGCTCTTTGTCAAAAACCACGATGCAGTCAAAAAATTCAATGATTTCCATGTCATTGATGAAAATACGGAGATTGAGTTCGGCAAGACCGTCGTCTCCTTTTTCCGCACGACCCACTCCATCCCGGAGAGTCTGGGCATTGTCATCAAGACCCGAAAGGGCAATATCGTTTATACCGGCGATTTCAAGTTTGACCAGTCAGCCAGCGAGTCCTATGCGACAGACTTTGGCCGCCTGGCTGAGATTGGCCGCGAAGGAGTGCTGGCCCTGCTCAGCGACTCAGCCAATGCGGACAGCACCGTTCAGGTGGCCAGTGAGAGCGAGGTCGGCAGGGAGATTGAAGATACGATTTCTGACTGGGACGGCCGGGTTATCGTGGCTGCAGTTGCCAGCAATCTGTCACGGATTCAGCAGGTTTTTGATGCTGCGGCTGCAACTGGGCGTCGGGTCGTTCTGACTGGTTTTGATATTGAAAATATTGTCCGTACAGCCATTCGGCTCAAGAAGCTGTCCTTGGTGGACGAACGTCTGTTAATCAAGCCCAAGGAAATGGCTAAGTTTGAAGACCATGAGCTGATTATTCTGGAAACTGGCCGGATGGGTGAGCCGATCAATGGTCTGCGCAAGATGTCCATCGGCCGTCACCGCTATGTGGAAATCAAGGAAGGCGACTTGATTTATATCGTGACCACGCCGTCCGTTGCCAAGGAAGCGGTGGTAGCCCGGGTGGAAAACATGATTTACCAGGCGGGCGGTATTGTCAAGCTGATTACGCAGAGCCTGCGGGTGTCCGGTCATGGCAATGCGCGCGATCTGCAGCTCCTGCTCAATCTGCTCAAGCCAGACTATCTTTTTCCTATTCAGGGAGAGTACCGGGAGCTGGACGCTCATGCTAAGGCGGCTATGGAAATCGGCATTCTGCCAGAAAATATCTTTATTCCCAAACGCGGCAGTGTCATGGAATACGACAAGGGCGACTTTGTCCCTGCTGGGGCAGTGGCGGCCGGCGATGTCATGATTGACGGCAATGCTATTGGTGATGTGGGCAATATCGTGCTGCGCGACCGCAAGGTCCTGTCAGAGGATGGCATTTTCATCGTGGCTTTGACGGTCAACCGCAAGGAAAAGAAGATTATTTCCAAGGCCAAGGTCCACACCCGCGGATTTGTCTATGTCAAGAAGAGCCGAGACATTCTGCGGGAAAGCACAGACATTATCAATAAGGCGGTGGAAGACTATCTGGCTCAGGACGGCTTTGACTGGGGCGAGCTCAAGGGAGCGGTCCGAGACAGTCTGGCTAAGTATCTCTTTGACCAAACCAAGCGCCGTCCGGCTATCTTACCGGTCGTCATGGAAGTGCGGTAAAAATCTGAACACAAATACAGGAAAAGTCGGGCTTCGGCTTTTTCTTGTCAGGAAGAGACGAAGGAGAAATGCGAATGGCAGTGATGAAAATTGAGTATTATTCTGAGGTTTTGGAGATGGAATGGGGCGTCAATGTCCTCTATCCGGACGCAGTTCGTGTGGACAGGCCGGACGACAAGGACATTCCTGTCCTGTACCTGCTTCATGGTATGAACGGCAATCACAACAGCTGGCTCAAACGTTCTCATATCGAGCGTTTGGTGCGCTCTACCAACCTGATTGTCGTTATGCCCAATACCAGCAACGGTTGGTACACCGATACCCAGTATGGCTATGACTACTACCAAGCCATCGCTGAGGAGCTGCCTCGGGTGCTTAAGCGCTTTTTTCCCAATATGTCAGATAAGCGGGAGAAGAATTTCATTGCGGGTCTTTCCATGGGCGGTTATGGCGCTTTTATGCTGGCTCTGAAGAGTGACCGCTTCTCGTATGCGGCCAGTCTTTCTGGCGCTCTGAGCTTTCATGACAGCCATCCAGATGATACGGAGCTGGCAAGGCCGGCCTATTGGCGGGGCATCTTCGGAGAGTTGGAAGACTGGACCAGCAGCCCCTATTCGCTGGAGAGCTTGGCCAAGCAGTCTGACAAAAAGACGAAGCTTTGGGCTTGGTGCGGGGAGGAAGATTTCCTCTATACGGCCAATAACCATGCGGTGAAAAATCTGCAGCAGTTAGGACTCGACATCACTTACAGCCACAGTCCGGGCAAGCATGAATGGTATTACTGGGAAAAGCAGATGGAGCGGGTTCTGGCATGGCTGCCGATTGACTTTCAGCTGGAAGAGCGCCTGCCGTAAAATAGGCTGTAAAGTCATATACTGCCCTCAGAGTATGATATAATGATTACGTTTGAAAATCGGAGTGGGATTGATTTCCCAAAATGCAAATAGGAGAATGGAACTTTGACAAAAGCGATTCGAGTGCGCTATGCACCAAGTCCGACTGGACTCTTACACATCGGAAATGCGCGGACTGCGCTCTTTAACTACCTCTATGCCCGTCATCATGGCGGGACCTTCATTATCCGGATCGAGGATACAGACCGCAAGCGCCATGTGGAAGATGGCGAGCGCTCACAGCTGGAAAATCTGTGCTGGCTGGGCATGGACTGGGACGAAAGTCCAGAGACCCATGCAAACTACCGTCAGTCTGAGCGGCTGGAACTGTACCAGAAATATATCGATCAGCTCTTAGCAGAAGGCAAGGCCTACAAGTCCTATGTGACCGAGGAAGAGCTGGCAGCGGAGCGGGAACGCCAGGAAGCAGCCGGGGAAACTCCGCGCTATATCAATGAATTTCTGGGCATGACTGAGGCTGAAAAAGCAGCCTATATCGCAGAGCGGGAGGCAGCCGGTATCGTGCCGACCGTACGCTTGGCTGTCAATGAAGCCGGCATTTATAAGTGGCAGGACATGGTCAAGGGTGAGATCGAGTTTGAGGGCGGCAATATCGGCGGTGACTGGGTTATCCAGAAGAAAGACGGCTATCCGACCTATAACTTTGCTGTGGTGGTAGATGACCATGAGATGCAGATTTCCCACGTTATCCGCGGGGATGACCATATCGCCAATACACCGAAGCAGCTCATGGTCTATGAAGCTCTGGGCTGGGAAGCACCGGCATTTGGCCACATGACCCTGATCGTCAACAGCGAAACCGGCAAGAAGCTGTCCAAGCGGGACACCAATACCCTGCAGTTTATCGAGGACTACCGCAAGAAGGGCTATCTGCCGGAAGCAGTCTTTAACTTCATTGCGCTGCTGGGCTGGAATCCCGGCGGCGAAGACGAGATTTTCTCCCGTCAGGAGCTGATTGAGCTCTTTGATGAAAACCGCCTGAGCAAGTCGCCTGCTGCCTTTGACCAGAAGAAGCTGGACTGGATGAGCAATGACTACATCAAAAATGCAGATTTTGAGACCATTTTTGCTCTGGCTAAGCCTTATCTGGAAGCAGCCGGCCGTCTGACGGACAAGGCTGAAAAGCTGGTGCAGCTCTACCAGCCGCAGATGAAGTCGGTGGACGAGATCGTGCCTCTGACCGACCTCTTCTTTGCAGACTTCCCAGAGCTGACCGAGGCTGAAAAAGAAGTCATGGCCGGTGAAACGGTACCGACAGTGCTGACGGCCTTCAAGGAGAAGCTGGAAGCCATGTCTGAAGAGGACTTCAAGTCCGAAAACATCTTCCCGCAGATTAAGGCAGTCCAAAAAGAGACCGGCATCAAGGGCAAGAACCTCTTTATGCCCATTCGGATTGCTGTATCCGGCGAAATGCACGGGCCGGAACTGCCGGACACCATTTACTTATTAGGGCGTCAAAAATCTATCCAGCATCTTGAGAATATGCTGAAGAAGATTGCTGACAATAGATAAGGAGATAAGCATCAAGAGAGCTGGCGGCTGCCGGCTCTCTTTTTATGCGGTGTCTTCCAAAAAGACAGGTCCCTCTGTGGATGAGGGTACAGACATCATGGGAGTCTGATTCGCCGCCAGAAAGGGAGATGGCTCCCAACTTTGGTCCAGTCTGGTGGCTGTTGGAAGCGAAAGTTAAAAAAACAAGCTGTAACATTTGACATTACATCAAAATGGCGTATAATGGTAGTTGTAATATAAATAGTTACATTTAAAAAATAAAGCAAAAGGAGAAAAGAAAATGGCAACTATTACAATTTTTGGTCAAGGAAATATGGGGCAGGCGATTGCCGGCGTCTTTCAAGCAGGAGGTCACAGCGTTGATTTTGCTGGCAAGGAAGGGCCGAGAGGGGAACTAGGGCAGGTGGTTGTCTTAGCGGTCCCTTATGGGGCAGTGGCAGGGATTGTCACGGCTAATAAGGAAGCTCTGAAAGGAAAAATAATCGTAGACATCTCAAATCCTGTCAATTTTGAAACCATGGATGAACTGCTGGTTCCAGCTGGAACATCAGCAGCAGAAGAGCTGGCCAAACTGCTTCCGGAGGCACGGATTGTGAAAGCTTTTAATACCAACTTTGCTGCAACATTGGCCAGTCAAAAAGTGGCAGAAGAAGTGCCGGCCGTCGTAGAGCTGGCTTCAGATGATGAGGAAGCCAAGGGGCACTTGGCAGCCTATATCCAAGCAGGGGGCTTGCAGACGGTAGATGCCGGTGCTCTCAAACGAGCCCGTGAGCTAGAAGCAATGGGATTTCTTCAAATTACTCTTGCGATGCGTGAAGAAATCAGCTGGACCGCTGGTTTCGCCCTAATGAAATGAGGAAAAAGCTCTGGCTGAATCTTTTATTCTTTCAGTGTCTGCTTGACAGGGGACAGTTCCATCAGTCCATAATGAAGAGTCAGTTTTTGCTGGCTTTTTTGTGTGCCTGTCGGTATGCAAACATGTGAATAAAAATTGATAAAACGTTTTTATTTCAATAAATATCAATTTCCTCTTGACATTCGTATTTCCATGCAGTAGAATGTTTAAAAATAAAAAGTAGTAGAAGGATTGAGGTAATCGCATGGTTAAAGAAAAAGTCATTCTAGCATATTCGGGTGGATTGGACACCTCGGTAGCCATTACTTGGCTGGATAAGGACTATGATGTCATAGCAGTCTGTATGGATGTGGGTGAGGGAAATGATTTGGATTTCATTCACGACAAAGCCTTAAAAGTCGGAGCGATTGAGTCGCACGTTATTGATGTTAAGGACGAATTTGCAGAAAACTATGTTTTAGTTGCTCTGCAGGGACACACCTTCTACGAACAAAAATATCCTCTTGTGTCCGCCCTCAGCCGACCGCTCATCTCAAAGAAACTGGTAGAAATTGCCCATCAGACCGGAGCGACGACCATTGCTCACGGCTGCACCGGCAAAGGCAATGATCAGGTCCGTTTTGAAGTGGCTATTGCTTCGCTTGACCCTAAGCTCAAAGTGATTGCCCCAGTGCGGGAATGGAAGTGGTCCCGGGAAGAAGAAATTAACTATGCGAAGGCAAACGGTGTGCCCATCCCGGCGGATCTGGACAGCCCTTACTCGGTAGACCAGAATCTCTGGGGCCGGGCCAATGAATGCGGCGTTTTGGAAAATCCCTGGAATGAGGCTCCGGAAGATGCCTATGACCTGACGGTTGCTCCGGAAGCCGCTCCGGACAGTCCGGAATACGTTGATATTGAATTTAAGGCCGGCGTTCCGGTTGCCCTTGACGGCCAAGAGCTGAAATTAGCAGACTTGATTTTGGAGCTCAATGATTTGGCCGGCAAACACGGTGTCGGCAGGATTGACCATGTGGAGAACCGTCTGGTGGGCATCAAGTCGCGGGAAGTTTACGAATGTCCCGGGGCAGTGACCCTGCTTGCAGCCCACAAGGAGATTGAAGATTTGACTCTGGTCAGGGAATTGGCGCATTTCAAGCCGATTGTTGAAAATGAACTGTCCAATCTCATCTACAACGGTCTTTGGTTTAACCCGGCAACAGAGGCACTGATTGCCTATCTCAAGTCGACCCAGCAGGTCGTCAACGGCACAGCCAGAGTCAAGCTGTATAAGGGCTCGGCCACTGTGGTCGCCCGCAAGTCGGACAATTCTCTCTATGATGAGAGCCTGGCGACCTACACCAGCGCAGATACCTTTGATCAGGATGCAGCGATCGGCTTTATCAAGCTGTGGGGGCTGCCGTCTAAGGTTCACGCAGAGGTTCAGGCTCACAAGGACAAATAGAAAGGGGCTTTCCTATGGCAAACCATAAATTATGGGGCGGCCGTTTTGAAGCCGCTTTGGAGAGCTGGGTGGAGGAATTCGGTGCCAGTATTTCCTTTGACTATCAGCTGGCTCCTTATGATTTGAAAGGCAGTCTGGCCCATGTCCAGATGCTGGGAGCTCAGGGCATTATTGAGCCGGAGGAAGCAGCGGCCATTCGGGCTGGTCTGGAAAAACTGCTGGAGCGCTACCAAGCCGGAGCGATTGCCTTTGATGTGACCAATGAAGATATTCATATGAATATGGAGGCCCTGCTGACGGAGGAAATCGGGCCGGTGGCCGGCAAGCTTCATACAGCCCGCTCCCGCAATGATCAGGTGGCAACGGATATGCACCTTTATCTCAAGGACCAGCTGGGACAGATAGGGGAGAAGCTTCTGCATCTGCGGGAGGTGCTGCTGGCCTTGGCTGAGGAGCATGTCGAGACCATTATGCCGGGCTATACCCATCTGCAGCATGCACAGCCCATCAGCTTTGCCCATCATCTGCTGGCCTATTATCAGATGTTCAGCCGCGACAGTGAGCGCTATGCCTTTAATCTCAAGCATACAGACCTGTCTCCTCTGGGGGCGGCTGCTCTGGCCGGGACGACCTTTCCCATTGATCGGGAGCAGACAGCATCCTTAATGGGCTTTAGCGGTCTCTACCATAATTCGCTGGATGCGGTCAGCGACCGGGACTTTATCTTAGAGTTTCTGTCCAACAGCAGCATGCTCATGATGCATCTGTCCCGTCTCTGTGAGGAGCTGATTAACTGGTGCAGCTACGAATATGGCTTCGTCAGCCTGTCGGATACCTTCAGTACCGGCTCTTCCATCATGCCGCAGAAGAAAAATCCCGATATGGCTGAGCTGATTCGAGGCAAGACCGGCCGGGTCTACGGCCATCTCTTCAGCCTTCTGACAGTCATGAAATCCCTGCCCCTAGCCTACAATAAGGACTTGCAGGAAGACAAGGAAGGCATGTTTGACACCGTTGAGACCATTCAGAAGTCGCTGGACATCATGGCTGGTATGCTCTCCAGCATGACAGTCCATAAGGACAAGATGCTGCAATCGACTGAGAAGGATTTTTCAAATGCGACTGAGCTGGCTGACTATCTGGCTAAAAAAGGCCTGCCCTTCCGGGAGGCGCATGAGATTGTCGGCCGGCTGGTGCTGGAGTGCAGCAGGAGCGGCAGCTATCTGCAGGACCTTCCCTTTGCCCGCTATCAGGAAGTTTCGCCGCTGATTGAGGAAGATATTTATCAGGTGCTGCAGTCGCAGACGGCTGTGCGCAAGCGAAACTCCTTGGGCGGCACCGGCTTTGAGCAGATCCGACAGGAACTGGCCCGAGCCAAAAAAGATTTAAACAGCCAATAAAATATAGGAAACACCGTCAGAACTGCGGTGTTTTTTTGGTCAGAAAAACATGTAAATATGAGCAAAAACAGCGCCATGACAGCTCTTGTTGGCTTTTTGAGAAAATATGGTATAATAGAATTAATTTTGGTGGATGGAGTTGAGTTTTGAGAAAAAGCTATCGCGTCAAGAGTGAAAAAGATTTCAATGCGATTTTTAAAAAAGGACAGAATGTTGCCAATCGGAAATTTGTCGTTTATAAGCTGGAAAAGGATCAGAAGCATTTTCGTGTCGGGCTTTCTGTCAGCAAGAAACTGGGCAATGCTGTCGTCCGCAACCGCATTAAAAGGAAAATCCGCCATGTCTTGATGCAGTATCAGAAAGGCTTGCTTACAGCAGACTTCGTCGTCATTGCCCGCAAGGGTGTAGAAGATCTGGACTACCGCCAAATAGAACGAAATTTACTGCACGTATTGAAAATTGCAAATCTTTATCAGGAAGGACTCATGTGTGAAAAAGAAAAGTAAATTAGGAATCTTGCTGCTTGCTTCCCTGCTCTTTTTAACGGCCTGCGGGACCAGTCAAGTGACCTCCAGTTCAGAAGGCTTTTGGGAGCAGCTGGTTTATTTCTTTGCAAAGACCATTCAGTTTCTCTCTTTCAACGGCAGCACGGGTATCGGGATCATCCTCTTTACCGTGATTATCCGGACGGTGCTGCTGCCGGTCTTCCAGTTTCAGACCACTTCCACGCGCAAGATGCAGGAAGTTCAGCCTCGTATCAAGCAGCTTCAGGAAAAATATCCTGGCAAAGATATGGAGAGCCGGACGGCTTTAAACGATGAGACACAGCAGCTTTACAAGGAGATGGGCATCAATCCTTTTGCCTCCTTTATCCCCCTCTTCATTCAGATGCCGGTGCTTTTGGCTCTCTTTCAGGCCCTGACCCGGGTGGAATTTTTAAAGACCGGCCACTTCCTCTGGCTCAATCTCGGCCAAACAGATCCGACTTTTATTCTGCCGGTTTTGGCGGCTCTCTTTACCTTTCTCAGCACTTGGCTGTCCAATAAGGCCCTGCCTGAGAAAAACGGCAGTATGACCTTTATGCTCTATTTTATGCCGGTCATGATTTTCTTCTTTGCGGTGTATGCTGCAAGCGGTGTGGCCCTCTACTGGGCAGTTTCCAATGCCTATCAGGTGGGACAGACCCTGCTGCTGAGCAATCCGTTCAAGATGATTGCCGAGCGGGAAGCCAAGGAACGGGCAGAACGCCAGCTGGAGCAGAAAAAGAAACGTGCTCTGAAAAAGGCACAGAAAAAGAAAAAGTAAGAAGGAGGACTCTTGCAGATGGTTATCTTTACAGGAGCAAGTGTTGAAGAAGCAATTCAAAATGGATTAAAAACGTTGGATATTCCGCGTATGCGGGCGCATATCACGGTGATTTCCCGTGAGAAAAAAGGGTTCTTAGGACTCTTTGGCAAAAAACCGGCTCAGGTGGATGTGGAGCCCATTGCAGAGACGACCGTTGTCAAGGCCAACCAAAAGGCTGTCAAGGGAGTCCCTGAGGAGATCAATGCTCAGAACGAGCCGGTGCAGACGGTCAGCGAAGCTACGGTGGATCTGGGGCGCGTGGTAGCGGCTATCAAGAAGGTAGAGGGCGAAGGCGAAGTGATTTCCGAGGAAGTCAAGGCCAAAATCCTCAAAAATGATCAGCAGGCCAATACGATTTTGGAAGAGACGGGGACCATTGATCTCCTGAAAACCAGCCGGGCTATTGAAGAAACTGCCGAGGAGGAAAAGGCAGACAAGGTCATTGCTTTTGACCGTGCTGCCAAGAGCCGAACGGCTGCAGAATCAGGGGAATCTTCCTTTTCTGATCTGGGCATTCAGGTTGAAGAAAACTATCATATCGAAGAAGTGGTGGACAGTGTCACGGACTATGTGCAGAAGATTGTTGACGAAATGGACGTTGAGGCCAGCATTTCCAGCAGCCATAACCGCCGGACCATCAATATGCAGATTGATACCAATGAACCAGGCCGGGTCATTGGCTATCACGGAAAAGTCCTGAAAGCTCTGCAGCTCTTGGCTCAGAACTACCTCTACAATCAATATTCCAAGAGTTTTTATATCTCTATCAATGTCAATGATTATGTAGAGCATCGGGCAGAAGTCCTGCAAAGCTATGCTCAGAAGCTGGCCCAGCGTGCTCTGGAAGAACGCCGCAGCCAGCAGACTGACCCCATGTCCAACAGCGAGCGCAAGATTATTCACCGGATTATCTCGCGGATTGACGGTGTCACCAGCTACTCTGAAGGCGACGAGCCCAACCGCTATGTGGTTGTGGATGTTGACAGTGAATAAAGAGAAGGCCAGCAGAGATGCTGGTTTTTGCATATTGAAAGGAGTTCCTATGTCGCTTTTTCCAGCTATTCAAGATTTTTTATCTTATCAAGGAAGTAAGTATCGTTCACCGGATAAGGCCGGTCAACTGCGGGAGGCCATGCTAGAGCTCAAGGTCAAGGGGCAGGCGGCCCGCCGGGAGTTTGCGGACCTAGTCAAGGATTTTCAGGCTCTCTACCCTAAGCTGAGTCTGGAGCGGACCAGCAACTGGATGAATCAGGCCCAGGTCTTGCGGTCGCATTTCTGGAACTACCTGAGAGGATACGGAGAGCTGTCCGAGCCCATGTTTGCCCTGCGTTTATATGGCAATCCAGAGGATTTCGGTGTCTCCTTGGAGGTCAGCTTTATAGAGCGCAAGAAGGATGAGACCAGTCTGGACAAGCAGAACCAGGTCTTGGAAGTGCCTATTGAGGAGCCGGCCTATTATTTTGCCCAGATAGAGGGTGTCAGCCAGCGGTTGAAAGGAAGCGAAGAAAATCGCCAGCAGCTGCTTGGTCAGATTCAGGATGGCACCGTCCGCAAGGTCTTGGTCAAGTATGATGTGAATCTGTCTCAGGCCGTTTCCAGAGATCAGGTTTTGGCAAATCTGCAGGAAGCTATGGAAGCGCTCATCCCCTTTTATGAAGCTACTCGAACTTTGTGATAACGTTCCCAAATAGAAACTTATTTTCAGTGGCTATTGACAAAAGAGGGATAATCAGATAGAATAATACAGTATGTTTAGTAACTGATCACACTAGCCGGCTAAACGAATACAAGAATCTAAGAGGAGGTATTCATCGTGAAACGTACTTATCAACCAAGTAAAATCCGTCGTGCGCGTAAACATGGTTTCCGCCACCGTATGTCTACTAAAAACGGTCGTCGCGTATTGGCAGCCCGCCGTCGTAAAGGACGCAAAGTTTTGGCAGCCTAATCCAAACGATTGATCAAGAAACCAGCGGAGACTCGAGACCGCTGGTTTTTTTGTATTAACTTTATGGGTAAAATTCAATAGACTGGCAAAAAAGTTCCTCTTTTTGTCCAGTGTCTTTATTTATGACTTCTACATACCAGTCTCCTTTGTGGCTATATAGTTTGATAAATTGAACTTGAAGAGACTGCTGTTCATACTTAATTGGAAAAAATTCTTCCTGCCTGTGCAATAAAATATCAAGAATTATTCGCAACTGAGAGTTGTTGATTGTCTTTCTGACTTCTGGTTGAAGGATTTTCTCAATTTTTGTGATCTTGCTTAACTGCTGTTCTGAAATCGAGTTTTCAAATTTTTCTTTTAATTTTTGCAGGTCAATATCAAAAGGACACATATTGTAGTTTTCCAGAGTTAGCATGGAAAAATACAAGGCAGAAATTTCATCTATGGAGAAAATAATAGGAGATAACAAGTCGTTGCTAAGAATTTTATAACTGCCATTCCGGCCTAAGTCAGAATAAATAGGAATTCCCAGCGTTTCAAGGCTGGCAATATCACGAAGGGCAGTGCTTTTTGAAATATGATATCGATTCATAATATCTTTTAGATTGAATTGTCTTTTCTTATTGAGGAAAATAAGCATATCGTTAATTCTTTGAGATTTATTCATGAGAAACTCCATATTTTTATTAAATGGTTTCAAAAAATGATACCTTTTTATATTATACTAGTTTTAGAGAAAATAATAAAGGAGTCAAATATGAATCAATATTTTAAGACCTTATTGGCAGAACAGACAGAAATGGCTCTAGCTACTTCTGTAAAGGATATCCCAAATGTAAGAATTGTCAATTTTTACTATGATGAGGAGACAAAGAAATTGTTCTTTATCTCATTTAAAAATAGTCATAAAATCCAAGAGCTGGCAATCAATAATCGTATTGCTCTTACAACAGTCCCGAAAGGTGATGGGAGGTATGTCCGGATTCAAGGAAGAGTCAAAGAAAGCCAGCTTTCTATTGAGGATATAAGAAGCGTTTTTATCCAGAAGTATCCTTATTATCAGGATATTATTGAGCAACATAGCAACTCCTTGCAACTTTTCGAAGTATCTTTTTCTGACGCCTTCTTGGTTTTAGAAAATAATCAAGTTGAGAAAATCAAACTATAAGGAGAAAATAGATGGTTCAGACAAAAAGATGCGATTGGGCTGAAAATAGTGAGCTTGAGAGAAATTATCATGATCATGACTGGGGGCGACCTGTGCATGACGAGCATAAACTCTTTAAAATGTTGATTTTAGAAGGTCAGCAGGCGGGCTTGAGCTGGCAAACAATCTTAGCTAAAATGGAGGCAATGACGGAGGCTTATGAAAACTTCAATCCTGAAATAGTCTCCAACTATGACGAGCAAAAGATTGAAGAATTGCTTAGTGATCAAAGAGTGATACGAAATAGGCTGAAAATAAAGGCAGTTATAAAAAATGCTAAAGCCTATTTAAAATTAAAAGAAGAATATGGTAGTTTGGATTCTTATATTTGGTCTTTTGTAAAGAATGAACCGATTGTCAATTCATGGTCCAGTATTGAAGAGGTACCCGCTCGAACAGATCTATCTGATAAAATTAGCAAAGAACTCAAAAAGAAAGGTTTTTCTTTTGTTGGTTCTACGACCATATATGCCTTTATGCAGTCAATTGGCATGGTCAATGATCATTTGCTGACGTGTGATTTTAGGCTATAATTATTTTTCCTTTGAATTAGAAAGGTGAGCGGTCTATTATCGAATGCCGGTAAATGATATAAAAAAGAGAATAAAACCAGAAAGAAACTGATTTTCTTTCTAGTTTTTAGTGTATAGTTAAGCACAGTTGCTTATTTTGCCACTGGTAAAAGCATTGGATAAAGATAGCAAAGCAAGGTAAAGCTTATCAGGGCGTAAAAGATACCGATGCGAATAGCTTGGATAGGTTTGTAGAAACGAATCAGGGTCAGCAGGCACCAGACTAAGAGAACTAGGATGAACCATGCTGAAATCAAGCGCAGCGGTGTTGGTCCGTAGAGATAGATGTAGATGCCAAATAATTTCCAGCCAGCTAGCAAGGCCAGCAGACCCGTAAAGATAAAGAGAATAGTAGCTGCGAATCGCGTCCCTTTCTGGTCCCAGAGCGGTTTTTTGGCAATCAGATAGAAGACACCTAGGACCGCAAAGTTAAGGATAGAGACCCGAACCAGCTGCCAGAAGCCAGCTACGGCAACAGTCGAAGCATTCTGCGGAGAAATAGCCTGAGCTACTGTTCCGGCGCTTAGGAGCTGGCCGAGCTCACCCAGACCCGTCAGGAAGAAGAGTGCATAGGTCAGGCAGAGGCTGCCGATGATAATGTAGGCTGCGAAAGCAGGGGCTACCCGCAAAGGGCGGATATTTGCTTGAAATTTTTTGTAGCTAAGTTTAGTATCTTTTTTGCCTAACAGACTGCCAGCTAGGAGGCCGTACAAGTACAGACTGACAGGGACAGCCAGGCAGGCCTTGAAGAGAATCATGCTGCTATCAAGACTTGAAAAGAGGGAGTCAAGTAGATTCTCAATGAAATCAGCGGTATTGCTGAAGAAGGAGGCAAAGCTGTCTGAAACCTGACTTAGCTGGGACCAGACAAAGTAGACCAAAATTCCTGCAACAAAGAGGCTGCTGACTATAATCGCGAGCTGTTGAGCTTTCTTTGAAGACAGACTGTCAGAACTGTCGGAAGAGTCCTGCTGCTTGCCTTCTATAAAGACTAGAATAGCAGCAATGAAATTTTTAAAGGGCAGGATGCAGAAGGCTTGAATGGTGTCAAACCAGACCAGAATCCCCAAACGTCCCTGGCTTAACCAGCCGGTACGTGACAGAATATAGAAGGCGAATGAGATGTGGATGGCCAGAAATTGAAAAAATTCTAGCTGGCGATGAAGTCCCCAGAGACTTAAAGCTAGGGCTTGAGCTAGCGTCATGATCAGAAAGCTTCTAGCCTCTAATCTGCTGTCAAGATTTTTTATCTGCAGTGATGGATAGGCCAATTTCCTGATTAAGGCTTCGCTTAATAATATAAGACCGATTGCAAAAGGGAAAAAGGATGCAGTTTGATAATTAAAAAATACAGCAGAGTAAAAGTAGGTTAAGAGATATAGGATTAGATAGCTGATTTTAAAGAATCGCAGTTGCTTGTCCTCTAGGCCTGTGAAGATGGTCTGTCGTTCTGCTTCTGCGGGCAGACAAGGCTGGACATTCATCTGTTCTGGTGCTGGATATTCCATAATTATTTCTCCTCCTCATCAGGGATATACTCCAAAATGTCGCCAGGCTGGCAGTCTAGTTCACGGCAGAGAGCGTTGAGTGTTGAGAAGCGGACAGCCTTGGCTCGATTATTTTTTAGGATAGATAGATTGGCTGGTGTTAGGTTAATCAACTCTGCTAAACGGCTAGCGCTGATGCGCTTTTGCGCCATGACAAGGTCTAAATTTATCTGAATCATAAGACCTCCTAAATAGTGTAGTCCACTTGATCCTGCAGCTCAATGGCCTTGCCAAAGGCATTGCGGATGACACGAATAATCAGGGTCAAGATACTGCAAGAAACAGTGACCAAGAGCATGGGCAAATAGGCTGTCAGTCCCATAAAGAGGGAGATAAGAGCGACAGTGCCGACTTCCCAGCCAAGATAGCGCATGTACTGAACATTTTGTGTGATAAAGACCTGATTTTTACCGATGCGGCTAAGGAGCCGATAGAGATGGACAATGCAGGCCAGCGCTAGGCAGCCTAGGACATAGCCAAACAGCAGCAAGATCCAAAAGCGTGTCTCTCCTTGAAAGAAAGGAGAGGGAAATTCAATAACTAGGTTGACGACCCAAGGTCCTAGGGCTATCAGGATAATGGAAGCAATAAATAAAAGGCTGATACTGATTTTTGTAAGAGTGATGCTCGTATCTTCAGCAGTCTTTTTCAGTTTGTCTGTCATAATTTCCTCCGACTAACGTTTCATTTCTTAGTAACTATAACACGAATATTATCGATAATCAATAAGAAAATATCGAAAAAAGGTAAAATCAGTCTTAAGGACTAGATGAAAGTTTCTAAAAATCTCTTATTTTATAGAGATGGATTTCTTGTCAGGAGATGAACAGAGCAGAAGGGGATGAATATTTTGCCTGATTTTTGGTATAATGAAAAACAAGAAATGTATACTCTTTTCGGTCAGAGACGGAGTATATGTAAGGAGGGAAGAATCTGTGGGCGTAAAGCTTGTTCATTATCATAGTAAGTTATATGAATTTCTCATGGTGCCTGCCATCGTTTCAAGGGATAATAAACATATGTGGAAGGATTTACGACAGAATCAAAAGGAGCTGCTTCTTGATGTACAGCCGCACTATGATAAGCTCTATCAGGATTTACTACCTTTGAAAAGCGAGCTTATTGCGATTAGTTTGTTTGAAGGAGCTACGGTGGGACTGGCTCCGCTCCTCTACCTCTACTTGCTAGAGAAAGGAGAAGAGCCGGCCAATTTGCATGACTTGTTAGAATGTTTGAAAAAACTAGACACAGAGCAAATCATCTATTGCTTATCGCTTAAGCTTTCTGCTGGAGAAGTTGCCGAACGACATCCTGAAGAGCTGTTGGCTTTTATAGAGAATAGTGACAAGTCTCCGGAAAATAAATGGTACTGGTACCAAGCTATTCAGCATCCAGAGAAGCTTCGGGATCAATTAGTTTCCTTGCTGGAAAGAGTGTTTGAGCTTTATCAGCCTATTTATGAGCAGTTTGAGCAGGAAGTTCTAGCTTTTGAACAAGAATTTAGCCTATCTGATGTGATGGATGATGAAGAGCAGAACGCTAAGCTTCTTGAAAAGGACACACAAGTCTTTGTTCTGTCACCCATGTTTATTGACTCTTTTCTCGAAAAGGTTCCTGATTTCACTTCCTATTCCTTAGTCCTTTCGACGAGAAGTTCCCAGTTATCAAAGGCGGAATCGGAGCTTAACGATGAAACATTGGCTCTGAGCTTAAAAACTCTTGGTGATGAAACCCGCTATAAAGTCTTGATTGAATTGATTCAGCCGCATGCCAAGAATAAAGATATAGCTAAAAAACTGGGGCTTACAAGAGCCTCTATCTCCTTTCATACGCAGAAACTCTTAAACTCTGGCTTGCTGGAGCTTGCCGTGGGCGAAGATGCGGTTAAATACACGGTCAATAAAGAACTGATTCAAAAAATTATAGAGAAGTTCAAACAGGACCTAACATAGTTTCAGAAGACCTAGATTCATTCTAGGTCTTCTTTTTGTAAAACAACAATCTAACAAAAATTTGACAATCGATTAATTAATTGTTATAATTTGTTAAACAAAAATCTAACAAGAGTAAAGGAGATGCCGTATGATTGTTTTTGCAAAAAACAAAAATTTTCGCCAGTTGCTCATCAATCAATGGATTTCAGGTTTTGGAGACATTGTTTTTTATTTGGCTTTGATGAACTATGTTTCCGCCTATTCCTTTGCTCCACTTGCGGTTTTATTGATTTCTCTTTCTGAAACGCTACCTCAGTTAATTCAAGTTTTTACTGGAGTTGCGGCGGACTTTCAGAAGAATCGCATCCGCAAGTGCCTGCTGATACAGCTCGGCAAGGTGATTTTATATGGTTTGGTGATGCTTATGCTGCTGAGGCAGAATTTTTCCCTTGTCGCTTTGCTTGTGATCTGTCTGGTTAATTTCCTGTCGGACAGCATGAGTTATTTTTCAGGTGCCATGCTGACCCCAGTTTATGTAAAGGTGATTAAGCAAGATATGACCTCTGCAATGGGCTTTCGGCAGGCTAGTATGAGTTTGGTTCATATTTTGGGGAATCTAGCTGGCGGTTTTCTCATTGCTTGGATGAGTATTGGAGCTTTGACAGGACTAAATGCTCTGACATTCTTGCTAGCTTACCTTGGGTTTTGGCATATTAGTAAAAGCTTACAGGACTTAGAACCGGAGTTCAGCAGTGCCAAGGAGCTAAATAGAGAAAATTATTGGCAGCATTTATTGAATTCTCTTAAAGTCTTGCTGGGATTGAAAAACGTTGTGAGGTTGTTATTGGTTTCAACCTTTGGGCAGGTCACTCTGAACATTCTGACGCCAGTAGCGACTCTTTTATTGCTGAAAAGGCCTTTTTGGAATCTGCAGGTCGGTCAGTCCATTGCCGTGTTAATTGTTCTAAGTTCCGCTGGTCTGATCTTAGGAAATATTTTGAGTGGCGGTTTGCTGAAAAAACTTTCGACTAAGCTTGCTATGTATAGTAGCCAAGTATGTGAAGGTTTTATTCTTTGCGGTTTTTTCTGGCAAAACTTTTTACTTGTCCTGATAGCGAGCTTTGCTTGCTCAGTTACAGTCGGTCTGCTGAGTCCTAGATTGCAGAAATCTGTATTCAGTATGATTCCAGAAGAAGCAATGGGAGCCATCCAGTCGGCTATTAATCTATTTAGTATGGCTGTTCCGAGTGTTTTATCCATGCTGTTAATAGCTCTTGCCAGCAGTTTGGGGGTTATTTATATTCTCCTCCCGCTTGTGTTAATGCTGGCACTGTCTTTCTACTTGATTATTCCAATGAAGAACTTGAAGGCAGATTCGGATAGCTGTTGAATGGCAGCTGTCTTATTTTTCTGCTTTGAAGAGACTTCTGATTTTTCAGGTCATTTTTGGTATAATAAAGGACAGGAAATACAAGGAAGTAAACCATGAGGATTTTTGATACACACACGCATTTGAATGTGGAAGAATTTGCCGGCCGGGAGGCGGAAGAGCTGGAACTGGCTGCAGAGATGGGAGTGGTCCTGCACAATGTGGTGGGCTTTGACCGGCCGACCATCGAGCGGGCCTTGGAGCTGGCGGACCGCTATGACCAGCTCTATGCCACCCTGGGCTGGCATCCGACTGAGGCTGGCAGCTATGATGACCAGGTTGAAAGCTATCTGCTGGATAAGCTTCGCCATCCTAAGGTGGTGGCGCTGGGCGAGATTGGGCTGGATTATCACTGGATGACAGCGCCCAAGGAAGTGCAGGAGCGGGTTTTCCGCCGGCAGATTCAGCTGTCGAAAGAGCTGGATCTGCCCTTTGTGGTTCATACCCGCGATGCTTTGGAAGACACCTATGCGGTGATCAAGAGCGAGGGCGTCGGACCTCGCGGCGGCATCATGCACTCTTACTCAGGCTCTTTGGAAATGGCAGAGCGCTTTGTCGAGCTGGGCATGAGCATTTCCTTTTCTGGTGTGGTGACTTTTAAAAAGGCGGCCGATATTCAGGAAGCAGCGAGCCAGCTGCCGCTGGATAAGATACTGGTCGAGACGGATGCGCCCTATCTGGCACCGGTGCCCAAGCGTGGCCGCGAAAATAAGACGGCCTATACCCGCTATGTGGTGGAGAAAATTGCAGAGCTCCGCGGTTTGACCGTGGAAGAAACAGCGCAGGCAACTTATGCTAATGCAAAGAAGGTGTTTGGCCTTGACTGAGAAAATAAAGATTTCGGAAGTTCTGGTCGTTGAAGGCAAGGACGACACGGCCAATCTCCGCCGTTTCTATGAGGTGGATACTTACGAGACCCGGGGTTCTGCCATCAATGAAGAGGATTTGGAGCGGATTGACAAGCTCAATGCCCTGCGGGGGGTCATTGTCTTTACCGATCCCGACTACAATGGCGAGCGCATCCGCCGGATTATTATGGAGGCGGTGCCGACGGCCAAACATGCCTTTCTCAGGCGAGGGGAGGCAGCGCCCAAGTCCAAGAGCAAGGGCCGCTCACTGGGTGTAGAACACGCTTCTTTTGAAGACCTGCAGGCAGCCCTGAGCGGAGTGGTCGGCCATTTTGACGATGAGGAAAATTTTGATATTAGCAAGAGCGACCTGCTGCGGCTGGGCCTGCTCATGGCTTCTGACAGCCGCCAGCGCCGGGAATTTCTGGGCGAGGAACTCCGCATCGGCTATTCCAACGGCAAGCAGCTGCTCAAGCGGCTGGAGCTCTTTGGAGTGACCTTGGCAGAGGTGGAAGCGGCCATGTCTGCCTACCCTCAGGAAGGGAGATGAGAGCATGCAAGAAGGCTTGATTGAAAATGCGGTCTTTTATCTGCAGAATCCCTCTGCTGAAAAAGGGACGGATCAAGCGGTCATAAGCGAAAACGATGAGGAAATTCCGGATTTTTGGTATTTTCTCTGGGATCAAGAGAGTCTGGAGGCAGCCATTGATATGTGGCGGCTGGGAGGAGAGCTTCTCCAGCACGGGCATCTTGACCGCTTTGATTCGCTGGATCAGAAGCAGGCTTTTGAGCTCCGGCTTCCCTATGAAAAGGCCCTGCAGAATGCCCAAAGGCATCGGAACTTTATCAGAGAGCACTTTCCTGATGCTGTCAGTGATTATGATGTCTTTGTCCAGTTGGTTGAGCTCAATGGCAGAGCGGATGATGTGTGCTGTTTTGACCTGTCTGACCTGCTTTATCTGGAGGAGGACTTTGAGCCAGCCATGCAGGAAATCAGGGCGAAATTTAAAACCCTGGACCAAAATCTGCAGCCGGGCTCGGATCAGTTTCGGATGACAGAGGATTTGAAGCTTTACGCGACAGGCGATATGGTGATTTATGCTGTCGGAGATGAGCGGAAAGTCACAGAGGCAGCATTTTCCTCTCAGCACCTGAACGTGCTGGAAAGGGGAGACAGGGACAGGGAGGCAGAGAAGGCGGACCAGATGATTGGACAAAGTTCATCAGACGGGCAAGGCCTGGCCATCGTCATATTGCTGGTACTGCTTGTGGGGCTGCTGTTTGCCCTTGGTATCATTCATTTTTGATAGAAAGCGTGATTGTCATGAAAAAAGCCCTTATTACAGGCGGCAACAGCGGGATTGGCTATCAGGCCGTCAAACAATTAGCGGAGAAAGGCTGGCAGGTGACCATGCTTTGCCGGAGAAAAGAGGCGGCGGAGCGGGCCTGTCAGGAAATTATCCAGCAAACAGGCCATCCTCATGTGAGCTATCTGCTGGCTGATCTTGCCGATATGGAGAGCATCCGGCAGGCGGTCAGCCGCTACAGGCAGGAGCAGCAGACCTTGGATGTCTTGATAAACAATGCGGCGGATTTTGACTTATCGGTCAAGGAGCCCATCATCACCAAAGACGGGCTGGAAAAGCAGTTTGCGACCAATGTGGCAGCGCCTTTTCTGCTCTCGCAGCTTCTCAGAGATTTGCTGGAGCAGTCTGAGGACGGCCGGATTCTCAATATTTCCTCTCAGGGACTGATGCTCTATCCCTTCCTCAAGCTGGATTTTGATAATTTAAAGGGACAAAAGCATTACAGTCCTGCCCAGACTTACTATCAGAACAAGCTGGCCCTTCTGATGCTTTCGCTCTATCTGCGCAGGCAGTGGACAGCCATCAAGATTCAGGCTGTCCGTGTGACTAATGTCAAGGTGGATATGAGGCGCTATGCCCATCTCAAAGTTTTGGCAAGGAAGCTCTATAAAATCAAATCCAAGTTTTCCATCAGCCCTGAGCAAATGGCAAGAGTTTATACAATGCTAGCCACAGAGGACGGCTATGAAGGCTTTCTTTACAATGAAAAATGCCGAGAGGTCAAGGCCAATTCCTTTGCCTATCAGGAGGCGGAGCAGGAAAAACTCTGTGAACTGTTAGAGCAGCTGACTTCCAAATAAAAAATTAGAAAAGAGACAACATGCGTATCGCAGACTACAGTGTGACCCGGGCCGTGCTGGAGCGCCACGGGTTTACCTTTAAAAAATCTTTCGGTCAGAATTTCCTGACTGACACCAATATTCTCCAGAAAATTGTGGGTACGGCTGAGATTGATGAGCAGGTCAATGTCATCGAAATCGGGCCCGGTATTGGAGCCTTGACCGAGTTTTTAGCAGAGAGAGCGGCCGAGGTCATGGCCTTTGAGATTGATGAGCGGCTGGTGCCGATTTTGGCCGATACCCTGCGGGATTTTGACAATGTTCAGGTGGTCAATCAGGACATTCTCAAGGTGGATCTGGCTCAGTACATAGCTGAGTTTAAAAATCCTGATCTGCCCATCAAGGTGGTGGCCAACCTGCCCTACTATATCACGACGCCTATCCTCATGCACCTGATTGAGAGCGGCATTCCTTTCAGTGAGTTTGTCGTTATGATGCAGAAGGAAGTAGCCGACCGGATTTCGGCCCAGCCCAAGACCAAGGCCTACGGCAGCCTGTCCATTGCGGTTCAGTATTATATGACGGCCAAGATCGCTTTTGTCGTGCCGCGAACCGTCTTTGTCCCTGCGCCCAATGTGGACTCGGCCATTCTCAAGATGGTGCGGCGGGAGCAGCCGGCTGTTGAGGTGAGTGACGAGAAATTTTTCTTTAAGGTGGCCAAGGCTAGCTTTGCCCACCGCCGCAAAACCCTCTGGAATAACCTGACCAGTGCTTTTGGCAAGTCAGAAGAGACCAAGGCTCAGCTGACAGCAGCCTTGGAAGCTGCTCAGCTGTCTCCCAGCGTCCGCGGAGAAGCGCTGGATTTGGAAGAATTTGCCCGCTTGGCGGCTGGTCTTTTGGCGGCCGGACTGAAATAGGAATACCCTTTTAGTTGGATTTGTCTCCAGCTAAGAGGGTGTTTTTTCTTTTAGGAAAAAACAGAATAAAAAATTTCTTATTTGAGAAAATCGCGAAAAGAGAAAAATAGATGGTAGACTAAGGGTGGTTAGACGATTTAGTCTAGTCATACTCTTTGAAAATCTCTTCAAACTAAATCAGCCATTCCAGTGCAATCTGCGGCTGATTTGTGCAGGAGTCAGAGAAAGCCTTCTGGGATTTTTCGGGATACGGCAGCAGGTACTGCCGCGGTGTCCGCTCCTGCTCATACTCAATGAAAATCGAAATCAGGCGAGGCAGTGAGACGCTCAAAAGCTCCGGTGGGATTTTTGAGGCTGCGGACAGGCTCTTTGGCGCAAACTGCCTTTGCTCGGTCTGCAACTTCCAACAGCTATTCTGACTCTTGGTGCTGCCAAAGGTTGCTTTTGATTTTTGAGGAGTAGGCGTTTGCTGCTGATGTTCTTTGAGTATTACTATATCGCCATTTAGTTTGTCTTTTATTCCGTCGTTAACTGGCCTTGCTTTAACAGTCCTAAAAGCAAACTAAAAGACTATAACACAATAAAAGGAGAAGAATCATGGCTAAAGTTTCATTGTCACCAGAAGAACTTATTGCACAGGCGGGGGTCTATTCAAGAGCCCGCGACCAAATCGATGCAGCAATCAAGGCTGTTCAGGGAGCAAATGGCGAAATGCAGTCACACTGGGAAGGCAGCGCCTTTAATTCTTATCTGCAGCAGTATGATCAGCTGCAAAGCGAAGTAGTGAAGTTTGAAGAGCTGCTGACCTCCATCAATCAGCAGCTGAAGAGCTATGCCAACACAGTGTCTCAGCGCGATGCAGCGGATGCCAGCAGCTTTGGCTTGCATTAGGATTCTAAGAATAGAGGGCTGGGATGATGTCCTGGTCCTCTTTCTTTAATGGCTCCAACAGCCTTTCGGGCTGTTGGAGGCTGCAGCTAAAGAAAACAGGTGTCCAGCAGCCGGGGGTTCATCAAAGAGGCTGGCCTTGCCATCTTTGATTTTCAAAAAACGATCACAGAAAGGAGTGCAGAAATGGCCGATACTTCAGCAGCTCATTATCAACATTTAGCAAGTCAGGCATCCACAAGCTATCATCAGGCGATGTCTCAGAAAGCTGCGGTTGATGCACAAATTTCTCGCTTAGAAACCGCCAAAACAAACCTAAAGAAAGAAATCAATCATTTCCAAAGCGATGTGATTGGCAAAATGTCTAAGATTGAAGGAGAGGATTCCTCACAATTCAAGGGCGAACGTAAAAATAAATACACGGAACAGCAAGCTTTGGTCAGTTCCGCGGCATCGAAAAATAAAAGCAGCCATGACAGTAATTTGTCCAGTATTGCAGCAAAAATTGCGGAATTGCAGAGTCAGTCTGCCAGTCTGCAGTCTGCAGCCAGCACAGCTTATAACCAGATGGTCTCTTATCAGGCCTCTGCTCAAGCAGCCAATACAGAATAGAGAGGGAAGCGGATGGTAAAGACAGGTACAGATTATGCAGCATGGCAATCGCTTTTGGGCTCCACCAGAAGCCTCTGTGATGGGCTGGAGGCCCTAAATATAGACGATTTGCAGTTTTCATCGACAGACCTGAAGCCGTTCACTGGCTTTATCGCTGCGATTGCCCATTTTAACAATAGCAAAAGAAGCTATATGCGCTATCTTTTCGATGATTTGGACAATATGGACACGGTAGGGCTAAATAAGGCAAAGGATGACCGCAGGCAGGCTGAGGCTAGAGGGTATAAGATGCAGTAGTATTTTCGCCCTTCTTCAAACTGGATTCCATTCTTTCAATTTTAACCCTACGCGCCGTCAGCTTCGTGCAGGAGGGAGAGAAAGCTCTGGAGGAATGCTCGTGACAGGCCGGGAAAGCAGCAGCCATCCTGTCTGCTCCTGCCAAGTGTGCATGTTCATAGTTTGAGTATAAAAGGAGAACATCATGAAGATTGATATGACGGAGGTTCATCATCAAAAAACGACCTTAGATACTTCCATTACCAATATGACTGTCCGGCTGAATGTGGTTAAGAATGGTTTTGCAAAAATTGTCAGTTCGACCAGTTTGACAGGTCTGGTCAAGTCAGCTGTTGACGCCAAAATCAATAACTACCAAGCGCCCATATTTCTCAATCTGATCAATGCGCTGACGGTGCTTTCGACGCAGTATGACCGAACCATTGAGCAGTTTCAGAGCACGGTATCTGAGCATGCGGCGGATGCTGTGATCCATACGGAATACCTGCAGACTCTTTTGGACAGGTTTCCGGAGATTGAGGCCAGTATATCCGGTATTGATACGGTGACTTCAGCCATCTATTCCTCCATTGCAGATATTATCTCTCTGGCCAATCCGGACAGCTCAGCCATTCAAACTCCGCTGTCAGAAGCGAAAACCATCTTGACCGACACCAAGAAAAACATGGAAGCTTTTAATGCTTGGAAACAGGGAGATGAATTTGAAGATTTGCTGTCTTCTCAGGACCAGATGATTGCTACTTTATCCAATATTTCTGATATTGTCTATACTGAGAATGATGTCAGAGCCTTTTACAATCAGACTGGCTTTTTGCAGGGGACCAATCAAATCGACCAAATGACCGCCAACTCTTCTACTCCGGTGGAGCTGCTGACCAATGTAGGCAATACCTTGAATAGTTTTAGCCAATCGGATGTGTCTTGGTGGCGGCGGTTTATGATTGAGAGACAAGGAAAGCATGCTGTGGCCTCGGGCAAGATTTGGGTGGACAAAACAGGTCAGCTCAAGACAGACGGCAGCACAGAAGCGGCAATCTTTTTGGCCAATCTCAATACCAAGGGCGGCTTTGAAATTCTTGGCGTTCGGTTCAATGGTGAGGGAAAAGCCTTTATCGGTGCTAAGGCGGCGGCCAGTTTTAAGAAAACGCTGGTGGAGAAGGAAAAGTTAGAGCTGACAGCGCATGCGGAGGCCTTGCTTGGGCTGTCTGCTTCGGCAAATGGCGGCTTCAAGGTTGGCTCAGGCATCCTATCTGCCAAAGGAGATGCGAAAGCGGACGCTATGGCCGGAGCTTGGGCCAATGCTGACGGAACCCTCAAGTTTGATAAAAAAGGCCTCAAGATTGATGCCACAGCAGATGCTAAGGCTGGAGCCGAAGCCAAGCTGGAAGGTAAGTTAATAATGGGCAATAACGGTATGGCGCATGCTAAATTCAGCGGCTCAGCAAGTGCTTTTGCCGGCGCCCAAGCCAGTGCCAAAGCCAATGCCAGCATCGGCAGAGGAGGAGTGAAGGTGGAAGCTTCTGCCGATGCCATGGCTGGCGCTAAGGCGAAAGCTCAATTTGATGCTGAAATAGGCAATACTAAATATGGTATCACGCATGCCACATATGGCGTCAGCAAAGAAGCCTTTGCCGGCGCCCGTGCAGAAGCCAAGGCAAGCTTTGAAGCTGCAACCTATGGGAAAATAAAGGCTGAGGCTGGAGCTGAGGCTTTTGCCGGAAAAGAAGCCAAATTAGAAAACAGCGCGAAAGTGGCCTATGCTAAAGGCACAGTTGGAGTGAAAGGAAAGGTTGGTGTCGGTGCTAAAGCCAATGCCAGTTTTGAGGCCGGTAATGGGAAGATAGGAACAAGCATAGAGGTTGATGCAGCTCTCGGGTTTGGTGTTGGCTTTAAGATTGACTTAGAGTTTGACTACCAGTCAGCTCTGGATGATGTTGGTGAATTTTTGGATTTTATCAACCCATTTTGGTGATATGGTCATTTCGTTTATCTTTTGTTCCGTCCTTAACTCGCCTTGCTGTAACAGTCCGAACCTAGAAACAAGATAGTGAGGTAGAGAGGCTGTGGATGAGCTCGCTGCCCTATCGTCCTGGATTTAAGCGATAGGCTGAAACTGTCCCTCGGTCAGTTTCACTGCTAAAAGCAAAGGAAAAGACTATATTGCCGAATTCATGCTCTTGTTTTCGAATGAGCGCGTATGGAGTTGATTTTCGAAGACGGCGGCAGGGGGGTAAGCCCTGCGGTCCAACTGATAAAGGAGGAAATGACGATGATTGTCTGGGGACACAAAGGTTATCAAAAGCAAGTAGGGCAGACCCAGAGCCCGATTGAGTGCAGCAACTGCAAGCATGCAGCGCCTTGGGACATTACCGAAGTCGGCCGCAAGTTTACCCTCTACTGGATTCCGACCTTCCCTTATGCCAGAAAATACTATCTGACCTGCCCGGTCTGTCAGTATGGCAAAGAAATCAGCAAAGATGAAATCGCTCGCTTTCTGCAATACTGATACCCAAAGAGTATAAAATCCAGTCTGCCCTCTTCTTTGATATTGACTGGGCCGGTCTGTCCTGCAAGCTCATAGCAATACTTTGGCTGCCTCCTGGTCTGTCTGCTCCTGCTTGATTTGCTGCTGTTCATCGAGTCTGATGGTGTGCATCCGTGTCAGCAAGGATTTGGATATTGGAAGCATCCATGGTAAAATGAAACCGCAATAGCCTTAAATAAAGGAGAAGAATAAGATGACTTTACGAACATTTCCAAGCGCAGCTTTTCCAGCCCTTCCCAGCATCCGGCTGGAAGCCGCAAGCGGCTGGCAGGACTGGAACCTGCCGGGCTCGGTCCTCTCGCTGCATAAGCCCCAAGAAAGTGGCTTTATCCCCAATATTCTGATGAATATCCGGACCGTTGACCGGGCTTATGACTTTGCCGCCTACAGGGCTGAGATCGAGGACTACAGTCAAGGGCTTGACCAGTTCAGGCTGGTGTCAGACGGTCTGCATGAGGTCAACGGCCTGCAGTGGCAGGTGGTCGAATATGCCTATATCGATGAGGTTTCCGGTCCGCTGGCTCAGTTTTTGGCAGCTGCCTTTGTGGAAAGCGGTTCTGTCATATTTATGATCAGCTTTACGGGAACGGTCGGTCTCTTGGGTCAGGCTGAGAATCTGGATTATATAGACATTCGGGATGTCTTTCGGACTGTGACCATTCATGAATAAACTGGCAGGCTGAAAAACCTTTCTGTTTGCCGGCTGGCCGGTTTTAGGCAATTCCCCGTCTCAGGACGGCAAAGCAGTCAGGGATGTGCGGATAAACCTGCTGAAAAAAAGTTACCGAACTGTCACATTTCTCTCGCCTGCTGCTCTCCCTTGCTTTGCAGCTGAGGGTGTCAGCAGCGAAAAGCAGGGATAAGGTAAAATATTACAGTCAGTTACTGCCAAGTGAAAATATGACGCTGCATCAACGGCGAAATGAATAAATTTACTTCTCATTTACAGTTGATTAAGAAGCTGGAATTTCGGTTGACAGCCTATTGTTGAATAGTATAATATTCTGTAATAATAAAATAGTTCTTTGGAATTGTTTTAAATTTTTATCTTAAAAGGAGGCCAACCATGGCTAAAGTTTCATTATCACCAGAAGAACTCATCGCGCAGGCAGCGGTTTATTCAAGTGCCCGCGACCAAATCGAAGCAGCGATCCAGTCCGTTAATTCTGCCAATGGTCAAATGCAGTCACATTGGGAAGGCAGCGCCTTTAATTCCTACCTGCAGCAGTATGATCAGCTGCATGGGAATGTAGTGAAATTTCAAGAACTGCTGACATCTATCAACCAGCAGCTGACGAGCTATGCCCATACTGTATCCGAACGGGATGCGGCAGATGCCAGCAGCTTTGGTTTGCAGTAACCCTCTTCGAAAATCTCTTCAAACGACGCCAGCTCCAACATTGGGAGACTAAAAAGGTCCGGGGGACCTTTTTAGCCCCTGCTTAGAAATTGAAAAGCAGGGAAGGTCCGGGGGACCTTTTTAGCCCCTGCCCAGAAATTGAAAAGCAGGGAAGGTCCGGGGGACCTTTTTAGCCCCTGCCCAGAAATTGAAAAGCAGGGAAGGTCTTTTCAGCCCGAACCCAGACATGAGATGGCGAGGCAGGAAGGCAGCAGCTGACGAAAGTGCAGCTTTCGTCCAATCGCCTTGCTTTTGCTGCTTCCTAGCGCGGAAGCTTGATCTGCTAGCTCAAAACCTCCGCTGGAGCTTTTGAGCTGTCTGCTCCTGCATCGTTTGCTGATGATGTTCATTGAGTATAAAGTGCTCTGGAGATGGAGGGCTGGGAGATGATGTCCTAGCCCTCTTTATTTAGTGGATAGAACGGAGGGAAGCAGGGATGGCAGATACTTCAGCAGCCCATTATCAAAATTTAGCAAATCAAGAATCGACCAACTACAATCAAGCCCTATCGCAGAAGGCAGCGGTTGATGCACAGATTTCCCGCTTAGAAACTGCTAAAACAAATCTAACCACACAGATTAACAGTTTTCAAACGGATATTGTCGATAAGCTGTCCGATATTGAAGGCGAGGATTCTTCGCAGTTCAGGGGAGACCGCAAAAACAAATATGCGGAACAGTATGCTTTGGCCCTTTCGGCTGCAAGGACCAATAAAAGCAGCCATGACACAAATTTGACCAGTATAGCCAATAAGATTGCGGAACTGCAGACCCAATCGTCACAACTGCAAACTGCGGCTAATACGGCTTATAACAACATGGTTTCTTATCAGGCATCTGCCAATGCGGCAGTCAGCGAATGAAAGAGGGCAGCAAGATGGCAAAAACAGGTACAGATTATGCAACTTGGTCAGGACTGACCGGTACGGTAGATACCAGTATTTCTGGAATAGCGGACTTGGCTTCATTGACCTTTTCAACAACGACCACGACACCTTTTACCGGCTTCAATGAGGACATCAGCAGCTTTAATACAGCCCTTAGCAGTCTGAGGACCTATACTGCTGCAGATGTGACTCATATGAACCAGGCAGCAGAAAATAAGGTAAAGGATGATAAAAACAAAGCACAGGCTCGAGGTTAGAGCCGGTACAAGGAAAGGGGAATTTGACAATGAGTGATAGCAGAGCGCTCTACCAGCTGTCGCTGAATCGCCTGCCAATTGAGGAAGCTGACAGAGAAGTATTAAAAGATGTGGGACTGTCTTTGGTGAGACAGGAAGGCGCTTTTCGCGAGCTTCAGGCCGTCTTCTTTAAGCAGGGGACATCCTATCTCTACCGCAGTATCTTAGGCTCTTCTATTGAGCTTGTGCTGGATTGGGAGGAGCACCGGGCAACAGTCCTGTATCTGGACAGGGAGATTGAGCTGCAGCTGTCTGACTTTCGGTCCTGGCTGGCCTATACGGATTTGCTGCTGTCTCCGGTTTTGCCCTTGGGGACGATTGTGGAGCTCAACAAAGATTTGCTCCCTGAAGCTTTGGCCGCTTCCATGGACGAAGCCGGCATTCCCTTTTTGGCTGTTATTTTGGGACGGCGCCTGCTGGTCGGTCTGGAAAAGCAGGAATATGCTGATTATCTGGCAAGCCTCTATCCATACGGTCTGCGGCCAGATGTGGATCCCATTTATATGCCTAATTTTTTTATCAAGCAGGTGCTGCAGGAAGGCTACAGCGATGCGATTGATGAGCAGTATGTGGAGAATCAGTACCGCAAGGACTACTTCAGCCGAAGCATTGTTTCAGAGGTTTACCATGTAAAAGGAGGATCAGTATGAAGATTGATATGACGGAGGTTCACGGTCAGAAAACAGCTTTAAGCCAGTCCATTACCAATCTGAACAGTCAGATCGATACGGCAAAGACCTCCTTTACAGGACTGACAGGCTCAGACAGCCTGTCAGGGGACGTTAAGACAGCGATTGATGCTAAGATTACCAACTATCAGCTGCCTTTATTGACCAATTTCAGCAGCGCTTTAGCCACCTTATCCGCGCAGTATGACAAGACCGTGGAGCAGTTTCAGAGCACAGTGTCTGAGAATGCAGCAGATGCCATCATTGACACGGATTATTTGCAGGGGCTTTTGGAGCAGTTTTCCGGCATTGAAAACAGCATCTCGACCATTCATACAGAGACAGCATCAATCTACTCCTCTATTGCGGATATTATTGCCCTGACCAACCCGGACAGTTCGACCATTAGCACTCCTTTATCAGAGGGCAAGACCGTCTTGACAGATACCAAGACCAATATGGAATCCTTTAACGGCTGGGGAAGAGGAAATGAGCTGGCTGACCTGCTGCTTTCCCAGACCAAAACATTGGAATCGCTGTCAGGTCTGACCGGAAGCGGCTATGCATCGGCGGACGCCAAGAAATTCTATGAAAACAGCGAATTTCTGCAGGGAGTCAGCAAAATTGCTGAAGCTGTCTCCAACTCCACTCCCGTAGAACTTTTAAAAAATGTCTCCACCACCCTGAACAGTTTTGTGGATATAGGCATTTCATGGTGGGAGAAGTTCATCATGGACAATATAGGCAAGCGTGCGGTAGCCTCAGGCAAAATCTGGGTCGACGACCAAGGCCAGCTTCATGCTGACGGCAGTGCAGAAGCCAAGGCCTATCTGCTGGATGTCAGCAAAAAAGGCGAGACCGAAATCGCAGGCGTCAAGTTCAACGGTGAAGGCAAGGCCTTTGTAGGGGCCAGAGCAGCTGCCGATATGAAGGCCAATGTCACCAAGGACGGTATCGACATCTCTGCCAACGCCAATGCTTTGCTGGGCGTATCTGCTTCGGCCAGCGGCGGCTTTAAGGTCGGTTCAGGCGGTCTGCTGACGGCCCAGGGCAGCGGCAGTGTAGAAGGCAAAGCCGGTGTCTGGGCGGATGCCAACGGCAAAGCAAAACTGGACTACACTGGGCTGGATGCCAGCGGTTCTGTTTCGGCTAAGGCTGGCGCTGAAGGCAAGGCTAAAGCGGATCTGACCTTGGGCGATACCAGTCATGGCATCAGCCAAGTTAATGTGGGCGCTTCGGGAGAGGCCTTTGCGGGAGCCAGAGCCAATGCGGATGCCAAGCTGAAAGCGACAACAACTGGAGGGATAGATGCCAATGCCAGTGCGGGTGCTTTTGCCGGAGCAGAAGCTAAAGGAGAAGTTCACGGCAAGGCTGCTTATACCACTGTCAGTCTTGAAGGCAGTGTGAAAAAGGGTGCCGGTGCAGAAGCCAATGGCGGCGTGAAAATAGGAGACGGGCATGTGAATCTGGATCTGGGTCTCGGCGGTGCTTGGGGCGGCGGTGCCGGCGGCCGTGTCAAAGTGGACTTTGACTATGCTTCGGCAGCAAAAGATGTGGCTAATTTCGCAAAAAACGGTATTCAATTTAAATGGTAGGAGAGTGCAATGGACTTTGTAATGCTGTTTATCATCCTGATGCTGCTGCTGTTTGCTTTGGTCGGCTGGGTCGTTTACTGGGCAATCAGCAGTTCAGCCAGAAAGAACAGGCGCTATGAGCAATTCGCTGCACAGCATGGCTATGTTTTTGATCAGGCGCAGGGAAATCTGTATTACCGAGAGTATTCAAAAAATAAAACGACCGATCAGCAGTATCTCAGCCTGTTTGAGAATCCCTATGTTAAAAAATATGCTGCATTTACCCACTATCCTTTCGGCCGGGGCGGCGATATTAAAGTAGCCTATGTCCTATCGGGTGTTTATCAGGGCGCAGCTTTTCGGGCCTTTACCTATAGCTTTGAAGGCAGTTTCGCTGACAGAACCGGTCCGGGCGGCATCTTCAGTATCGTCCTGCTGGCCTCTCCGGAAAGGGAAGCAGCGGATTTGCCGGTCAATGTATTTTATGAAAAGGGCATGCTCTGCGACTATCTGAGCGAAAATTTAGATGTTGATACCATCCACGACAGACTGGATGATTTAATTGCCTTAAATAAAGGAGAAGAATAAGATGACTTTACGAACATTTCCAAGCGCAGCTTTTCCAGCCTTTCCCAGCATCCGGCTGGAAGCCGCAAGCGGCTGGCAGGACTGGAACCTGCCGGGCTCGGTCCTCTCGCTGCATAAGCCCCAAGAAAGCGGCTTTATGCCCAATATTCTGATGAATATCCGGACCGTTGACCGGGCTTATGACTTTGCCGCCTACAGGGCTGAGATCGAGGACTACAGTCAGGGGCTTGACCAGTTCAGGCTGGTGTCAGACGGTCTGCATGAGGTCAACGGCCTGCAGTGGCAGGTGGTCGAATATGCCTATATCGATGAGGTTTCCGGTCCGCTGGCTCAGTTTTTGGCAGCTGCCTTTGTGGAAAGCGGCCCTGTCACATTTATGATCAGCTTTACGGGAACGGTCGGTCTCTTGGGTCAGGCTGAGAATCCTGACTATACAGCCATTCAGAATATCTTTAGGAGTGTGACCATTCATGAATAAAAGAAGAACATCTTCCTTAGGCCTCATAGGCTTCCTGTCTGCCTGTCTTCTCTTGCTTTCGGCCTGCAGCCTGCTCTCAGGCGGTCAGTCTGACCGTCTGCAGGGGGACTGGAAAGCGCAGACTGGCGACGGCAGCAACTCCACTATTCACTTTGCAAAAGATAAGGTCACGGTAAATGGGGAGGAATTTGATTATAAGCAGAAATCAGTCAAGCAGAAAGGCGGGGTGACCTATTATCAGATTGAGCAGAACGGCAAGAATTATTCCGTTATCTTTCCTGAGAAAGATGATGACCAGACTGCCATCATGATTGAGCCGGATTCGGCCGAAGATGACCTGTATGGAACCATGCTTTATGCCATGAACAAGAAAAAGACCCCCAACTATCAGGAGTATGCCAAGAAATATCTGGAATAGCCTGTTCTCTCGCAGTCCAGACTGACCCGGCTTCCAGAGCAGGAGCTGCCTAAGCTTGACAAGGGAAGGAAAGCTACCTTTGAAGAAAATCAAATTCATACGCTTGAGAAAAGAAGGCAAATGGAAAACAGAATGATTATGAGGCCGATGGTAAAAAATTTTTTTGCACTAATCCTGCTCCTGCTGCTGTTCTCGGCTAATGGGACGGTCTATGCCCAAGAGGGGCAATTAGACCTGAAAACAGACTCCATTACGCAGAAAAAACAGCGCTCGGGCGGCAATCAAATCGAACATCACTATGCTCCCAATCTTTTTATGGATAGGACTGAGCAGCAGGCGACCAAGGCCAAAACAGATGCCAAGGAAATGCTTGGTGCAGCTGATAGGGCCAATTTTGCAACGGCTGGCTTGCTGGACAGCACTGAACTGCCGACTCAGGCCTATCGTCAAGCTCTTTTTCAGGACTATGCGGTATCGGATCATATTGCAGTAGAGAGGGAGGAGGCAGAAACGATGCCTGTCTGGGTCATCCTACTGTCAGGCCTCTTTATCGGCCTGATGGCCGGACTGGGTGTATATTTAGGAAGGATTTTTCATGGCAAAAGGCTATTTAAAGGTGACGATTAAGCATGATGACAAAGAGCTGGACCTGCGTTTTTCCTGCCTGCTGTCTTTAAGAGAGCTGAAAAAGCTGATCGAAGAAAACGGTCTGGTACAGCAGCTGGATCTTGCAGCGAAGCACTGGCATTTGGAGCCGGTCTATAAGCAGCTCCGAATGGAGCAGCACAGGCCTTTGGCAGAGTATCCTCTGGGAAACGGCGATGTATTGGGGGTTGTGGTAGATGGATGACAAGATTGAGATAAAGTACAGCAAGAGACAGGTCAAGGTCATCCTGCCGGCCAGCCATTTTGTCCGTCAACAGCTGTCTGCCATAGAAAACTATGCAGATGCAGCCGTGAGCTTAGAAGAGAGCGGGGCTTTGTCGCTGATTTACGATAAGCCGCCTTATTCCAGCAGCCTTGCTGAGCTGACGGAGGAGGAGCTGCCTGAGCTGAAACGTCTGGAACTGGCTCAGAAAATGGACAGCCTGTCCTTGGATGAGCGCAGCTTTAAAGTGCCTTACCTCCATCCTAAGAATATCTTTGTTCGGGGCGGCAGCATCCGTCTGCTTCACTATGGGCTGAAAAATATGATGGGGCCAGCTGCTCTGAGTGCGGAAGAATTTCTCATGGTGTACAAGGCCTTGGTCGTCTCGATTTTGCGGCCCAAGCTTGATTTTGAGCTGCTGATTGATGGAATCGCAGCCGTCAGAGACCAGCAGGTGCAGGAGATTGCTGCCTGTCAGAGCTATGATGAAGTGGTTCGCTATATTCATAAAGCTTACCATCAGGCCAGCCAGGATGAGAAGAAGAGCAAGAGGCTTGTAAGCAAGCGGAATTGGTATCTCTTTACATTTGGGACTGGGATCTTTGGGACAGCGGCCCTGCTGCTGGGCGGTTTCGCTGCCTATTTCTACTTTTGGTCTCTGCCCGTCCAGCAAGCAACAGTGAAGGCCCAGAGCCATTTTATCGGCAGGCATTATGATGATGTGGCTGATGATTTGGAGGTCTTCCAGACCGGCCGTCTGGGCAGAGAAGCAAAGTATGTATTGGCTGCTTCCTATGTCCATTTAGATGATTTATCTGAGGAACAAAAAGCAAGTGTGCTCAATACCATCACTCCTTCCAGCGAAGACAACCTGCTGGATTACTGGATTTTCCTGGGACGGGGAAATTATAAGAAAGCATTGGACTTGGCTCAGAATATCGGCGATGACCAGCTGACCCTGCATGCCTATACAAATCTATATGAGCAGACCCGTGAAGACAAGAAAATGAAAGGGGCAGAGAAGCAGAAAAAACTGGATGAATACCGCAAAGAAATCGAAGAACTGTCTAAGAAATTGGGCGTAAAGGTAGGTGGACAGGATGAGTAAAAAGGATAAAACTCTCTTTCACCAGCTGGGCGACAGTTTGCTGGATGATGAGCTGAATCAGACTGAAATCATTGTATGCGGCAGGAAACTCGCTGTCCTCACCCTCTCTGAAGGCCAAAGGGCGGCAGCAGAAGATGTGATCTTTCACATGTCGGACGGCAGGATCTATGCTGATGGGGAGGAGCTGGCGAAGGGACAGACCGTTCTTCAGAGCTGCACCGTTTTCCTGTTTGAGACAGCCGAAGATTTGTCAGTGCAGTATATCTTTCCTCCCGGCGGGGACTTTCTGCTGTCCAAGGATGAGGCAGCAGCGGACCTTGTGATTGAAACAGAGGCCTCTGTCCTCTTTGCAAGGGACAAGGCCTACCTGTATCCTAATGGCCAGCTGCTCTATTTCAATGATCGGCCGGTTGCTGTGGACAGGATTGTGCCCTTTCGGACAGGCGACCGAATCTTTGTCAGCCATCATTTTATTGAGCGGCGGGAAGAGCAGTGGCAGATTTCTGCCCTCTTTGCCGCGCCGCGCCTGCATCCAAAGACCACTCTCGTTGAGAGCAGAAAGACCATTTATCAGGCTGGCTTTCCCCATTACCATCGCAGTCCCCGTATCCTGCCGACAGTTTATGAGGATGAGCAGAGGCTGGAGAAAGCCCCGGTTCCTCCGACCAAGCCTAAAAATGCTATTTGGCGGGCCCTGATTCCGCCTTTAGGGATGATTGCTCTTTCTGTGCTGCTGGTCACTCTCTTGGGGCGCAACGGCCTGATGATGATTACCATGGGCGGTATGAGCGTCCTGACGGCGACCTTTTCCATCACTGGCTACTTTTCTGATAAAAAAGAATACAAGCAGAAAAAGAAAGAACGGGCTGAAGATTACCAGGCGTATTTACTGAAGCAAATCTCCATTTTGCACCGGCATTTTCTGGAAGAGAGAGCGATTCTCTCTTACCGTCAGCCCCACCTGCACGATCTTATGAAGATGATTCGGCAGTATGACGGCCGGCTTTATGAGCGCCTGCCTTCCAATGAAGATTTCATGGCTTTGTCGCTTGGGCTGGGAGAGGTTGACAGTCAGCTGCAGCTTGTCTATCAGAGTGATTTTCTGACCAAAGACGACCTAACGGTTTTTTCACAGAATGTGCTGAAAAAATATGAAAAGCATGAGCAGGCTCCTGTTACGACCAATCTGGCCGGCAATGTTATCGGTCTTGTAGCCCAGCATGATACCGGCCAGTCCTTTCTGCAGCAGCTTCTTTTGCAGATTGCGGCCTTTCATTCTTATCAGGATGTGATTTTTGTTCATTTGCTGTCGCCTGCTGACTACCGGCAGATATGGAGGAAGTGGCGCTTCCTGCCGCACTTTCAGATGCCGGCCATCAATGTCCGCTCCTTTGTCTATGACGAACGCAGCAAGGATGCTGTCTTGACCAGTCTCTATCAGATTCTGCAGGCCCGCCGGCAGGAGAAAAAAAGCCAGCAGGAGCAGCTGTTTCTGCCGCAGCTGGTCATCGCGATTTCTGATGACCGCCTCTTGTCCGGCCATGCTATCAATGAGCATCTGTCCAGTCCTGACCTGCCTGCTCTGGGAGTGACAGTCATCTGGCTCAAGGAAAGCCGTCGGCAGCTGTCGGAGACAGTGACCACACTGATCGAGGTCAAAAACAGCGATACAGCTACCTTGGTGAACAACCAAGGGAACTATGTCAATCAAGCCTTCAGACCCTATCCTATGACAGATGACTACGAGATGACCGTGCGCAGTTTGAGCAATCTCGTCCATGAGGAAAAGCAGCAAAATGCCCTTCCGGATGCCATCACTTTCTTAGAAATGTACGGTGCAGAAGAAGTGGCTCAGCTGGATATTGCCAGCCGCTGGGCCCGCGGCGATACATCCAGAAGTCTGGCGGTACCGCTCGGTGTGCGGGGGAAGGATGATCTGGTCTCTCTCAATCTGCATGAGCGGGCTCATGGACCTCATGGCCTGATTGCCGGCACGACCGGCTCTGGGAAGTCGGAGATTCTGCAGTCCTACATCCTGTCTCTGTCCCTAAACTTCAGTCCGGAGGATATTGGCTTTCTGCCCATTGACTTTAAGGGCGGCGGTATGGCAAATTTATTCAAGCGCCTGCCGCACCTGATGGGACGGATTACCAACTTGGATGGGGCCGGAACGCAGCGGGCTCTGGCTTCTATCCGGGCAGAGCTGCAGAAACGGCAGCGTCTCTTTGGCCAGTTTGGTGTCAATCACATCAACGGCTATACAAAACTCTATAAGGAAGGCCGGGACGGGAAAGAAGGGACCTTTCCGACAGAACCCCTGCCCCACCTCTTCTTGATTTCCGATGAGTTTGCTGAGCTGAAGCAGAATGAGCCGGACTTTATGACGGAGCTGGTATCTACAGCCCGGATCGGCCGTTCTTTGGGGATTCACCTGATTCTCGCGACTCAGAAGCCCTCCGGCGTTGTCAATGACCAAATCTGGTCCAACTCCCGCTTCAAGCTGGCTCTGAAAGTAGCCGAAACAGCGGATTCAAATGAAATCATCAAGACCCCTGACGCAGCCAGCATCACCCAGCCCGGGCGCGCCTACCTGCAGGTCGGGAATAATGAAATCTACGAGCTTTTCCAATCCGCATGGAGCGGGGCCCCCTATGCACCGGCGGCTCAGAGCCGGCAGGAGGAAGCGGACAATCGGCTTTGGACCATCAATGAATTGGGCCAGTATGAGCTGGCAACGGTGGATCTGTCCTATCGGAATGAAGAAGAGACTGACGGCAGTTCTGATGAGACGGAGCTGGATGCCGTTGTGGACTACATTGCCCAGTATGCCCAGTCTGTCAAGCTGCGCATGCCGAGCAAGCCCTGGCTGCCGCCGCTGAAAGACAGCCTTGTCTCTCCGATTTTGACTGCCAAGTGGACGAAAGCAAAGCAGTACAAGGCTCCGTTTGCCTTGATGGATATTCCTTCAGAGCAGAGCCAGCGCGTGCTTGATTTTGACTTGGAGGAATTTGGCCATACTCTGATTTACGCTTCGCCCGGTTTTGGAAAGTCACAGGCCCTGCAGACCTTGGTCATGAACTTTGCCCGTCTCAACCAGCCGGATCAGCTTCATTTTAATCTGTTTGACTTTGGAACCAAGGGACTTTTCCCGCTGAAAGACCTGCCGCATGTAGCGGACATTGCTACTCTGGATGATGCGGAAAAGTTGCTGAAATTCCTCAAGCGCCTGCAGAAGCAGCTGCAGGAACGCCGGGACCTGCTGGCGGAGTATGGGGTCACCTCTATTGAGCAGTACGAGCAAAAGACCGGAGTGTCTCTGCCGCTGATTGTCAATATCATTGACTCCTATGATACGGTTCGCGACCATCCGCTGGAAGAGCAGATTGAGCCTTTCTTTCATCAGGTTCTGCGCGAGGGGGCCAGTCTGGGCATCTATCTAATCGCGACAGTCCTGCGCAATACCAGTATGAAACTAAATATGCGCAGCCATTTTGCCACCCAGCTGGTCCTGTATCTGGTGGACAAGGACAGCAAGAAAGAAGTGATTGGCTTTGATGCTTTGGCTGACCAGGTCATCCCCGGCCGCGGTCAGGTCCGCTTGGAAGAGCCGATTCGTTTTCAGGTCTATCTTGCTGCCGAAGGAGAGACTGACCTTGAGCGGCTTCAGCAGCTGGAAGCCAGTATTGAGCGAATCAGTCAGTCATGGCAGGGAGACAGGCCGCAGGCTATTCCTATGCTGGCCAGTGACATCAGCTTTGATGACTTTGAGCAGGATGCAGCAGTTGAAGAGGCGCGTCAGGTTCTGAGCATTCCGATTGGCTATGACAAAGAAAGTGTAGAAGTCCGCTCCCTTGAGCCGCTGGCCTATGACTTTGTCCTGCTGATGGATGACAGTCCTGCACAGACCTACAGCATGGAGCAGACCCTGCTGGCAGCCTTTCGCAGCTTTGCCGGTCGGGTCAGCCGTATAGCAGTGGATATTGACGGCCGCTTTGCCGGTATGGAAGAATGCTTTGACACCATCGTGGAAGAAGCCGATGTTGTCCAGTTCTTCGGAGAGCTGCTCAGTCTCATCCAATCCGCCAAGGTTCAGGAGAAGCCGATGTTTGTCTACCTTCCGGATGTGCACCTGACAGGCGATCGGATTGTCCTGACAGAAAAAGATCTGAATACCATTTTTACCAAAGCTTCTTCCGTGGGCATTCATTTGATTTACCACGGCTATCAAAACAGCATTGAAACGAAGTTTACCCCCTTCTTCAAACGCCTCCGCCAAAATGTGCCGATGGGAACTTTTGGGACTATCTTTAACGATCAGAAAGTAGTGCCGGGCCGCGGTCTCTTTAACGAACCGCTGGTCGAAATCAATGAGATTCAGTTTTTTGCCGGCCGCAGCGTTCACCGTTTGAAACTGCCTCAGGATAGGAGCTTTTAGCTTCCTCCTGAGCAGCTCGTTGCCTATCATTTTCTTATTTCAAAATGATAGGTTGGCGGTGGAACAGAACTAAATTTTTAAAAATTTAGTTCGTCGTCCCAGCCCCGCGAGGCTCTCACAGTCCGGGGGACTGTGAGAGGTTGGGGATGAGGAAAACAGAGTTTTCCTCAATGTAGGAGCTTTTTGGAGTCTAAAAGACGAACA
>NZ_QFAY01000026.1 GCF_017884005.1 Streptococcus panodentis
TGCTACTAATTTATCCTTCTAACAACACCAAGAAAGTTAAAATTTTTCTTTTTAACCTTTTTACTGCTGTTTTCTTGGATGGCTAACAAATCTGTATCTGTCACATTGATTTGCCTGAATCAAGTATTTTCAGCTTTCCAAATCTAATTGTTCCTATGGAAAACGATTAGGTCTATCCCTATAGGCTGATTCTGCTAATGAAGCATATATATCATTAAAATTTTTCAAATTCCAATTAGGCAATCGGTTCACCTACGATACTTATGTAATCACCCATAATCATTTCTTCAAGATCTACACTTTCATCATCATTAATTGGGATATCCACTCCCCACCCTGATTCTTCAATATTATTTATACGCCCAAAAACATTAATATAATACTCTGGATTTGTAAGACCGCCATCACTCCATTGCGTCTGATCCCAATCAATCTGAACTGATTCAATTTTTGGACTTTGTGCTTTTACAAAATCGATGATTTCCTGCTCATGTTCTTTGAGATAAGCAAGCTGTTGTTGCCTGATGGCTTCTTTGTTGCCTTTTTTTGATGTAGATATGATTGTCTTCTCCTCATGATTTCTTTTTTGACTTATGATATATCCTCCTAGACTTGCGAACGCTAGGATGGGTAAGACTATAGCAATGGCTGCTTTCGTTCGTTTTTTCATAGTATCTCCTTGGAATGTTTTATTATGGTACAATTGATTTTTCGTCTAACAACACATAGTAGGCCATTGCAGCCTATTTTTTATCCTCTAACTGATTGTCATTATCAAGATTATAATTCCAATTAGCCAATTGGTTCACCCCTTATCGTAGGTTCGTGGAGCATAAACATTCCTCCCATATCCATTGATTCATCATCATTAATTGGGATATCTACTCCCCAACCCGATTCTTCAATATGATTAATACGTCCATAAACATTCATATAATATTCAGGAGTTGTAAGTCCACCATCACTCCATTGCGTCTGATCCCAATCAATCTGAACTGATTCAACCTTTGGACTTTGGGCTTTTACAAAATCGATGATTTCCTGCTCATGTTCTTTGAGATAAGCGAGCTGTTTTTGCTTGATAGCTTCCTTGTCATCTCTTTTTGACGATGACGTGATTGTCTTTTCCTGATGGTTTCTTTTCTGACTCATGATATATCCTCCTAGACTTGCGAGCGCTAGGATGGATAAGACTATAGCAATGACTGCTTTCGTTCGTTTTTTCATAGTATCTCCTTGGAATGTTTTATTCATGATTTCTTCATCCGACAACACACTCTTGCACCTTCTTACGTGGACCAGCTCATCAGGAGTGATTCGTTGATAGATGTCAGAGCGGACTTGATCAAGCTGCAGCATACTGAGTTGAAGATAGCGGCGTTTGGCTGTATAAAAGAAATACCCATTTGGTTTTCTCTGCTTTTTTCTTTACTTGCAGTGTAGACCAAATGGGCTTTTTTGTGAAACAGCATCAGCTGGCAGCAGGGATAGGCTTTGTCTATGCCGTCTTTGAAGCTGACATTATAAAGGTCATTGATAAAAGCTATTACTTATGAGTCAGCGCCTTCTTGAAGCTTTTTATGAAGCCGATATCATCCGTTTGCAGAATCAATCCTGCATAGATACGGCCGATATACCAAGCCATAGCGAGCGTAAATGCCAGTAATACTGCGAATGAAATAAGTGCTTCGATATTACTGGCATAGCCATTAATCAGACGCTGGGGCATAAAGAAGGTTGACAGGAAGGGCAGATAGGAGCCAACCTTCAAAATCACCGTGTCGGTCTGCCCCAAGGACATGGAGCCAAACAAGCCCAGCATCACAAGGAAGATAATAGGCTGCGTTGCTTTTTGGGCATCTTCTATCCGAACCACCAGCGAGCCGCAGAAAGCGGATAAAATAACATAGGCACAGACCCCGAGCACCGCAAAAGCAATGGTCGCCGGAGAGAAAATCGTGCCCAGCTGGCTGATAGTTTCTGGATTCTCATCTAAAAATTTTCTGATCAAGTCGATATTTGACCCAAGGGCAACCAAAGCGAAACCGCCCAGTATATAGATAGAAAAATGTGTCACGATGACTCCCAGAATCCCCAGCAAACGGCCGTAGAAATATTGGGAAGCTTTAATGCTGGAGAAAATGACTTCCATAATCTTCGTTCCCTTTTCATTGGCGATATCTTGGGCAGTGCTGGCCGAATAAGTCAATAAAATCATATAAATCAGCATGGAAATAATGAAAAAGCCAATCTTTTGAAGCGATTTCTTCTGCTCTTTTGCTTCATTGATCTTTTCAGAAAACTGGGGTTCACGATTGAGAGCTGCCTGCTGTTCACTTGACAGCTTGGCTTGACTGACATTGATAGTCGTCTGTAGCTGTTGAAGGGTTTGGAGCAGAGCAAGTTTATCTTCCTGCTTCATGTCGCCTTCACCATGATAAACAGCCTTGATCTGCCCATTTTCCGACTCAATGGCCACATAGCCAAGGATTTTCTCCTCTTTTATCGCTTTTTTAGCAGCTGCTTCATCCTTATAGGTTTGGGTAAAATTCTCCTCCATCGCAAAGCCATCTAAAAGACTTGCTTCACTGGATACCAGAGCAATCTTATCTGCTTGCCTGCCTGCAGTTGCTCCCTGTATATAGCCCAGTCCAATGCTTAGCCCCAGCATCAGAAAGGGAGCCAGCACCATGACCACAAAGGACCATGATTTGACATGGCGCAGGTAAGTTTCTTTTGTGACAATCCATATTTGCTTCATACTTCCACCCCTGATTCTAGTCTAAAGATTTCATCAATGGTTGGTGCCTGCTGATCAAAAGTTGCAATGTACTGTCCCTTGGTAAGCAAATCAAACAGCTCAGCACCAGCCGCCTCGTCATCCAATACCAAGCGCCAGATTCCCCTCTTGGTGAAACTGACCTTGGTCACATGCGGCAGGGCTTCCAGCTCAGCCTGGGAAAGGCCGCTGGAAATAAATAAACGGGTCCTTCCGTACTGGTTGCGGACTTCCTGAACAGGTCCGTTGACAACCACTTCTCCATCCCGAATCATCACCACCGTATCGCACAGCTCCTCTACATTGGTCATGACATGATCCGAAAAGATAATGGTCGCGCCGCGCTCTTTCTCCTCAAAAATGACCTGCTTCAAAAGTTCGGTATTGACAGGATCTAAGCCGCTGAAAGGCTCATCCAGAATAATCAGGTCGGGCTCATGCAAGAGGGTGATAATCAGCTGGATTTTTTGCTGATTCCCTTTTGACAGGCTTTTGATCTTATCTGTCAGCTTCCCCTTGACCTGAAGGCGCTCCATCCAGACAGGAAGCTTTTCCTTTACGGCTGCACTGGAAACACCTTTCAGGTTCGCCAAATAGCGGACCTGCTCATAAACAGTGAGCTTGGGCATGAGACTGCGCTCTTCCGGCAGATAGCCTATCCGACGATAGGTCTCCTGAACAATCTCCTGACCATCAAAGGTAATGGTCCCAGTATAGTCAAGAAAACGCAAAATACTGTGAAAGATGGTCGTTTTCCCAGCTCCGTTCTTCCCAATCAAGCCTAAAATCTGTCCCGACTTTGCTTCAAAGTCTACAGCAAATAAAACCTGCTTGGAACCAAAGCTTTTTTGCAAATTTTGAATTCGTAACATTGCTCGCCTCCTTGATGTTTTTCTGTTTTATTATACCACTTTTAAAAACAGGAGAAAATGGAATCAAGAAAAATAATTAACAAAGCCTCCTCCATTTTCAGCTTTAAACTAAACACAGCTTGCTAACAGCTTTTCTGACTCTGCCTGACCTATCGTGTCACCAGCCTGTTTAAACAGTCTGATAGCAGCAGCAAAGTTACATCTTGCTGCTTGGCCCTTCCCAATGGCCTGATTCATTTCGCCCAAGCCCCGATAAGCACAGGCTTGATTGATGAGCTCATCCGTTTCTAAAGCATAGGTCAAAGCCTGCTGCAACAGCTTTTCTGCCTGATTTGTCTGCCCCAACTTAAGCTTGATATAGCCCTGCTCATAGAGATTGACTGACTGGCGATAATGGTCTTCAGGGAAATGACGGGCCAAAAAGGCAGCTTCCTTTTCAATCCACTCCAAGGCCTGCAAAAAATCTCCAGCTGATCTAGCGACATAGCCCAGCTGATGGTAGGCCACGTGTTCATTTTCCTTATCTGATTGGGCCTGAGCCCTGGCCAGATAGGTCTGCAAGGTCTTCGCAGCTCGGCTGAAATCCTTTGCTTCCACCGCCAGATAGGCCCGCAGATGGAGGCTGCTGAAGCTCTCTCCTGTCAGTTCGCCTTCCAGCTTCGCCGCCAGATCCAGATTCCCCTCAAAAAACGCCTGCCAAGCCGCTTTCAACGGCTCATCCATTCGCTGCCTCCTCACCCATTCAAAGCCATCCGCCTAAACCAAATCCGTCTGGGCAATGGCCTTCTTAACATCGTCCAGCGGCAGATGGACGAGCTCTACTTCCTTCTCCCTATAGAGATACTGGGCATAGTCGTCAATCCGGTACTGGTTGATATAGACCACCCGCTTGCAGCCGACCTGCAGCAGCTGCTTGGTACAGTTGAGACAGGGGAAATGGGTCACATAAGCCGTAAAACCCTTGGGAACACCCCGCTCAGCCCCCTGCAGGATGGCATTGACCTCCGCATGCAGAGTCCGGACACAGTGGCCGTCAATGACCAGACAGTCGTGGTCAATACAGTGCTCCGTCCCAGACACCGATCCATTGTAACCGGTCGAAATGACCTTATTATCCTTGACCAAAACCGCTCCGACTTTGGCCCGCTTACAGGTCGACCGATTGGCAATCAAAAGGGCCTGCGCCGCAAAATACTCATCCCAAGCTAAACGATTTGTTGACATAGTTGCTCCAATCTGCATATTTTCTCTATTATACCCTAAATAGTCTGTTTTCTCTAGCCTTATCGCAGACTTGTTCGGAAACTTCCTCTTGGCCTTGAGCAGCCGGCTCGCAGCTTCCAGCAAAGCAAAAAAGAACCGAGGAAATCCCCAGTTCTTATCTTGCTTATTTGCCAAGTTTTGCTTTCGCTGCATCTGCAAGCGCTGTGAAAGCTGCTGCATCATTGACAGCCAAGTCAGCCAGCATCTTCCGGTTGACTTCGATTTCAGCCAATTTCAGACCATGCATGAGCTGTGAGTATGACAGGCCGTTGAGACGAGCTGCTGCATTGATACGCGTGATCCACAATTTACGGAAATCGCGTTTCTTTTGACGGCGGTCACGGTATGCATAGTAGTAAGAGTTCATTACTTGCTCTTTTGCAGTACGGAACAGGATGTGTTTTGCTCCATAGTAACCTTTAGCTAATTTCAAAATACGTTTACGACGTTTGCGTGATACAACGCCACCTTTAACACGTGCCATTTATATATTTCCTCCAATATTTCCTAGAATAAATCGATACCCAATCTCTTATTTCAGACCGGTAAGCATTGCCTTGATACGCTTGAAATCTCCTGCAGACACCAAAGCTGCTTTGCGAAGATGACGGCGCTGTTTCTTTGTTTTTCCGTGGAAACGGTGAGAAGTGTAAGCACGGAAACGCTTCAATCCACCAGAACCTGTACGTTTGAAACGTTTTGCTGATGCGCGGTGTGTTTTTTGTTTTGGCATAATCTTTTTCTCCTTTTTTCTATCTTTTCGACAGTCTATTTTTTGTCCGGAATCGGCGCCATTTGCATGAACATCTGACGTCCATCCATCTTAGGCTTTTGCTCAATAACAGCAACATCCTGAGTCGCCTGAGCAAAGTCTGCTAAAACCTTAGCCCCGATTTCCTTGTGGGTAATCATCCGCCCCTTGAAGCGAATGGATACCTTCACCTTATTTCCTTTTTCAAGGAACTTGCGTGCGTTACGAAGTTTGGTCTCAAAGTCTCCCTTGTCAATGGTTGGGCTCAGACGCACTTCTTTCACAGTGACAACGCTTTGTTTCTTGCGCTGCTCTTTTTGTTTTTTCTGATACTCAAATTTGAACTTGCCATAGTCCATAATCTTCGCAACAGGTGGTTTAGCTTGTGGCTGAATCAGGACTAAATCAACATTCGCTTCGTCAGCCAGAGCCTGCGCTTCACTAAGCGGTTTAATCCCTAATTGTTCGCCGTCAAGACCGATCAAGCGAACTTCACGCACACGAATTTCATCATTGATGAATAAGTCTTGTTTTGCTATGGTTTTCACCTCTTTTTTATTTTTTTCTGCCCATGAAAATCCAGCCTCAAGCTGAATCCCAATGGGCATTCGAGAAAAACAAGTGCGGACCTGCTAACGCAAATCCGCACTACATGATAATCGTTCATCACTGAAACTTGAATCCTGTAGAGCCAGACAACGTCAGTCGCAAGGCGAGAAGTTCTCACTTCTGCTTTTCTCAACTCTACTATCATATCAGGTTTCTGTTTTATTGTCAATGATTTTTTTCGCTTTTTCTTCAATAAAGGCAACAACCTGAGCAATGCCGACGCCGGTCGTGTCAAAATGCAGAGCATCTGCTGCCGGTCTCAGCGGCGAAACAGCCCGGTGGCTGTCCTTGTAATCTCGCTCAGCAATCTCCTTTTTCAGGGTCTCCAAATCAGCCGGAATGCCCTTGGCCAGATTTTCCTTATAACGGCGCTCAGCCCTTTCATCGACTGAAGCCACCAGAAAAATCTTGAGCTCAGCCTCAGGCAGCACAACCGTGCCAATATCGCGGCCGTCCATGACAATGCCGCCCTCACGCGCAATCTGCTGCTGCAGGGCAACGAGTTTTTCACGAACCGCCGGAATGGCAGATACCCAGGAGACATTGTTGGTGACTTCATTTTCCCGGATGGGATGGGTCACATCCACATCACCGACAAAGACCAGCTGCTCCCCGTCTTCTGCCCGGCCAAAACTGACCGAATAGGCGTCCAGCAGCTCCGCAATTTCAGCTGCATCAGCCTCTGTCAGATGATGGCGCAAGGCCAGATAAGCAGCCGCCCGATACATAGCACCGGTATCCAAATAGGTATAGCCAAAATCTTTAGCGATGATCTTGGCCACGGTCGATTTTCCGCTGGATGCCGGTCCGTCAATCGCAATCTGAATCTGTTTCATGCCCCGCTCCTACTCAATCTTGACAACATCGCCGGGATTGGCATACCAAGAACCAGTTGACATATGAGATGGATTTAACTGCTCCAGCTTGGCGATGGAAATACCCGCACGCGCTGCAATCGCGGCTTCTCCTTCACCGGCCTGAACCGTGATGGTTCCTTCAGAAGAGGCTGTCGTATCGTCAGTCTGCTCTGCTGTCTGGCTGGAAGAGGCCGCTTCACTGCTGGCAGACGAAGCTGCTGACGTACCGTAAAAGCCTTCCATTTGTGCATTTTTATTGCTGCCGCCTGTTGACAGATAGGTCAAAAAGCAGATGACAGCCACGACCAGCACACAAAAGATAATGGTCAGTACGGTCAGCAGACGATCTGCATTTATGGCACTAAACTTTTTTGTTCTTTTCAATTTTTCCGCTCCATCATCATAAACATCTTCTTCCCATGGTTCTTTTTCCATGACTTCCTCCTTGAGTTTTTCTTAAAATCTTATTACAATATGAGTATGAAAGTAACACTCATTCCCGAACGCTGTATTGCCTGCGGGCTCTGCCAAACCTATTCTGACCTCTTTGATTACCACGATAATGGCATTGTCAAATTTTACCAAGATGATGACTGCCTGGAAAAAGAAGTCACATCCGACCCCGGCATTCTTGAGGCCATCAAAAACTGCCCTACCCGAGCGCTTTTAAAAGACCAGGCTCACTTGGACTGATTGCCGTAGTAGGTTTCAAAATAGTCAATATGGATAAAGTTGTCCAGCAACTCTACTTCCCCTTGGAAGTGCTCATTCAGCGCCAAGGCATTGACAAAATATTTCTTGGGCCATTTGCGCATGCAGAAAGTCCGTCCCTTGTCCTTGCCATCTGTATAGAGGGTGATGGAGGTCTTGGTCACTGCTACCTTATCAATCGTGGAAATCGCCACCTTAATCGGCGTAAAAGGATTGGCCGTAATAATCCGCAGAGTGCCATCTTCGTAAATGGTGAAATAACGATGGACTCCGATGCCCAGCAAAACCATAAACAAAAAGAAGGAGAACAAAACAAGAGTCGGAACTCTCGAACTTTCGTACATCAGGGCCAGCCCTACAAAAATCGGAATGACCGATAAAGACCAATAAATAATTAACAAAGATAAGTCTGGCTGCCAGTGATAGCGAACCTTGCCAAAAATCTTGATCATGCTCACACCCCCATATTACTAGTTTAGCATAAAATACCAAAAAATAGAACAGGTAGCCTTGCCTATTCTATTTTTTATTGAAAAATTTTCAAAAGAGCTGGAAAAAGACGTATAGGAGGTAAACGGCGAGCGGGAAATAGGCCAGAGCAACCAGCCAGTTTATAACCTGCATCTTTAACCTTCGGATATGGGGAATGAAGGTCAGCAGCAAGAGGCTGTAAGCAGTGAAGTATCGCTGCTGCACTCCATCAATGATATTGGAACCGACAAGTGAGTATTGTAAGTACAAGATAAGAAAAGTAGCAAAAAGAATTGCTAAGAAAGACGCCACTTTCCCAAATTGGATGATCTTAAATTTCTCAATTGATACCTTGACAGATTCATAATTTCTTTCCTGATAAAGCCAGCTGACAGCATAAGCAAAATAATAAAGCATGGAAACAATAGCTGGCGGTTTCTGATAAAAGGTTTCTCTGGCATAGCCTAGCTGAATAACTGTATAATCATAGGAAAATATCTCCCGAAAATACATTGACAGAAACTTTGGAATGTCAGAGAAAATATAGGCCAGCTGCTTAAAGGTATCAACATCCCTGCCGAAATAGGCTCCGGTATTCACATCTTTTATCAACAGAATCAACAAGGCGGAACAAAGCAAAGAAAAAGTCAAAGCAAACAGCAAAAAAACGGCTATCTTTCTGACGAATAACTTCTCTTTGTAAGCAAAGTAAAGGACTGGCAGCACAGACAGCAAAATCAAAAATGCCGGTACTTTGGCTAAGGAAACGAAAAGGATAGAAAGGGCCAGCTGCATCGCATCCAGCTTAGTTATATTCCGTAACTTCGCAATCCTGTAAGTAACCTTTGTCAAACAGGCTATAAAAAGAATGACAGCAGCATTGGTAAACAGGTCTGCTGAGATAGCGCTGTTTGTCAGCAACAGGGTCGGATGAAGCGCCAGTACTGCAACGGTCCACTTACTGAAAGGCATCATCCGAATGGCTAGTATGAGAAAGCTGAACGCAAAAATCAAACCTGACAGCCGCATCAGAATAAACTCTACAGCCGGGGATAGGTGCAGCGCCTTGTTTAATACAGCGACCAGAACATACGGGAAATAAACCAGCGGATGATAGGGGACAGCATTTGTCGCCGCTTGAAATCTGGTTGTTTCTGAGTAGCTGAGTCCGCCAATTTCTGATAAGAAATAAAAACCAAAAGTATCTTTTGTCCCTTTCTCGACAAAATGATTCATAAAGGCTAGCTGGGTCTCTGACACCTGACCTCCAAATAAGGCCATGTTGCCATTATCATTTTTATAGATATCGCCATTGCTAATCTGAATCGCCCTGTAATAATGAAAAGGTTCGTCCATCCAAGAACCAGGATTCCTGTAAAAGACAGAGCCCAAGGAAACAATGAAGCTGATGCAAAGCGCCATACAAATATGACGCGCATACATTTGGTCCTTAATCCCTAATAGTTTTTCAATCTTTTTCACTTTCTATCAATCTCCTAAATTATAGAAATCAGCTGATTATTTTGACGTGAAATGATAAATCCGATTTCCGTCTTTGTCGGGGCCGTATACCATTCTAAACTCGTCGCCAAACTCAGCACTTAAATCTCTGCTTGAAATCAGATAGCTGACCTTCAGTTTTCTGATAGTCTCCGTATTGATCTGCATATCAAGAACATCTGGGCTGCTATTAGACATCGTTACTGCACCTTCTGTTAAGAGAGGTTTTATGTGGGCGTAACGGTTCCATTCATTCTCATACTGACCTTTCGTATCTATTTTCTTCATTTCCTCTCTATCTGGATAGAAACGAACACCATTGATCATTTTTGCCCCAAACATCTGCGGATAATTATAAAGCATATTATTATCCGTCATCCACACAGCCTGCGGCTCCTTTTGAACGATATCCTTAATCGCATAACTGAGTTTTTTATCTTCTACAACCCCGATTCCGCTGACAATAGGATTGACCGTAAAACCTGCCAACAGGCAGATTGCCAGCATTGACAGAGCAAATAATCTTTTGTATTTGAAAACTCCTAACAGAAAAGACAGAAGAACAAAACTGGCAGCTAGGAGCGTCATCCCTCTGGAGATATAATCCCGGTACATCTGATTAGAGACGATAAGATAAACACAGAAAAAGAAAGATAGAAGACTGAGAGGCAAAACAACTTTCATTATCTTTCGGCGATCTAAATGCCAGACATAATTGATAAACCAGAAACTAACAAAAACCGAAATAACAGCTAAAGCCTGCCAAGCTCTACCGGAAGTCACAAAGCTGAACAGTGTCAGCTTAGCCAGCCATTCGGGTACACCGACAAAGACGTAAAAGAGGAGAAATACACTGTATAAAGAGAGAAACAGACCAAATAGGTTTTCTTTTAAGTGCTTTTTATCCAAAATAAAAGGCAAGGTCAGGAGCAGAAATGGCAGAAAGTTCAGCGATGATGCCAGTTCCACTTGATTGAGTATCGAAGGAAGCTTATACGGAAGAAAAATATTCAGAAAAAGACTGGCTATAACCGCAATCGGTGTGCCTCCGCCCGTCGAAACCCGGCTGCCCGGATACACTGTTTCCAAGGAAGCCAGAACAGCGTCTAAGCTTTGATAGAGACTGATTCCAACAACTAAGCCAGTAACACACAGGGTTACTGCCATGATTATCCAATCCTCTTTCTTCAGCTCCTTCTTGCGCAGAGCTCTGAAAAAATGAATCAGAAAATACATGAGGATAATATAGGCGAAGATAACCTGAAAAGCCGGATAAATCACCAAAACAAAACCAATCAAGCTGCTGGACAAGAGAGCCGCAAAACCGATTTTAGAACTTGTCTTTTTACTGTTGAAATAATGATAAATAGCTACCAAGGCCAAGAGAGTAAACCATACCACGTCTCCTAAATGCTGCATAAACCACCACTGAATGGCAGGAATATAGGTGATAAAGAAAGCTGCTACAGAAGACAGTGCTTTATTGCCCTTGGTCAGAATCATGGTAAATTCAAAAGCTAACAGAATAAAGGTGATAATCTTGAAGCACCAGTACCAAGACAGAGCACGAGAAGGACTGAGAAAGAGAGCTCCCCAGTTAAAAGGCTTACCGATAATAGAGATATGGCTGACCGGCGAATGATAGGCTACAATCATATTCTGTCCTGACAAGCCATAATTTTCGTTGATCAATTTATTGCCCGATGCGACCTGGGAGATGAAAAAGGGGGTTTGGACCATCCATTCATCACTTCTGATCATTCTGGGGATACCAAAGATTACACCATCTGTATTTGAAAAAGGTGATAACCATGGGCTATCATCTCCTTCAGACCGTGAATGAGACTGAACACCGTTTTGGAGTTCGGACACACCCATTTTATTCCAGCTTGCGATAGAACTGCCATTCAGATTTAAGGCCAGCCCTAAAATGAAAGCTGCTAAGGCTATGGCATATCTATATTTTACGACCTTGTTAAAAGTATCAATCATAGTAATGGTAGACCTCAAGCTCATACTGCATGCGATTTTGTCTGACGACTGTGTCTAAAATAATACCAGCAATAAAGAACAAACCGGCTAAAATCATAAATCCTGTAGCCAGAACTGCTGAAGGCAGTTTATCGATTAAGCCTGTATTGGCATATTCAGCAATAACCGGAAGCCCTATAATGAGTCCGATGAAGAACAAAACAGCAGCCAAAACAGAAAAGAAAATCAACGGCTTGTAGTCTTTAAACAGACTGAAAATCATTTTCAGAACCTTAAAACCATCAGAAAAAGTACTGAGTTTAGACTCGCTGCCTTCCGGACGGTCCTTATAAGTAATGGGGACTTCTACCAGCTTGAAACGTTTGTCCATAGCATGAATGGACAGTTCTGTCTCGATTTCAAAACCGGGAGAGAGAACCGGAAAAGTTTTAACAAACAAACGGTTGAAGCCCCGATAGCCAGTCATAATGTCATTGTAATTCCCCTTGTAAAGAGAATTAATCAGATATCTTACCAGATTGTTGCCAAAGTCATGAAACCCGCGCTTATTTTCCTGAGAGTACGTTCCGTTTGAAAGCCGGTCTCCGATTGTCATATCAGCCATGCCGGAACGCAAGGGCTCCAGAAGCTTCTCTACTTCTGCTGCTGGGTAGGTGTCATCCGCATCTGCCATAATATAGTAATCCGCATCAATTTCCCTAAACATGGAACGGACGACATTCCCCTTGCCCTGTCTAGGTTCAAATTTGACGATCGCTCCTGCTTCTCTGGCCAAGGCATTGGTTTGGTCTTTCGAGTTATTATCATAAACGTAAATATCTGCTTGAGGCAGGACTGTTTGAAAATCCTTAATAACCTTCTGAATGGTTATTTCTTCATTGTATGCCGGAAGCAATACGGCAATTTTTTCTTTCATTTTTATATCCTTTTCGCTAAAAATATGTGCCTTGTGGTGTTACCATCTGGCTGAAGAATAGTAATTGACGATCTGGGTCTCAATTGATTCTTCATCGTCTTCTGAAAAATAATGAATTTCTCCATCAGCTGTATTTGCATATGTCAGCTCTGAGACAAATAAGGTGCTGAAAGGATTCTTTTTCTCACTATCAGCAAACAATGAATCACCCAAGAAGTAGTTTTCTTTGGAAATATCTAAATAATCCAATACAGTTGGAGCAAGGTTGACAGAATTTCGGCCTTGAACATCGATTGTCTGAGGCTGGACTCCTTTATAATAAATAAAGAATGGAACTTTGTCAAGATTCCCCATCCCTCGGGACTGGTCTGGAAAAGACTTGCTGTACTCGTCATCAACATAGGTTGCGTGATCTGTTGTAAAGATTAAAATAGTATTTTCTGCATAGGGACTGTTATTAAATTTTTCTATAAATTTCCCAAACTGAACATCTAAATCATAGAAGCGGTTCAGTAAGCGATCTTTTCCATTACCGAATTTTTTATCATAAGAATTCATACCGATATGGGTTCCGAAAGTATACATAGAGATAAAGAAAGGCTGGCTGTCAGATTGCTTGGACATCAGCTTATCCAGCTCTATATACGCATCTTTATCATAAGTATTTTCTTCTCCTTCAGAAACTTTAGGGTTTATAACAGCATCAAAGCCTAAGTGATTTAAGTAGTCTGTAAATTCTCCATTATTGGGTTCTGTATTGATAAATGAAGTCCGATAGCCGTCTGATTTTAATATACTCTGCAGAGAAACCAAATGATTCTGATCGGAATTATTTAGCTGATAGCCTGAGAACAACTGTCCAATCAAACCTCGATAAGTTGCGAAAGTATGATTATAATAGTTAGAAAAATTTAAGGACTTGGACTGAGCACTGCGGATATGCGGCGTTACATTACGCTCGTCATCAATGATATGCTGTGACATCCCCTCGGTAAAGATAAGGATAACATTGGGCTTTTCTGGTAAATTTTGCGGTTTTTCAACAAAATTCCCAATTTCCTTTTTATAAAATAGCTTCTTATTTTCTGCTGACTCTTTTTCCGCTTTTTGGACAAGCTGTATGTAGTCGTATTCTGCTTTTGCTAAGTCAAAAACAGCAACTGCCGGAGAATGCTTGAAACCAAACATCCCGCCCAAGACGAATTCGGTGATAAGAGCGGCAGACAAAATTGAAACTGCCACGATATTATGTTTATAGAGAAAATAAGTTACTTTGGACTGTAACTCCACATAGCTAATCGGAAGAAAGCTAAAGGTCAATAACAAAGCAATCCCTATTCCAAAAACAACAATTCTTCCTTTCAGGGCTTCCCATGAACTAAGGTTGCTGACCATAATGAGGGTCACAAAACTGTTGCCGAAAAAAAGAACTAACATTTCAATGTTATAGAACAAAATAAGCAGATTGTTAACAAATCTTCCGATTATTTGATGTTTCTTGATAAGATAGTTTGAAAGAATAAAAATAACTGTTAATTCCAATAAAGGGAGAATAACATAAAACCAATTTCCTGTAGTCTTTAGTGCCAGAAAGCTAATGATAATAGAAAATAAATATTTGAGCGCTGTAAATTGATAGCCCCTATATTTGGCATAGTATTCTCTAAGATTTGGTCTGCGCTTTCTTTTCCCAGCCATTTTAATTAATTCCTAATCTTTCTAATCATTCTTTTAATAATATACTTCATCGCGCTTGCAGGGCCGCGGAAGATATATTTAGCGGCACCCTTAATGCCTCCGATATGATCAAAATTCACATAGGTATTCGGCATCGTATCGGGGCGGATATTTAAAACATTGTTATCAACAAATGGGGTAATATAAATATCATTTTTTGAAATGGCGTAGTCATAACGCTGCGACCATGCCAGATAGACCAAGATCCGCTCAATCGAATGCAGAATCGTATGCTGCGGCAGCGGCTCTTCCGGAATATCGCTGTCCTGAAGGTCCAAGTCAAACAGGGGCTTTAAGGCTTCATATTTGAACCAGATAAAAGTACCGTAACTCATGATAAAGGTGTTGAGGCTATTAAAATCAATAGCACGGCTAATCTTCATCCTTTGCCAAAGAACATTCATATCATCTGCAAATTTATTTTCGTTCCAAGGATCTACAATTTTTGTATAGCGGAAAAAAGTCGGAATATCTGAAATAATCAGACCTAGACGCTCATCATTTTCCAGACTGGCCATAAGAGAGTCTGCTGGCTCTAACAGCATGGCGAACAGCTCATTTCTCCAAGAATCTCCTACCCAATAAGGATACTCAGGGGATTTTTTAGTATGGAAATGGCCGATATAATCATAATGGGACAGTTCTTCTTTTAATTTCAGCATGGGGATAATATCACGCCCGCGGTTTCCAGTAAGATAGACCTTCCCCTCTTGCTGCCGCTTTGCCAAAATAGCTTCTATTTCCTCTTTTTTCTTTTCCGAATCAGTCGTTAAAAACAAATCATAATCAAAGTGAAAATGTTTAAAACCGTCCAAGAATTCTTCCAGCAAATCGACATAGAAGGTATGAAGATGCACGGCCACCTTCTTTTGATTTGAATAGGTCTGTCCCTTGTCTTTCAGAACCTTCCGGTCAATCAGATAGGGCGGAGTCGGCTGACTGACATCTGACATATGGGATAAAATGAATTCAACTGGATAATCGGATACCTTTTCGATTTCTTGCAGCAGGTAGGGTGATAAATGCTGACTCAAATCAAAGGTTTTGATTTTGATAAAGGGAACCTTATACTCCAGAAGCACATGCGGGTAATGGATGGTAAAATTGCTATGGAAGAAATCATCTTTGAGCGGCACAGTATTCAGAATGGCCTGATAGTGAAAGCCTGCATCTACAAAGAGCTTTGTGTACTGCGTTTCATAGTTATCAATGACCTTCTGAACATCTGTATGATTCTCAACAGACTGCCAAAAATGTTGAAAAACTTCGGACTGGACTAATCTCTTTTTAAAGGAAATGAAATAAGATTGGAGGTGTTCATTGATAAATAAATCCCTCTGTTTGACCTCTTGGTGATTGGTCATTCCCCAGAAATCCACTGCCGGATCAGCTTCATACTGCTGATAGACTGGCTCCATCTCCCAAAGGGGTCCAAAACAGGTGTCATTCATGACGGTTACTGAATCATAGGTTTTCAGTTCATCAAAGCCGACCAAAGCCATACCGTCATGCCAGGCTCCAAAATCGTAGCCTGTATTCTCCCGCTGGATAAAGTCATCAATCAGCCCTTTTTCGCGGAGTTTGTCCACTTCAGACATGCTCAGCTTACTGTTTGAGATAAAAATCAGTTTCCCAAATAAGGGTCTCATATGTTCGAGCTGATAGTGCACATGACGGCTGATATGATCATATTTATTAAAATGAACATAAAGCAATAATCTTTTCATTTTCTTCTCCTAAAGAAATTAATAATTTTTGTGGTAACTTGCCAGCGGCGACTGCCAATCACAGCATGATAGTCCTGAGATAAATCTTGATATTGATTTTCCAGCTGTTCGATTTTGGCTTCTAGCTCGTATTTTTCACGCACAGAGTCTGACAGTTCGGTCAGAAGCGAGCCTTCTTTCAGCGGCTCAAATACATCCTTTAATTCATAAGTGAAAACAAACTCTGTCTGTCCAACACCTTCTAAATTGTAGTGAACCTGCGGATCATTTTGGCCGAACAGCAAATTGTCAGAAACAAGCAAGCCATTCGTATACTCCATCTCAAGCTCCTGATGGTCCGGGTACTGTCTTAAGCTGACATTTGTATAATAGCTGGGCACCTCCGAAAGGTCAATTCGCAGCCGGGCAGTGTCAGCCGGGATTTGAAAATAAATTTCGTCAGCATACTGCATTGGGAAGCGGTGGCTGCAGTCTGCGGAAAAATCTTCACCGGATTTGGCATAAAAAACAGTTATAAATTCCTTCTTCACTTCAAAAATAGAATGATTTGGAAGGCCGTTTCCCAAAAGCAGCTCCAGCGCTTTGAGAGGTTTTTTAGGAGCAGCTGAAACGGACTCTATGCTGTTCAGCAGTTCCGCATAACTATTGTCAATTCTGTATAATTCTTTGGCTCGCTGGCTGGACTCAAGAGCTTGCTGTTTGTAGACATCAAAGTGCTCCAATACATCTGAAATCTTCTCAGCAAGAGCGGCTGCATTCCCAAGCGGATAGCTGAGGCCGGCTTTAAAGATTGATTGAACAGTTGAATAGCCCAGATTGTCTGAAACAATGGTTGGCAGTCCCTTCAGAATAGCTTCAATAAAGACCAGTGAAAAAGATTCGGATTTTGACGTAAAGACACAAATGTCCGACTCGCTCATATCCCGCCAAGGAAAGGCCTTATAACCCCAAAAGCTGACATTGGTCAGTGAATTTTCAGCAATAAAACGGTCACACTCTTGCTTGGTCTGCTCATCCCAGTCGCCGATAAAAATCAAAGGCAGGTCAAATCTGCCCAATTTATGATAAGCCTGCAGCAGTTCAAGCTGATTCTTATTGTCATTTATCAGCCCTATCGAAATAATCCTTCTTGGGCCCGCTTCTTTCAGCGGTTCCTGGCAAAGCTCAGTGAAAGGAATAAACGATTTGAGCTTGGAATTCTGAGCGCTTAAGTCCTTTAATCTATCGGTCAGACTCCCCTGAACTGCAAAAACTTCTTCCGAATTTTCAAATAGAAAATCTAATTTTTCAGCATAGTAAGAAAACTCTCCTTCTGGGAGTTCGTGAATAAGCCAGAAATGCGGCACTGTTTCACAGGCAGCAGCTACTGCCCCCTGAAAAACATTGACTGTATTTGAAATCACTAAGTCAATGTGATGTTCCAAAATGATGTTTCTGATATCCTGGATATTTTTTTGATAAAAGAGAATTCTCTCTTCCTTGGATAAGAGATGCTCTCCCGGAGCTTCCTCCCACCACCATTTTACTGTGGCCAGCGGAAAAGTTGCTATACCGGCCGACTGCAGTTTATCTACATATGCTTCATGTGTCGGATGGCCATTTTCAGGGTAAACATTGAAAACAGAGTGTCCCAGCTGTGACAGATATACCATGAAATTCGTGATGGCTCTTTCCGCACCGTTGTCTAAGGTTCCGGTAGGCGAGACAAATAAAATACGTTTCCCCATAATCTATCCTCAATCAATCTATAGTAGAGCCTGAGTTTTTATGCTTTTGACTCCTGCCAGCTGCCATTTCTGACTAACAGTCCTGTCGCAGAATCCAAAGCAGATTCATCATCCTCAGAGATATCTTTGCGTTCAATGAAAACAATCGGTGCTTTTGAAGATACAGCAAAAGCCAGAACCCGCTTCTCAGAATCACGGACAGTTGCTTCGAGCCTCAGGCGGGCACGATTTAAATAAGGCAGGCTGCATTTATATCTAACTTTTTTCTCCCCGATACCTTCGATTTTTAAGTCCATTGAATTATCATTATAGTAGCCATAATTCGTATTGATGTCTACGAAGGACATGGCGATATGGGATTCCACATCCTGCAGCTGATTGAAAGTAAACTCAAATTCCAGTTCATCATCGGGGGTGATTTGACTTGGAGACAGCAGTTTAACTTCAAAGTTTTCTACCAAGGCTTCTTGCTTTTGATCTCCTTCCGAAGAATCGCTGTTCTCTTTGATTGGCTGAACGGCATTGTCAAAGCTATACTGATTGGCAACATCATCAGGATTTCCAACTACTTTTACCAAGCCATTTTCAATCAGAACTGCCTTGTTGCAGTATTTTTTAACTGCCCCCATATCGTGGGTGACTAAAATAGTTGTCTTGCCTGAGTCCTTGCGCTCTTTGAAGTAGTCGTTGCACTTGCGCTGAAAGGCTTCATCTCCGACTGCCAGCACCTCGTCCAGAATCAGAATATCTCCCTGGGCCTTGATGGCAACTGAGAAGGCCAGACGAACCTGCATCCCGCTGGAATAGTTCTTGAGCTTTTGATTCATGAACTCCTCCAGCTCAGCAAATTCGACAATATCGTCATACATGGCATCCACTTCTTCTGTAGAAAAACCAAGCATGGCACCATTCATATAGACATTCTCACGTCCGGTCAGCTCCGGATTGAAGCCAACTCCCAGCTCGATAAAGGAAACTAATTTCCCGTCAATGGTGACGGTCCCTTTTTCAGGAATATAAATTTCTGAAATGATTTTCAGGAGAGTTGATTTTCCGGAACCGTTGCGGCCTACAATCCCAAAGAAATCTCCTTTTTCTACTTCAAAAGAGATGTCTTTAAGAACATGCTGTTCTTTATAGCCCTTGATTCCTTTGAAACGATTGACCAGACTGGTCCTTAAACTCTGTGTGGCCTCTGTCGGCAATCGGAAGAACTTGCTGACATGGTCAACTTTTACTGCAATATTATCTGACATTATAAAATCTCCGCAAATCTCTTAGCATTTTTATTAAAAATATAGAATCCAAGCCAGAAGACAAGGAAAGGCACTGCATAGGGAATGGCAGCAATCCAGTGATTTCCAATCAAATCCCAGCCTCGCATACTTCCTGAAAAAACGACAAAGTGACGCAAATCCTGAATAATCTGTGCCAAAGGATTCAGCATCATGAGCTTCGCAATCGTCACCTGCCCTCTTTGGATGATAAAAGTCAAAGAGTAAATAATCGGCGTAGCATACAAGCCTGCTTGCAGAATAACTTCCCAGATCGGGCCGATATCCCGGTATTTCACAAAAGAGGCAGCCAGAATGAAAGCAACACCCGTAGAAATCAATACAAGTTCAATGAAGAGAGGGATAATAACCAGCCAGCCCCAATTCAGGGGTACTCCGTTAATCAAAGCAAAAACGAAAACTACCAATAAATTAATCGCATAGTTGATAGCTGCGCCGGCAATGGCCGAGAAGACAATGATCGATTTTGAAAAATTTAATTTTCTCAGTAAGTCTCCTCGTGAAACAATAGACATCATTCCCATATTCGTTGCTTCAGTAAAGAAATTCCAGGTCACCATCCCCAGCAGCAGTCCCACAGCGTAATGAGGGGTTCCGTCATCAAAGCGCAGGAAGCGCACAAAGACCAGATACATGATCGTAAAGAGCAGCAATGGCTTTAGAATAGACCATAAATGACCAATGAAGCTGCCCTGATAGCGCAGTTTAAAGTCAGTTTTTACCATCTCTCTTAAGAGAATCCAAGTTTTTCGATTAAAAAAGTCCATAAGTAATGATTACTCCTTATAAGCAAATTTTGTGAGGATGAGGGTCCTAAAGACAAACGTATGGAAAGCGCGGTTTTTGCGGTAGTGGTAATGATGCAGCCGCCGCCAGCGTTCCCTGAAGGGAACGTCCATGATGGTCACAAAATTTTCAATAATTTCTTTATTTTCAGCCGTTAAGGGCTGGCTGAGCAGGTTTCTGGCCTGAGTCTGGCTGGCCCGAATCAGCTTCCAGTATTTATCAAAGAGAACATGGGGATGCAGCCAGTTTTTCATGCGCTTGCGCAGAGTGCGGGCCCCCAAGACATTATTGGCATGCTGGCGGTAGAGTTCGCTGGGCCTGTCAAGATAGACCAGCCGGCCAAAGGCAGCTGCCAGAAGAGCCAGATACCAATCATGCATCAGCAGCTCATGTGCCTCCTGCCCGGTCCACAGCTGGGCCAAGGCATGGTTAATCATCGACACGCCGCCCGTCACTGTATTTTCCGTCAGCTCCTGAATGAGGCTGGTATTGGCGTGGTCGGACTGGGTCCGAATCATGCTTTCATGCAGGACATTGAGCTCTTGGTCCACTACTTTCAGATCCGTATAGACCAAAAGAGGCTGGCTGCTGTCATAGTCCGCTGCCTGAGCCAGCTGCATTTCCAGCTTGTCCGGCAGCCAGACATCATCCTGGTCGCTGAAAAAATAGAAGTCTGCCGGCTCGTATTTCAGCAGGCTGTAAAAACTCTGGATTACCCCCAGGTTTTCATGGCTGTCTCGGTTGATAAAGGCAATCCGGCTGTCTTTTTGACAGAAATCTTCAATGATTGAGCGGGTCGCATCCTTGGAGCCGTCATCGCGGATCAGGAGCTGCCAATCGCTGCAGGTCTGCTCCCGAATGCTTTCGATCTGCTCTGCCAGAAACTGCTCGCCGTTGTATGTGGAGAGAAGAATGCTCACTTTCATGATAAAAATAAATCCTCGTATTCACCCACAATTTTTTCCCAGGTGTAGTTTTCTTTCATATTTTCTTTGGCCGCCTGACCCAGCTGGGCAAAGTCCGTTTGACCATCCACTTGATCAATCAGTGCAGCCAGCTGCCCTTCTTCTTTCTGCCAGTAGAGGGCCGTGTCTTTAGCGACCTGATGGTTGAAATCAACGTCCAATACCAAATTGGCATCCGTCTGAGCCAGAGCTTCCAGAAGACCCGGATTGGTGCCTCCGACCTCGTGGCCGTGCAGGTAGGCAAAGGCCTGATTGCGGATGTACTTGAGCAGATTTTGATCATAGACCGTCCCAACAAACTTGATCCGAGGGTCTCGGTCAAAGCCCGTTTCTTGCCTGAGCACTTCAAAATAGGGATTGCCCTCATGATTGCAGATAATCAGCAAGTCACGCTGGGTCTGGGATTTCATAAATTCCCGAATGATGGTTTCATAGTTATTTTCCGGCACAAAGCGGCCGACGATGAGGTAATAGCCCTTTTCCTTGCTGTCCCACTTTTCAAAGAAGACTCTGACCTTTCCTTCGTTTTCTGTCAGGTTGGACAGGTAAAGATCGGTCCCATAGGCGATACAAGTCGTCTGAGACCAAGGATAAGCCTTTTGGATGTAGCTTTCAATGCCTAGATTGTCCGCAATGACAAGGTCTGCATGCTTGGTCATGACCTTTTCTGAATACTTGAGATAGGCCTGGACCGGCTTGGACCACTTGGCCCGCTTCCACTCCAAGCCATCAGGATTGATAAAAAAGATACCGCCAGCCTGATGGATACGACGGGCAAAAGGAAGCATGAAAGCACCCATGGTATTGCCAAGAATGTAGAAGATAGGCTGCTCAATCTGCTGTTGCTTAGCAAACTTGAGGGCATAAGATACAGCCATCATATCATAGGCAATCACACGGGCAGGCCCCAGCTTAGGGGCCTTGACTGTGAAACAGTCCGCACCCTTATAATCGACATGATGAAAGGCTTCATCATCTGATAAACAGGCCACATGATACTGGATGTGAGGAGAAATTTTATTCTCCACCAGCTGTTGGACAAAGGTTTCAAATCCCCCATATTTAGCAGGAAGTCCCCGACTTCCGATGATGAAGACATGTTTCATGGTTTTCCTCAATTCAAGATTTTACAATCCATTCTATTATATCATTTTCTGAGTTGTTTGTATAACCAGAGGTGAAAAAAAGCAGCCCAAAAGCCGCTTCATCTTATCTGTTATTGCTGCCCCTGTCTGTAAAACTCTTTCAGAGCATCCTGCCAGGTCGGAATGACAAAGCCCGTTGCCTTGGCCTTGGTCAGGCTCATGGTCGAGTTGAAAGGCCGCTTGGCCTTGGCTGGGAATTTGCTGGAGTCAACTGGCTGCACGTCTACATCGGTATCTTTGAGGATTTCCACCGCAAAATCATACCAGGTTGTGTCTTCTGCTGCATCATTGGACAGGTGATAATAGCCGAATTCCTTTTGATTTTCTGCCAAGAAGGTCATAAATTCAGCCAGCGTCCGGGTCCAAGTCGGGCGGCCGTGCTGGTCATTGACGACAGTCAGGGTCTTGTGAGTCTTGGCCAGATTCTGCATGGTGAAGACAAAGTTCTTGCCATAATTGCCAAAGACCCAAGCCGTCCGGATGATGTAGAAACGGCTGGAATATTTCTCTACCAGCTCCTCACCCATGCGTTTGGTGCGGCCGTACTCGGTCTGAGGTGCCGGCTGATCATCCACTTCCCACTCCTGACCGACAGGCTTATCGCCGTCAAAGACATAGTCGGTAGAGATATAGACCAGGGTTGCCCCATGCGCTTCTGCTGCCTTGGCTACATTTTCCGTACCGGTGACATTGATAGCATAATCCAGCTCCTTGCCCTCGTCTTCTGCTGCATCCACTGCCGTATAGGCTGCGCAGTGATAAACCAAGCTGGGCTTGACTTCCGCAAAGACCCTGTCCACCATCTGAGCATCGGTAATGTCCATTTCTGCCACGTCAACCGCTACATACTCCTCCTTGCGCTCATCCAAAAGATAGCGCAGTTCCGTTCCCAGCTGACCATTGGCTCCAGTAATTAAAATCATTTGTTTGTCCTTTCAGTCATAAACATTCAATACCTCATTATACCAAAAAAAGCAGAAAAAAAGAAGCCAGAAAAACTGCCCTTGGAAATGAACTGTCCATTCCACAACAATGGGCCAAAATCAAACAAGGACAAGAAATCGCTCAGAAATTCTGGGGATAAGTAAAGAGGCTGGACAAAAAGTTCAGCCTTTTGAACCCGAATGGGGAAAACAGATTGACGCAGTGGTTGGGAGAGGTTCTGTTGACTTTCGTCAACTAGAATCTCCCCTATACAGTTCATTAGGTGCTTTAGCGCCAACGAACCACTGCTAATTGTCATCTTCGTTCGCTTTTTAAGCTCCAAAGATGACCGAATCAACTGTGCGGGAGTAGGAAGACGAACTCTTTTTATTTATTTGGAGTTCTTTCCCACTCTCTTTTATATTGTTTTGATTCTCCTCAGCCAATTTTCTGCCAAGGCAGTAAACAATTCTTCTTGATCGATTTGAGCATTGTGTCCAGCAACATCCAGCACAGCATAGGTCGCTCTCGGATAATCGTGCAACAAATCAGCCAACTGCTGAAAACCAACGATTTGGTCTTGTTTTCCTGCAATAAAGAGACTGGGGTTATCATAACCATGGCTCTGAATTTCTTGATCTGGATCAAAAGACAAGGCATAATTTTCCTGTAATTTTTGAATAAAAGGAAGATTCATCATCCGAAGACTATAAAGGATCTCTTTTTCAAAACGTTGATAGGTTTTCTCCGTTTGTAAAATCGCCACGCTAAAGAACTCTTCATCTTTGCCTGTCATATCAAAGCTAGGCTCACTCACAACTACATCACTTTCTGGCAAGATTCGATCTTTGATATAGGGCTTAGTCACTGGACAAATCAATAGCAGCCCCTCCACTTGAGCCATTTTCCTAGCCAAAATTCCTCGCGAAAGATAACCACCGTAGGATTCGCCTGCCAATAAAAAGGGGCTCGAGCCAATGACATCATCAATAAAATGCAGAAGCAAGTTCAAAATCGCGTCTGCACTTGCAAAGGCAGCGTTGGCGTCCGACCGCCCCATACCGGGCAAGTCAATATAAATCCTCTTATAACCAGCTTGCCGCTCAAAAATTGGCTCCATACAGCCTTCCATCAATTCTGATGAACAACCCAAACCATGAATCAGTAAAACGGGCTTGCCCTGCCCCATCACTTTATAATATAATTTTTGCTCTTGATAAAGATAAAACATTTCGTCTCCATTTTTTCATTTTATATTCCTTTTTCAAAAATTTGATTTAGCCAATCCAGCACTACCTGATTCATCAAGCGCAGATGGTTGACTTGGCAGTGGGCATCAGCCGCACTTTCTCTATCAAATTCCCAGACAGTGACTGGAATGCCTCTTTCTGACAGGCTTTTTTCTAATTCTCTTGCCTGCCTGAGCAACTCTGGACTTTCTCCTGAACCTACTAGGAATAGGGATGGAACCGCAATTTTTTCTTTGTCTACCGTCTGAGCTTTGGCCATCACTTGATCAATCGCTTGGCGGAAATTTTCTGTTCCAAATTGCCAAGCATATTTTTTAAGGTTCATCTCTGCCACTTCGTTAAAGTTGCCGGCCATTTCCCCGATGAACTGCAAAAGAGGACCCGGTACACGCAAAGCAGCTTTGAAAGAAGATTGAAAGACAGCCTTTATATCATAAATCGGTGTCGAAGCAATCCAAGCTTTAATTCGCGGATCCTTTTCAACTGCCTGAGCGGTAAAATAACCCCCGCCACTTAACCCCATGATGGCAATCTGATCTGACGGTGCCTCATACCAGTCTAAAACAGCCGAAATAGCTTGCCCCGCCTCCACTGTAAAGGTCTGACCATGCGCAGGATTATTTCCTTGCCCAGGTAAATCTACCATTAGCACATTATAATCTGCCTGCCAAGCAGCATAGCCCAGAAAGTAAAACAAATCAACACGGCCTGTATCACCGCCGCCAACAACCATCACCGTTGGCTGATTTTCTTTCTTGCTTTTTAGTTCATATCCTGGCAAGGTCTGATTCTCATAAGGCAGAGCAATTTCTTGCAAGGGAAGATTAATCAATTGTGCTGCTTTGAAAAAATAATCTTCCATCAATTGGTAATTTGTTTGATAAGCAGACTGATTAGGATCGGCAAACTGCAGACTAGCTCTCAGAGAGTAGCAAGCAGCAAAATATTGCTGAGCCGCTGTCCGATAATAGGCTTTCTTTTGCATTTCCTGAGCCTGCTTCGATAAATAGAGAGCATGTCTGCGAAAGGATCCCCTCCAATCCTTGGGCTTTCCATTTCTGATTTGATCAGCAATCAGGAGCACTTCTGCTGCACTCATCCCCATCTGCTGACCAATTCCCATGACCCAGTTCAGCATAAAATCCATATCTTTATTGCTGTATTTGATTTTCTGCTCCTGACGCTTTAGGATTTCTTCACTCTTTTTCATTCGCAATTCCTCCGCTAAACTCTGCAGCAATGGCCATAACCGCCTGATCCAATTTTGCATACAGATCGGCCACATCGGAAAATTCCTGCGCATATTGGGCATCCTCTTGGTGCCAAAGCGCCGCCTGCTCAAATAACACTCTCATGCCCTGCAAGACCTGCATGCGCTGCATCAGATAATCCACAATGCCATATAAATGCAAGATGATTTTTCGCTCCCTGCTGCCTTCTTGCTTTTGATTGTAAAGAAGCTTTTTTTCCTCCAAGGCGCGCAAAGCAAGGCTGGCACTGGCTTTGGACAAAGCCAATTCATTTATCATTCGCTTAAAAGTCACCTTCCCCCTGCCCTCAACAATTAAAAAAGAAAGAATCAGTGCTTGATTCTGTGGAAAATCCAAGCCAGTAAAAACCTGTGAAAGCTCTGACAGCTTTTGAGATCCTTCTTTATCCATTTCAATCTCCTTTCGTTGGTTCGGTTTTGTATGAACTAAACTAATTATAGCATAGATGAAAAGAGAAGACAAGAAAGGATGGAAAAACAGCTTGATTTTTTAGTATTTTTGACCTTCCAGCAGTAAAATAGCGAGGAATACTGAAAATTGGCCAAGAACTAGCATATGTTTTCAAAACTGATACCCTTCGAAAATCTCTTCAAACCACGTCAGCATCGCCTTGCTGAGGCTGGGGATAAGGGGAAGGCAGTTCCCGACTTTCGTCAAACTGTTAAAGGTTGTGGATAAGGGGGCTGGGGCAAAAGTGTTTCAGCCTCGCTTTGTTTTGGTAAAAAATTCTTGACGCGGCAGATCGCTGCTATCCTGTCTGCTGATAATTTCCATTGAGTATTAAGCTTCAAAAAAACGAAAAAAACCAGCAGTTTAATCCTGCCAGTTTTCATTTCCGTCATTCTGCTTTGTTTGGTGCATAAATCATGCCGGTGCAGTTGAAATCCTCCTGCCGGCGAAAACCCAGCGCTTGGTAAAAGGACAGATTCTTGTCCGATTGCTCCGTTGCCAGCTGAATCTGGTAGACATCCCTGAATGTTTCCAGCGTTTGCTCAAGGAGTCTGCGGCCGATGCCCTGACGCTGATAGCGGGGAAGCACCAGCAAATCCTGAATAAAGACAATGGTTGCGCCATCACCGACTGCTCGAATCAGGCCAACCAGCTCATCTTCGTCATAAGCTGCCAATACAAACAAGGACTGACTGAGAGCCCGCTCCAAATGCTGCGGAGCTCGATATAATTGCTCCAACCGACCGATTCATACAATTTCAAGACAGGCGCTAAGGTCAGCTGGGGGGCTTTTTTATACTGGATCATAGTTCTAACTCCTTTTATAAATTTGGGGATGCTGCAGCCTGATCAAAACCTCTGCCGTCACATGCGTCAGCAGCAGGGTGATGAAAAATACAAACCTTCCCTTGTCCCACGGTGAAAAATCGGTTCCTTTCAGGAAGTAGAAAGCACCTTCGATAAAGATAGGATGCAGGAAAAAATAGAGAACACTTAACTGCTTGAGATGGCGGAGTTGACAGCCTAGGCCTATCCTGGTGCGCAGCACCCAATTCACCAAAAAGAGGGAAAAAGGCAGCAAGCCCAAGAAAAAATTCTTATCCACCCCTTGATGCAGAAAAACAATCACACCATCAAGCATAAGAAACATGACGGACCAAATCAGCTTTTTGACATAGGATTTTTTGAAGAAATCCGTCTGCCAGCAATCATACAGCACATAGCCCAGATAGATAAACACCGGTGTGTAAAAAATCCCATTTCTCGTCGTAAAGAAAAGCTTGGCATAGCCGTCATAGAGCTGCGTCAGCCAGCTTCCGGCAAAATAGCCATAATAGGTCTCCACAGAGCCTATGAGATAGAGGAGCAGCAGGAATACCCCTGTCTTTTTCGGACCCCATTTTTTATAGAAAAAGTGAACCAGCAAGAGCCCTAAGAGAAAGGCCGGTATGTACCAAAGCTGGTAGCAGAGACCGATATAGAGAAAGCCGGCGGCCAGAGCCAGAGGAGCATAGTATTTGTCAATGGGCAGCGACCAAAAATAGAGCAGGGCATAGGGGGTATAGAGGACGCTCCACAGCAGGTAATGCCTTAGAATCCGCTGTATATAAGACTTGAGACTGCCCTTTTTGGCCAGATAGGCCCTGAGCAAATAAGCAGAGGAAATCAGAAAGAAAGGGACTGCCATACGGCCGAACATGCTTTTTTGCGTGAAATGCAGCAGGTCATTGGCAAAAAGCCTCTGGCAGTGGACCAGAATGACCGAAATGGATGCCAGATACTGGAAAATGCTGAGCATGGCATAGTTAATCGGCTGCTCCTGCCCGGCTCTCTCTCTTTTCAACATCAGCAAGTCTCCTTACACACTTGAATCAAGCTCATACTCTTTAAAAATCTAAGATGGCTGCGGGAAGCTTTTTTGATGAACCCTAGATCTATCTGCATCGGTTTGTTCTGACATCTTTGATTTTCTTTGCATGTCAAATCACCTACCCTCCACCAGAGCAGCATCCTTTTTCAGCCAAAAGTGCTGAAAAGCGGCGATGTCACGGTAGGGAGAACGGTCATAAACTGCCTTCTCCACGGCCAGCATTTGCTGGGCCCAGCCGGGCTGGGTCTTGAAGCTGTTATCCTGCAGGCCGTAGAAAATCCGCAGTCCCTGATAATGCTCTGTCTGCAGGGGCAGGTCTGCTATCAGGTCATCCAGCTGATAAAGCTTGGCCTCCCCCATGCTGTGAGTCTGGTAATTTTCACCAGCCAGCAGCCGCAGGGCCTTGTCCGCATCCGCTTCAAAAACGGCTATGTGCAGAATGCGGCCGACTTCATGATGCTTGACCAGAGAAAGCTGTCCGCCCTCCCTGAGCAGCCGGGAGCATTCCTGCAGGCAGGCTTTTGGGTCGGGCACATACTCCAAAACATTGTGGCAGACGATGGCATCAAAAGACTGGTCTGGCAATTTGTGCAGAAGGTCCAAGCTGCCCTGCAATTGCTCATAGGAAAAGTCCTGCCGGCGCTCCGCAATCATGGCTCCGTCAGGCTCAACTGCTACAACTTCATTTTTTTCTGCTAAAAAATTAGCCACAATGCCAAAGCCGCTGCCGAAATCAAGGATCCGCTGTCCTTTTAAGTCTTCTAATTGTCTAAATAGAATATCATAGTAAATCTTCCCCCAAGGCTGTTCTAAATGATTTTTATAGGCTTGCAGGTTCATAGACAGTCCTTTCTTTTTCCCTCAGTTTATTTATAGTTAAACATCTTAGAGGCCATTTTATCAGCCATTCGCGGAAAAAGTGTGTAGAGCTTGTGAGCTAGATTGAGAATGCCCGGCAGATTGATTTCCCGCTTCTTTTTCCCAAAAGAGCTGACAATCCTGCCTGCAACAAAGTCGGGCTCTAAGATATACTTGTCCACGGCTTTGACGTAGGTGCCGTCCGGATCCGCCTGATCGAAAAAAGCAGTCCGGATTGGCCCTGGATTGACCGTGGTGACAGTGACCCCAAAAGGCAGCAGCTCCAGCCGCAGGGCATTGGAAAAGCCAATGGCCGCAAACTTGGTCGCTGAATACAGACTGGACTTGGCACTGGCGATAAGACCGGCCATGCTGACAATATTGACAATGTGACCTTGACCTGCCTGCTTCATGCGGGCTCCGAAGAGACGGGACAGATTCATGAGGGCAAAGGTATTGACCTCAAACATGGCCTCTATATCACTGGAAGTAATCTTGTCAAATTCCTCAAAAATTCCGTAACCAGCATTGTTGACCAGCACATCGACAGGGCCATACTGGCGGTCAATCCGCTCCGCAAAGCTTTCCAAGGCTGCACTGTCGGTAATATCCAGCTCTACCAAGTCCAGATTTTCCTGCTGGCCGTAAATCTCCTCCAGCTTAGACCTGCTGCGGCCGACCAGAATCAGGCGGTCATGAGGCAACAGCTTGACCATTTCCTGAGCCAGACCGCCGCTGGCACCGGTGATAACAATCGTTCTCATATCTCCACCTCTTCCAAGTCCTTGACAATGTGCACTGGCTCAAAAATACTGCCGGCATCACGCCGCATTTGGCTAATATCTTTCGATAGGAAACGGGCGCTGATGTGATTGAGGAGGAGACGCTTGGCGCCGGCTTCCCTAGCTACTTCTGCCGCCTGCATATTGGTGGAATGGCCGTGGCTGCGGGCGATTTTTTCGTCTCCCTTGCCATAGGTGGCTTCATGGACCAGCACATCTGCTGCCACAGCCAGACGGACACTGGCTGCAGTCTTGCGGGTATCGCCCAGAATGGCAAGTGTCTTGCCCGGTCGGGGCGGCGAAATATAGTCCGCTGCAATAATCTCGGTGCCGTCCTCTAAGACAATATCCTGACCGTTCTTGACCTGGCCAAAAAGCGGACCAAAGGGAACACCCGCTGCCCGCAGCTTGTCCGCATCCAGCGTCCCTTCCAAGTCTTTCTGCATAATGCGGTAGCCCACGCAGAAAATGGTATGATCCAGCTTATCAGCATAAACGGTGAATTTATCCGTTTCCAAAATCTTGCCCAGACTGCCCTCGTCAAACTCATGGAAATGAATCCGATAAGGCAGGCGGGAGCCCGACACGCGCAGACTGGACAGGACAAAGTTCTTGATGCCGCTGGGGCCGTAAATGTCAATATCTGTCTGCTCTTCATTGGCCTGAAAAGAGCGGCTGGACAGAAAGCCCGGCAGGCCGAAAATATGGTCGCCATGCAGGTGGGTGATGAAAATCCTGCTGATCTTGCGGGGCTTGATGGTTGTCTCCAAGATCTGGTGCTGGGTGCCTTCGCCGCAGTCAAACATCCAGACTTCATTGATTTCCTCCAAGAGCTTGAGGACGAGACTGGAGACATTGCGGGCCTTAGACGGCTGACCGGCTCCGGTTCCTAAAAATTGTAATTGCATGTGCTTCTTTCTAAATGATATAAATCATGGCAGAGCGATTCTGCGAGTGATAGTATTTTCTGCCAGAGTAGGTCTGAGCCAGCTGGCTGACTTCGTCTTGATTGTAGCCGACTACTCTCTGGCGGCCGTCCGCCAGCTGCTGCCAGTCGGTCAAGGCAGTCAGCGCCTGACTGTCCAGAACTGGAGATGCCTCCTCAAGCGGCTTCATATAGATTCTCCCTGCCTCCTCATAGACCAGATACTGGGGAAAGACCTGGGCGATCTCAAAGAGCAGCGCTGGCGTCACCGGCTCTGCCTGCTCCGCAAAGACCAAGCCAAGCTCCGCGCCTTCATAGCAAAATCCATAGGACTTACCCGATAGGTTGAGGCGGATAAAGGGCTTGCTTTCTGCAAAGCTGGGCTCTGGATTCCATAAGTTCAGCGCTTGGCTGATTTCCAGAAAATAAGCTGTCGCGGCCTCTGGACTTTTCTTTTGGTAAAGCTCAGCAAAGTAAGCATTGATAACACTGGGCGGCGGCGTGATAAAGGTCAGCCGCTGCTCCTCTGTCAGACCCGCCAGCACCCGCTCCAGATAGACCCTGTCTAGGCTGGTAAAGCCGCCATAGCGCAGGGCTAAGTCTATATAATCAGTCATAAAATTCTTCCAATTTCCACTTATTTTTCTCAGCAATCCAGCCCGAAATCGCTTCGACATCGTCTATGTATTCCCGCTTGCCAATGATGGCTGCTTTCTCCAAATCATGAATCTTGTATGCCTTGGCTGGAACGACCCTTATAGTAAAAGGCAGAAAGAGCTCTTTCATCCTCTCCAGCAGGACCTGCTGCAGGACAGCTCTGCTATTGTCCGCCTTAGCAGAGATCAAGGAATAGGGGGTTAGGGTCGGGGTGAAATTCTCAGCCTTATCTGCTTTATTATAGAGGGTCAGCCGGGGAATGTCCAGCATGTCCAAGTCCTTCATGATGTCCAGCACGGTCTTTTCATGCTCCTCATGATGAGGGTCGCTGGCATCGATGACATGGACCAGCAGATCGACATTCCTGCTTTCTTCCAGCGTAGACTTGAAGCTGGACACCAGCTCTGTCGGCAAATCCTGAATGAAACCAACCGTATCGGTCAGAGTAACATTGAGCTGACCGCTCAGGTTGATGCTCTTGGTCGTGGCATCCAGTGTAGCAAAGAGCTCGTCTGCCTCATACTGACTCTTGCTGGTCAGGCAGTTCATGATGGTGGACTTGCCGGCATTGGTATAGCCGATGAGGCCGATTTTGAAAATGCTGGATTCCAGCCGCTTTTCACGAACAGTCGCGCGATTTTTCTCCACCGCTTTCAGCTGACGCTCGATATCATGGATCTGATTGCGAACGCTGCGGCGGTTGAGCTCCAGCTGGCTTTCTCCCGGACCGCGGGAGCCAATGCCTCCCGCCTGCCGGCTGAGCATGATGCCCTGACCAACCAGGCGGGGCAGGAGGTATTTGAGCTGGGCCAGATGGACCTGCAGCTTGCCTTCGTGACTCCTCGCCCGCATGGCAAAAATATCCAAAATCAGCTGCATGCGGTCAATGACCTTGACCCCCAGACTTTCCTCCAGATTGACATTCTGACGGGGTGTCAGGCGGTTATTGACAATGACGGTTGAGATCTCCTCGGCCTCGACCATCTGGCGGATTTCTTCTAACTTGCCGGAGCCGACAAAGATCCTGCTGTCGTACTTTTCCCGCTTTTGGCTGTAAGAGCCGATGACCTCAGCTCCTGCCGTCTTGGCCAGACTGGCCAGCTCCTCCATGGATAGGTCAAAATGTTCCGTGTCGGCCAGCTCCACACCGACCAGAAAGACACGCTCTGTTTTTTTCTCTGTTTCTATCATCTTACTCTAATTCTATTTTAGATTTATTGCACTTTCGCACGTGGCAGCGGAGGCCAGCGGTATTCTGCAGGCTTCCCTGACCAGCTGAGACTCACAGCCGCTCCCGCTCCAGAAAGCGCCTGATGTCCTGCATAATCTGCTCTTGGCAGTCTGGCTCGCCCACCTGATAAAAAGCGGCCTTCATCCGATTGCGAAACCAAGTCAGCTGGCGCTTGGCAAAGCGGCGGGTGTTCTGCTTGAGCCTGGCCACTGCCTCTTCTAAGCTCATCTGGCCGGCAAAATAGGGGAAAAATTCCTTGTAGCCAATGCCGCGGCTGGCCTGGACATCAGGATAGCTGTCATAGAGCCAGCGGGCTTCTTCCAGCAGGCCGGCTTCCAGCATGTGATCCACCCGCTGGTTGATCCGCTCATAGAGCCGCTCCCGCTCGTCATCCAGGCAAATGAGCAGGGCTTCATAGTCTGGCTGGCTGTTTTCCAGCCGGCCGCCTAGATGAGCAATCTCCAGCGCCCTCATAGCCCGCCTGCGGTTAATCTGGGGAATGTCCAAGCCCAGCTCTGCTATTTTTCCGAACAAAGCCTCATCCGACCAAGTATCCAGCTGCGCCCGATAGGCCAGAATCTCCTCATGGGGGACCTGGCCGCCCAGATGATAGCCCTCCAGCAGGCTCTGGATATAAAGGCCGGTTCCGCCGGCGATGATGGGCAGCCTGCCCCGCCTATGGATGTCGGCAATGGCCGCCTTGGCCTCCGTCACAAAGTCAAAAGCCGAATAGGACTGGTCGGCGTCTCGCACATTCAGCAGATGATGGGGAATGCCCTCCTGCTCGGTCTCAGTCACCTTAGCCGTCCCAATATCCAGCCCGCGGTAGACCTGCTGGCTGTCGCCGCTGATGACTTCGCCCTTAAAGCGCTTTGCCAGCTCAATACTCAGGGCCGTTTTCCCGACTGCAGTCGGCCCCAAAATCACAATTATTTTGGTTTTCATCTTTTTTCCTTGAAAAAATTTTGTTTTTTCGTTACTATTAATTATAACATAAATAAGAACCTGTGTTCACAGATGATTTTTCCAGCTGTGAATGCAGCTTCCCATCAAAGTTCAGAAAAGGAGTATTCTCATGGCTAAAGGATTTGGAAAAGGCGTTCTTACAGGTGTTGCTGCTACTGTCGCTGCTGTAGCAGGTGCAGTCTATGCTGTCAAGAAAAAAGTCATCGAACCTGAAGAACAAAAAGCGGCTTTCATCGAAGAAAACCGTAAAAAAGCTGCTCGCAGACGTGTGTCTCACTAAGCTGTCCTTAAGTATTAAAGGTCTGGAATACTCCAGGCTTTTTCTTATACAAAAAACAGCAGACCTTATGACTGCTGTTTTAGGGGGACGATTTTTAAAAGAGAGATTTTCTCTCTGCTGGCCCAATGCCGTGGGAACTGAGGGTATAGGCGCTCAAGAGAAGCAGCTCCAAGAGTCCCATGCAAAACAAGCCATTGATATCCTGCCCGCCAGACTGCCAGATGAGCAAGGCAGAGATAAGCAAAATAAAGAAATAGTAAAATTTCTGGCGCTTGATATAGGTCCAAAAGAGGATAAAACTCTGACGGCCGCTAATCTGTGGCTTGCCTCTACTTGCCGCATACCAGATGATAAACGCCTCTGCCAAGCAGAAAACAAGAAATAGAAAGACAAAAGCTGGCAAGCGGGTTTTCCAAAAGAAGCCCTGTCGCTGTCAGTAAAGAGAGAGCCAATACCAGTGCTGCTACTGTCCGTCTCGTATTTGTCATGACAATCCACTCCTTCCTTGCCGCCAAACTCAGAGCCAATCAAAGTATTTAAAGTAAATGGAACCTAGCACAGCGGCCAGAGGCAAAGGCAGCAGGACGAAAATGAGACTCTTCTCCCCGCAGAGCCAACGTACCAGAAAGAGGATGGCGAAAAATGCGATAATAAAACCGATTGCGATATAATGTCTTGTTTTCATGAAAACACCTCATTTTATAATTTTTGAAAATAGGAAAGACCGCCAGCCATTTCCCTGCTAGATAATCAAATCCGACAGGAAGACCCGCAGGACACAGATGAGAATGTGCCTGATTTGCTGCTTGTTATAGCGAAAGGCATCCTTTAAAAACGATGCCAGAAGCAGGAGGAAGAAACACTCCAGCCCGACTTTAAGGAAAATAGGAACCATAATCATTTACTTTCTACGAACATAAATAACCGTCAGCAGAGAATTTAAAACTAAAAGTCCAGCCATCACCGGGTATTTATAGGGGGTGACTAAGAAGTTTACCAACAAAATAGACACCGAGAGAAATAAAATAGAAAATCTTATTTTACTTTTCATGATCGATTCCCTCGCCTTATTTCCCCCTCAGTATAGCACTTTCCGCTAGGTTTGAGGGACAAATTTCATAAATGGTCGCTATTTACTCCTAAACAGTCATTTTAATAAAAAAGACAGCAAACACATCAAAGTGAATGCTATCTAACAAGCCTATTTATTTTTACTTTCATACCTCCTAGCATACCTAGCTCCCCAGACGAGCAGGACAAATAAAACGAAGAGTAAAATTGTTGAAATCAAGGCAATTAGTTTCTGAAATTCATCGCCGACTGTTATCAGACGATAGGCAGCAAAAAGAAGCATGAAAAGAGTCAGAATGGTAAAGAAAGTTTGTCCTGATACTGCTGAAATCCTATTCCCTGACTCTGATTTGTTGATAAAGTAAAGATTTAAAAATATATTACTTAGCAGGAATAAGGTAAAGCAAGACTGGACAAGAATAGGTGCTTTAAAGATTTCTCCACTGAAAAGCACAACTAGGATAGCTAGTCCAGGAAGCTGGGCTGTTAAAAATCTTATCAAAAGCTTGTTTTTAAATAATTTCCTCATCTTTTTTCCCCCCTTGGCTTAAAGTCAATATTGATAGACTAACCGCAGTAAAATGCTCCTCCGATTCCTCCTATAATTCCTCCAACTGCTCCCGTTCCAATCGCAAAAGGACCGAGATAGATAGTTGATCCAGCAGCCATACCGTATCCTTCCATTGCTCCCATCGCAATACTTCCAGCACAAGAGACTGCTTTGCCCCAATCAACACCGCCACCTTCAACGGCAGCCAGCATGTTTTCGTCCATCACATCAAATTGTGAAATTGTTTGTGTAGTCATGAGATGACTCCTTTCGTAAAATGCGAGAGATTAAAGAAAATATCTCATAGATTTTTTCTTTAGTCCAAGTTTGAGTGAACTTGTTTAGTCTCATTGCAACTCGACAACTAGAGTATAGCACTTTATTCCAAGCTTGAGGGGCAAAATTCATAAATGGTCCCTATTTACTCCTAAACAGTCATTTTTAATCAAAAACAGCACTTGCTGGAGACAAATGCTGGTTTTATTTAAAGAGCAAAGTCAAAATTGTAATTGCCAAATTATAGAGCGCATGAGAGAAAATTGGCCAGCGAATATCTCGATTTTTCCAGTAAATATAAGAAAAGCAAATACCAGAAATCATCATTAGATAGGTTTTAATGGATAAAAAATCATAAGTATGAGCAAAAGCAAAGAGAAAAGCGCATGACAGGATACTAACTATCGCCTGCTTTGGAAAATGCTGCAATAAATACTCTTGGAAAATGCCTCGAAAAAGTAATTCTTCTGATGCAGGAGCTAGAAAATGCAAAGAGATGAAGATAAGCAAAAAATTTTTTGAAAATAGAACATTTTCTATCGTATGTCTGCTGCTCATATCTAAATCAACATGAAAAATACCTGCTAAAATCAGATTAATCACTATTTCAAGTCCTAGCACTAATAAGGTCAAAGAAAAAACTTTAAACAAAGATAAGGGATTCAAACGAGCAGGAATGGATTCAATTTTCATATGGGCTCGAAATTTCCAAAGGATAAAATACAAGAAACTCCCCAAACCAAGTAAAATCGGCATTCGTAACCAATCGTTTATTCCTTTTGTAAAAACTGCTAAAGTCAAGGGAATTTGCAATAGGACACTTGCAAATAGAATACCTAAAATAAATAGGAAGATTTTAAAAACTTTCATTACAACCTCCACGAGTATAATTCCCTATAATAAAAGCAAAAAGTCATTTATCCTTTCTAAAATATAACAAAAAATTAGCTATCATAAGAAGGAGAAAATAAGCAACAGCTATTATTTTAGAAAACTCCCATAAATGGACAGAAAATATAAATGCAAATACGGTCATGGTTAACGCTATTAATTTATTATGCTTCATACGAGAAAATCCTTTAATATCTGCAGCAAATCCAAAGCAATGCTTTGAGAAATTATCTAGTCTTCTTTTAAATGATCAATATTCGGCATAGGAGGCTCAACATACTTCCAACCGTCAAATAGAAAACCTAGGATAACAACTAAAAAATAAATGATTAAATATTTCTTTTTTCGCATCATAGATACTCCCTTGCCCCCTTTTGTTTATTTTTGGTATACCTTAGCGACACCTAGAGTATAGCACTTTCCTCTGGGTTTGAGGGGCAAAAATCATGAATGGTCGCTATTTACTCCTAAATGGTTATTTCCCGCAAAATAAAAACCCGCTGACACTCTTGCACAGAGAGAAAGCGGGTTTTCAAGCTATTTCACCGCCGAACTAAATGCCTCTTTTTCGGACGATGCGATAAGTGGCAAAGCAGCACACAAACACGAGGAGCAGTCTGATCACCATAATGGCCACCCCATTAGAAGTAAAATCATCGAAGAAGAAGCCCTTGCTGCTGGATAGTTTTAGTAAAATTCCTTCTATCTCGTTGGTAGATACGGAAAAAATGGTCAATAGTTTATTGATTACACCATTTCTGAAAATATTCATCAAAAAGTCTGGAGCCAAGAAGATACCGACGGAGGTCGCGAAAGTGACTAGAGTGGACTTTGTCAAACTGGATATCAGCACTGTTAAAGCAACCATAAAGAGCAAGCCTACAAACTGGTAGACAATGAGATGGATTAGCAATTCCAACAAATTCATCTGAATAGGGAATTGCAAAATGTTATAGGTGATATTAATCCAATATAAGTTCATCTGCACACTAGTATCTCCTCCACTCCAGCCAAAATACCAAGTGAATACGGATAGAACAATGGCATAAACTATCAAAAATATAAGGATACTGACTCCAAAAACAGTCAGAAATTTTGAAGCCGTCAGCCTGTTTCTGCCATATTTAGTCGTTAAGATTAAGGAATTCATTTTTTTAGCTGCATCCCCTGAAAATACAGGCGAACATATATAGATAAACAAAACAATTACCAGCGAAAAAGCACTGCCCAGCATGGTATACAGCTGATTCCAGGAAGCATAGTTACCTAACTTTAAGCTCTTTAACGGCAGAGCTGAGCCCAACTCCTTTTGCGATTTGAGCTTGACATTTTCATAGTGTAAGACCTCATCCGATTGATAAGTTTCAGGCAAGATCTCACGTCCATTTGACACAAGCCGGTCAATGGTATCCCATGAAAATATGTCGTATATATTATTATCCTTGAGATAAGGCATCCTTGCAGCATAGTCATTGACAATTTTCTCCATCAGATCATCGGATAGATAACCAGTATGTTCTTCTGCTATCTTTCCTTGTATCTGAGCTGCCTCTCTTCCGTGAATGCGATCAGTAGAAACACCGCTCAACTGACCATCAGAAAAAAATGTAGGATAAAACATCCCAGCCAGAACCAGAATGCTAACCAAAATAGCACCTAAAACTGATTTCTTTTTGAATAGTTTTTTCAACTCAAAGGGAACTAAAGCTTTCATCAGACTGCCTCCTCTCTAAAGTGGTAAATGTATAGGTCTTCCAGACTCGGTACGGCCTGCCTAGCATTTTCAGCCGGAGCCTTTGCACTGATGACTCGCAGGACCACACCGTCTGGCTCCACTCTTTCATTGACTATCACATAGTCCTGAGAAAGTCGCTGCCAGTCACTTTCCGAAAGACGGAATTCCCAAACCTGATCCTCAATGGGCGAAAGAAGGTCTCTTGCACTGCCTCTTTCGATGAAGTTTCCGTCTTTTAAGATGAGGATTTCCTTGGCGATAGCCTCAACATCCGACACGATATGCGTGGACAAGAGAATGATTTTGTCAGCCGACAGTTCACTGATGATATTCCTGAATTTGACCCTTTCCTTGGGATCCAGCCCCACGGTCGGTTCATCTAGGATTAATATTTTCGGATCATTGAGCAGGGCCTGCGCAATACCTAGTCTTTGCTTCATCCCACCAGAATAGGAGGCAATCTTCTTTTTCCGTACATCATAGAGGCCAACGAGCTTTAAGAGTCTGCCGCTCTCTTCCACTGCTGCTTTCTTCGCCATCCCCTTTAGCACAGCCATGTATAGAAGGAAATCAAGCCCCGTAAAACTAGGGTAGTAAGAAAAATTTTGGGGTAAAAGTCCAATATACTGGATATAATCCTCTGCGTGCGCCAAGTCGTCAAATTTTATTCTTCCTTGGCTTGGTTTGATGAGATTACAAATGATATTCATTAAGGTTGTCTTACCCGTACCATTTGCCCCAAGCAAGCCATAAACTCCTTCTGTAAATTCACAGGAAATATTCTTCAGCACAGACTTAGAACCGTAGCTCTTGCTAATGCCTATCATTTCTAATTTCATTAGGATTCCTCCTTGTAATATCTGCAGCAAACCCAAAGCAATGCTTTGAGAAATTATCTAGTCTTCTTTCAAATGATCAACATTTGGCATAGGAGGCTCAACATACTTCCAACCGCCAAATATAGAACCTAGGATAATGACTAAAAAATAAATGATTAAATATTTCTTTTTTCGCATCATAGATACTCCCTTGCCCCTTTTGTTTATTTTTGGCATACCTTCATTACACCCTCAGTATAGCACTTTCCCTATAAATTGGAAGAGCAAAATCATGAATGGTAGCTATTTACTCCTAAATGGTCATTTTTTATCAAAAATAGCACTTGACAAGAGTCAATACTGCATATTTTAGACTAAAATTAATCTTCAAATAGAGAAATAACATCTCAGTTTAATCACCATATCTCCTACTTATTTTTTGGTCTATTACATTATTCATAGGAAGGATTTGAGCGTTTGCACCGTCTGCCTCTTTGCTGACAATTTCCCCAGTAGGAGCCTGGCTTCTAGTTTGACCTTCCTGACTGGCCGACGATTTGACGGCTGAGGATGGAGACGCCTGGCTTGGATTTTCTTGATTTTGCGGGTCTGGATTTCCTTGGTCTCCTGGATGTTCTTGATAGAGATAGTCGTATAATTGCTGGTCTGTCAATCCTCCGCCTGCCCAGCCTGATAGCAACTGAACCATCTGTATTGTACTCAAACTTGTAACCTCAAAAACGGCCTTAACCCCTTGCACTATCTAGGTTTAGAGTACAAAAACAGCATAACCCCTTCAAAATCGTGTATACTAAAAGTGCAAAATCCAACACACACGATCAGAAAGGTTATGCCATGTCT
>NZ_QFAY01000027.1 GCF_017884005.1 Streptococcus panodentis
TCCTGTGGAACCAGCATATCTAAACTCATTAATTCCAGCTGTTGGCGCTCTAAATCTACTTGGTTTTTATGAAACATCGGCTGCACCTCCATCTCTTATCTCTATTATACTCCTAAAAACGACAAAAAGCCTTGAGAAAACAAATTTCTCAAGACTTTGTCTACAATCTGAAACTACTAATCCTTATTTGGTTAGTAGTTTTTTCTGTCTTTTTATACGGTATCTTCCAAAAGATCCATCCCTCTGTGGGTGAGGACACAGCTATCATGGGAGTCTGTCCCACTCTCAGCATCTCACTGCCTAGTCTGATTGCAACTTTCACTGAATCTGAAATCTCCTTGATGAGCACCGGCTCTGCCTTTGTCCATTTGCCCTGTCAAAAATAGAGGTTCTTTACGGATTAAATCAGGCCCTCAAGCAGCCCCTTCATAAAGTTTTCTGAATGGAACTCGCCAATGTCATCAATCTTCTCACCAAAACCAATCAGTTTGACCGGAATATCCAATTCCTGACGGATAGCCAGCACCACTCCGCCTCGAGCCGTTCCATCGATTTTGGTCAGAACGATACCTGTTACTGGTGTGATTTTAGAAAATTCCTTGGCTTGGACCAGAGCATTCTGACCGGTGGAAGCATCCAGAGCCAGAAAGGTCTCATGCGGAGCTTCTGGATCTACTCGCTTGATAATACGGCCAATCTTCTCCAGCTCTGCCATGAGATTGTCTTTATTCTGCAGGCGGCCGGCCGTGTCAATCATGAGAATATCTACCTGCTCGGCCTGAGCTCGTTCCATCCCGTCATAGACCACGCTGGCAGGATCAGACTTTTCAGGCCCGGTCACAACCGGCACATCCACCCGGCGGCCCCATTCAGCCAGCTGGGCAACAGCTCCGGCCCGGAAGGTATCGGCCGCAACCAGCATCACTTTCTTGCCCTGCTGTTTGTATCGATAGGCCAGCTTGCCGATAGAGGTCGTCTTGCCGACACCGTTGACTCCGACAAAGAGCATGACCGTCAGACCATTTTGAAAATTAATTTTCTCGTTGAAACGGCCGTCCTTTTCATAAATATCGACTAATTTTTCAATAATCAGCTGACGCAGAGCAGCTGGTTTTTTAGCATTTTCCAGCCGCGCCTCATAGCGCAGCTCCTCCGTCAGACTAGAAGCCACCTGTACACCGACATCGCTGGTAATGAGCAGCTCTTCTAACTCTTCAAAGAACTCTTCATCGACCGAACGGAAATTGGCAAAGAAGGCATTGAGCCGGGCACCGAAGCCGGTACGGGTCTTTTTCAGACTGCGGTCATACTTGTCCTGAACCGTTTCTGCCGGGCCGTCCTGCCGCTCTGCTGCGGAGGCAGACTGGCTTTGAGCCTGCTCCGACACTTCCTGCTCCGGCTGTTGATCTGCCGCTGAATCGGATTCCTGCTCTGCAGACTGACCTGCCGCTGCTTCTGTCGAGACGGTCTGGCTTTGAGCCTGCTCCGACACTTCCTGCTCCGGCTGTTGGTCTGCCGCTGGATCGGTCTCCTGCTCTGCAGACTGAGCTGCCGCTGTCTCCTCCTGGCTGCGGCTTGCTGCTTCTGCGATACGCGCCTGCAGGTCAGCATAATAGGCTGCCATCGCAGACGGAGCATCTTCTTTGTGCTCAGCCGTCGGAGCAGATTGATCTGCGACCGGATCAGCGGATTTTCGTTCTGCCTGCTCTGCTCTTTCAGCAGAGTCAGCACCTTCCCGGTTTGGCTGCTCTGAATTTTCTTCAGCTCCAGCTATGCCCTCGTCCGCACCTGCAGCTGTCTGGGCGGCACTCTCCTGCCCCGTCTCCGCTCTGTCTTTTGGAGCATAGCTGTGCTCTGCTTCGGATGCTTCTGTTTCCCTTGCAGCACTATCCAGCTCTTGGCTGGAGCTCTCCTGCTCCTGCCCTTCCTGCTCTGCACCGTTTTTTTCAGAAGCTGCTTCTGCTGCGGCGGCTGAGCCAGACTGTTCTGCTGCTTCATCCAGACTTTCCAAAGCTTCCTTGATACTATCTTCCAGTGCCGGTTCTTCTTTTTTGCGGCCAAACAGGCGATCAAACAATCCCATGGACTAATCCTCCTTCAGTACAAATTCTTCAATAGCCCAAGCAACGCCGTCTTCATCATTGGTCAGAGGCGCCACGACAGCAGCAGCCTCCTTGACTTCCGCTACAGCATTCTGCATGGCTACACCCAGCCCGGCCCATTCTATCATGGACAGGTCGTTGGCTTCATCACCGCAGGCCATGACCTGACTGCGATCCAGTCCCAGATGAGCAATCAGCTTTTCCAGTCCAGTAGCCTTATGGACATTCTTCGGTGACCACTCCAAGAGCATATCACGGGATTTGAAAATTTCATAGCGCTCAAAGAGCTCCGGTGAAATCTGCGCAATCCCCGCATCCAGCGGCTCCTGAGCATAGGCAGTGACACACTTATTGTAAGTCTGCTGGTCAGACAGGTCGCTAAAGTCAATCGGCTCAAAGGTCAGAGCTGGATTGAACTTAGCATAAAGAGACTCCTGATCCGACTGAATCTGATAGACCAGCCCCTCGCAGATAGCATCCAGAGGCAGACCCAGCTTCTCCGTCTCTTCAAAAATCCTGGCCACATCATCATAGGAAAAGACTGTCTTATCCAGAATCTCGCCTGTATTGCGCTGAACCAGACCGCCATTGAAAGTAATGGTATATTCATCTTTCTCGCCGTCTGTTCCCAGCTCGTGCAGAAAGAAATCCATCGCTTTGAGCGGTCGGCCGGTGGTCAGGACAATCTTGACTCCCTTAGCCTGAGCAGCCTTAAGGGCTGCCAGACTGCGCTCAGAAATCTTCTTATCCGAGGTCAGCAAGGTCCCATCCAAATCAAGTGCAATTAACCGAATATCCGCCATTATAAGCCCTCCATATAGGTCATCACAGACTGAGCTGCATGATGTCCTATCACTTCCTTGGCCACTTCCAGAATTTCCGGCCGAGCATTTTCCGGTGCAATGGGGTGACCGACCACCTGCATCATGTGCAGGTCGTTGAGATTGTCCCCAAAAGCCATCACCTGAGACATTTCCAGATTCAGCTTTTTGGCCAGCTCAACGATGGCTACGCCCTTGTCCACATAATCCAAAACAATGTCAATGGATTTGTAGCCGGTCGTCATAGCCTTAACCCCTTCGATATGCTCATTGACCCAGGCCTCACCAGCAGCTACTTCCTCTTCCGCAAAGTTCGTGGTGAATTTGAAAATCTCATCCTTCACTTCTGCAAAACTGGCAACTTTTTGAATATTTTCATTGTAATGTGCACTGAAAGACAGATAAGTCGGATCCACTGTTTCCAGGACATAACAGCCATGCTTGCCGGTCAAAAGCAGCTCATTAACATTGATATAAGGACATTCTGTCAGCTTGTCAAAAACCCGCAGATAAAATTCCTGAGGCATAACGGCTTCATAGAGATCCTGACCGTGAAATTCAACCACACTGCCATTTTCAGCGATGAAAATAATCTCATCGCGGACTTCCTCAAAAAGCTTTTCCAGTGACAGCAAACCGCGGCCGCTGGCCACTGCAAAATACATGCCTTTTTCTTTGAACTGGGCCAACAGCTGCTTGAGACGGTCCATGTCAAACTGGCCCTTGCCGTCCAAAAAGGTTCCGTCCATATCTGTTGCGACTAATTTTATACTCATCTTACATACTTTCTAAATCTTTTAACTTGACCGATACAATCTTTGAGACGCCCGATTCCTGCATGGTCACCCCATAGATGGAGTCCGCAGCCGACATGGTTCCCTTGCGGTGGGTGACCACGATAAACTGGCTGTCCTTGTCAAAGCGGTTGAGATAGTCTCCGAACCGCTTGACATTGGCCTCGTCCAAGGCCGCTTCCACCTCGTCCAAAATGACAAAGGGAATGGTCTTGACACGGATAATGGAAAAGAGCAGAGCCAGAGCAGACAGAGCTTTTTCGCCCCCGCTCATGAGATTGAGGGACTGGATTTTCTTGCCGGGCGGCTGGACGGAAATTTCCACTCCGGCCGTCAGCAAATCGCCCTCGGTCAAGATCAAATCAGCAGCCCCCCCGCCAAACATCTGGCGGAAAGTCACCTTGAAGCTCTCACGAATCGCTTCAAAGGTTGATTTGAAGCGCTCTTTCACTTCATCATTCATCTCCTCAATGGTTTCAAGGAGGAGATTCTTAGCCGACAGGACATCATCCCGCTGGCTGTTGAGGAAATGAAGGCGGCTGCTGACTTCTTCAAACTGCTCGACTGCTTCCAGATTGACCGGACCCAGAGCACGGATGGCTTTTTCCAAGTCTTTGACCTGGCTTTCAGCTGCAGCCAGATGTTCCAGCGGCCGGGCCTGAGCAGCAGCCTCTTCAAAGCTGATCTGATAATCATCGGTCAGATTTCCTGCCAGACGGCGCAGCACATCTGTCACCTTGTCTTTTTCGGCCTCACCCTTGGCCTGCCTGCGAATCAGTTCTTCATTCTGCCGGCGGGCTTCTTCTAGGCGGCTGAGAATATCGTCCGACTGCCCCTCCAAATCCTCTGCCTCAAATTTGAGACGGATGAGTTTTTGGTCCAGGTCTGTTTTTTCCTGCCGGGCTGCTGCCAGCTGGCTTTCCAAGACCGCAAGATCCACCTTCTGCAGACTGGACTGCTCTTTTTGCTCCATGAGAAGCTCCAGTGTCGCTCGGTCTTTGTTCAGGGCAGCCTGCTCCTCTTGCAAACGGGTCAGATCATTTTTTTCAAAGCGCTGCTGAGAAGACAGCTCTGTCCGCTGCAGCTTGAGGTCGGCCAGACTGGCCGACAGTTTGTCAAAGCGCGCCTGCACCGCATCTTTATTGGACTTGACCTGATCAATCTCCTCATTAATAGCTGACTTTTCCTGAGCAATCTCTGTCAGACGGCCCTGCAGCCGGTCTTTTTCAGCTGAAATATCAAGCCCTGACTGACTGGCCAGTTCCTGCTCCTGCACTGCTTTCAGTTGGGTCAGGTCCTCCACCCGCTTGGCCAGCTGTTCATAAGCCAAAGCAGCCTTCTGCTCAGCCAAACGGGCCTGCTCGCCGTCAGTCTTGATGCTCTCCAAAAACTGACGGGCCTGCGTCAGCTGGTTTTGCAGCTGCTGCACAGCGGTTTCCTGCTCTTTCAGGCTGGCATTTTTTTCTGCGATTTCAGCTTGGAGAGCATCCAGTTCGGGCTTGATAAAGATCGTATTGTTATTGCGGCTGGCACCGCCGGCATAGGAACCTCCGGTCCGCAGCTCCGTTCCATCCAAGGTCACCATCCGAACCTGATAGCGGACCTTGCGGGCAGCAGCACGGGCATGCTCCACTGTATCGAAAATGGCGGTTGTCCCCAGCAGATTTTGGAAAATACTGTCCAAGGCCGGATCGTAGGTCGTCAGTGAAGCAGCCAGCCCAAGAAAGCCTTCACTCTTTTCAATGCTGCTGCGGTTCTGCTCAGGCAGCTGACGGGCTTTAATGGTGGTCAGCGGCAGGAACGTTGCCCGGCCGGACCGGTTTTTCTTGAGAAATGCAATCGCTCTGGTAGCGGCAGCCTCATCCTCAACGATGATATTCTGACTGCTGGCTCCCAGCGCAATTTCCAGCGCGGTCTGATAATGCGGATCGAAGCTGAGCTTCTCGCTGACAGCTCCGACGATGCCGCCCAGACGGCCGGCCTCCTGCAGCACGCTCTTGACGCCGGCATAGAAATTGCTGTGGTTTTTCAAAATGGCTTCCAGACTGGCTGAGCGGGCTTTCTTGTTTTTGATATCATCCAAAAGCTCAAACATAGAGTCCTGCTGGGCCTTGTAAGCAGCCTGCAGCTGCTCTGCCTCTGCAAGCTGGCTTTGGTAGTCAGCTAAAAGCTGCTGGAGAGCCTGACGGGCCGTTTCCAGCTCCTCTAAGCCGGCCTGCTCTGCATCCTGACTGCTGGCCAAATCAGCCTGCAGCTTAGCATAATCCGCCTGACGGCTCTCTGCCTGCCGGAGTTCATTGGCCAGTTGATTTTCCAAAGAGGTCAGGTCATTGGAAAGCTCTGCTTCCTCCTGCATGAGCCGGACATATTTGTCCCGCAGATGCTCAATCAGCTGGTCCGGATCATCTGTAAAATCGGCCAGCTCGCTTTCCAAGGCAGTCAGTGCTCTTTCATTGTCCTCCAGCTGATCCGATAACTTTGTCAGTCCTGCCTGCTTGTCTTCGATACTGCCGGCAATCTGAGCCAGCTTTTCTGACAGGCTCGCCAGGCGTTCTTCATTTTCCCGGCGGCTGGTGGCTGCCTGACTGGACTCCAGCTTAGAAAGGTCAATCTGACGCTCCAAGTCACTGATGAGGCGGGTCAGTTCCAGCAGGCTGGCCTGATCGTCAGCCAAGGTCTGATTGAGCTCATGGCGCCTGCTTTTCAGCTGCTGATTTTCCATTTCCAGCTCATCGCGCTTGCTGTAGTAGGCTGCTAACTCCTGCTGGATCTCTGCCAAATCCTGCTCAGCCTGGGTCAGTCTGTCCTTATTGGCCGTCAGCTGGGCCACCAGCACATCCAGATAGAGCTCCCGGCGCTCTGCGTCCAAGCTCAAAAAGCGCTTGGCTGTCTCTGCCTGCTTTTCCAAAGGCTTGACCTGACTGTCCAGCTCGTAGATAATGTCTTCCAGCCGATCCAGATTGTCCTGAGTCTGGGCCAGCTTGCTCTCTGTCTCCTTGCGGCGGGTCTTGTATTTGAGGACCCCGGCTGCTTCTTCAAAAATAGCCCGGCGCTCCTCCGGCTTGCTGTTAAAGATTTCCTCTACCTTCCCTTGGGAAATAATGGAAAAGGAGTCCCGGCCCAAACCAGTATCCATAAAGAGGTCGTGAACATCGCGCAGCCGTACTTTTTTGCCGTCAATCTTATACTCGCTGTCGCCGCTGCGGTAAATATGGCGCTCCACTCGAATCTCGCTGGCTGCTTCCTTGATAAACTGGTCGCTGTTATCCAAAACCACCACCACTGAGGCATAATTGAGCGGTTTGCGGGTCTCTGTTCCCGCAAAAATCACATCAGGCATCTTGCCGCCCCGCAGACTTTTGACGCTGGATTCCCCCAGCGCCCAGCGCAGACTTTCGGTGATATTGGACTTCCCAGAGCCATTAGGTCCGACAACGGCCGTCACTCCCTGATCAAAGACGACCTTGGTCTTGTCTGCAAATGACTTAAAGCCCTGGATTTCAATTTCCTTTAAAAACATGAATGACTTTCCTTTTCAAATGCATTTTTAGCAGCTTCCTGCTCAGCCAATTTCTTGGAGCGGCCCTGGCCCTGACCGGCCTCCCGGCCGTTAATGCGGACCGCCACCTCGAAATTCTTGGCATGTGCCGGTCCCGACTCAGAGATGACCTGATAAAGGATTTCGACATCTCCGTTGACCTGCAGCAGCTCCTGCAGCTTGGTCTTGTAATCGGTCACCCGCTCAAAATTCCCAGCTTCCACCTTGGGAATCATGACCTGATAAAGAAAGTCTTTGACAGTCTCCACCCCCTTGTCCAAGAGCAGAGCCCCTAAAAACGCCTCAAATAAATCTCCCAGAATGGTATCGCGGCTGCGGCCGCCTGACTTTTCTTCTCCGCGGCCCAGCTTCACATAGCGGTCAAACTGGCAGTCGCGGGTAAAGCCTGCCAGACTCTCCTCGCGCACAATCATGGAGCGGAGCTTGGACAAATCTCCCTCCGGTCTCTTAGGGTATTTTTTATACAAATACTCTGAAATAATTAACTGCAGAACAGCGTCTCCTAAAAATTCCAGGCGCTCATTGTGTGAAATTTTTAAGAGGCGGTGCTCATTGGCAAAACTGGTATGGGTAAAGGCCGTCTCCAACAGACTGGCATCCGCAAAGACCAGACCAAACTGTTCCAGCAATGCTCTTTTTAAATCTTCCATTATTCAACTAGATCATGCTCTCAGCCAAAGCGAGCAGCACGATTCCTCTCTTTCCTTTCCAAAAATAGTACAAGTACTATTATACCAAAAAACAGGCGCAAACGCACCTGCTGACAGCGATTTCTCTGCTTTTTATCACTTGCACAACATTTCAAAGTCAATTCCGTTTGCCTCCCTGGGCTAGTCTTAGCCCAAGACAGATTTTTATGGCGGACTGAAGTCTGATATGCAAAGAAAATCAAAGATAAAAAGGGTTGAGAGTAAAGCCAGTGGGCGATAAATCCTCTCATCGGCTTACGATACTTGGATAAAAGTGATGAACTATCGCTTTGTTCTGGCAAAAAACTCTTAACAGAGCTGCTGCTAGGTCAGCTGATTGAAATCCCAGATCTGGTCCATCCAGCCTTCATAAAAATCAGGCTCGTGGCAGACCATGAGAATGCTGCCCTTGTATTCCTTCAGAGCCCGTTTGAGCTCCTCCTTGGCATCCACATCCAAGTGATTGGTCGGCTCATCCAGTACCAGCACATTGTGTTCCCGGTTCATGAGGAGACAGAGACGGACCTTGGCCTGCTCGCCTCCGGACAGCACCTGAATCTGGCTCTCAATATGCTTGGACGTCAGGCCGCATCTGGCTAAGGCAGCCCTTACTTCTGCCTGATTGAGGGCTGGAAAGGCGTTCCAGACAGCCTCCAGCGGAGTCTGACGATTGCCGCCTTGGACTTCCTGCTCGAAATAGCCCAGCTCCAGATAGTCGCCCCGCTCGACTTGGCCTGCAATCGGCGGAATAATGCCCAGCAGACTCTTGAGCAGGGTCGTTTTTCCAATCCCATTGGCCCCGATAATGGCGACCTTCTGATTGCGCTCAAAGGTCAGGTTGAGCGGTCCGGTCAGCGGCCGGTCGTAGCCAATCTGCAAGTCCTCTGTCTGAAAGATAAAACGGCCCGGTGTGCGGGCAGGCTTGAAGTCAAAGGAAGGCTTGGGCTTCTCGCTCTGCAGCTCAATCAGATCCATCTTATCCAGTTTTTTCTGGCGGGACATGGCCATATTGCGGGTCGCCACGCGCGCTTTGTTGCGGGCCACAAAATCCTTGAGATCCGCAATTTCCTTCTGCTGGCGCTCATAGGCCGCTTCCAGCTGGGATTTCTTCATTTCATAGACTTCCTGAAACTGGTAGTAATCGCCGGAATAGCGGGTCAGACGCTGCTGTTCCACATGGTAGACGATATTGATGACCTCATTCAGGAAAGGAATGTCATGGGAGATGAGAACAAAGGCATTTTCGTAATTTTGCAGGTAGCGCTTGAGCCAGTCAATGTGCTCGGCATCCAGATAGTTGGTCGGCTCATCCAAGAGCAGGATATCCGGTTTTTCCAGCAGAAGCTTGGCCAGAAGCACCTTGGTCCGCTGGCCGCCCGACAGCTCTGTCACATCACTCTCCATGCCGTAGTCCATGACCCCCAGAGCCCGCGCGACTTCGTCGATCTTGGCATCCAGCGTATAGAAATCCCGGCTCTCTAAACGGTCCTGCAGCTCACCCACTTCTTCCATAAGAGCATCCACATCCGCACCGTCTTCGGCCATGCTCATATAAATTTCATTAATCCGGCTTTCTGTCTTGAAAAGCTCATCAAAAGCCGTCCGCAGCACATCACGGACAGACTGGCCCTGCTCCAGCACAGCATGCTGGTCCAGATAGCCAGCCGTGACATACTTGGACCACTCAACCTTGCCTTCGTCCGGCAGCATTTTGCCCGTCACGATGCTCATAAAGGTTGATTTTCCCTCACCATTGGCGCCGACCAGACCGATATGCTCGCCCTTGAGCAGGCGGAAGGACACATCCTCAAAAATAGCCCGGTCTCCAAAACCGTGGCTGAGATTTTTCACTTCTAAAATACTCATTTTGCTCCTCTTTCATTGATTGCAGTTCCTTGATTATACCATCAAAAGGGATTTTTTGGCAAGACAGAGTCATTTATCGTCATTTAGTTTATCTTTTATACTCTTCGAAAATCCCTTCAAACCACGTCAGTGCCGCCTTGCTCTATCTGCCCACCAGACTGCACGATAAAAGCGGGCCCCTGGTGCCCGCTCTGTTTCTTCTAGTTCAAATGATGGGTGTGCTTGGTAATCCACTGGGTTAGCTTGATATTGAGCCAGAAGCCATAAATCCCAAAAGTAATCAGGGTCAAGAGCCACCATTTTATCCAATTTCCGAAAAGCTGCATCGCGGTCCCGTCGAAATAAAGGCGGTGCCCATCGATAACCGTGTGCTTCACCTTCCAATTATACAGGATACACAGGCTCCAAGGAACACAGATGCCCAAGGTCAAGGCAGCAATCAAAACCGCTAAAAAGACATGGCCAATGTAGGAAAAAAGGCCCCATCAAAATAAGATTCTTTACCCACAATTTCTCCTTCTCTATACCAGCTCTTTTAAAAACTGAATCAGGGTTTCCGCAGAACGTTTACCAGCATGATGGATAAATTCATCAAAGGTCATATTAGCATCATGGCTGGCCGTGTCACTCATGGCCCGAATGACCATAAAGGGCAGACCGACCGAATGCGCAGCCTGAGCAATAGCTGCGCCCTCCATCTCGACAGCCAAGACATCAGGGAAATGCTCCTTGATGCGGTCAATCCTGTCCTGACCGGCGATGAAACTGTCGCCTGTTGCAATCAAGCCGACCCGGCTGGTCTGCTGGGTTTTGTCCAAAATCTTCCGCATTTCAGATAGCAGATAACGGCTGGCTTCATAATAGAGCGGCTGACGGGCCATCTGACCGTAGTCATAGCCAAAGGCGGTCACATCAACATCGTGGTAGACCAGACGGTCGGCTACCACGACATCTCCGACAGCCAGCCCTTCTGCTACCGCACCGGCTGAGCCGGTGTTAATGACCACTGTCACCTTAAAATCATTGACCAAAACCGCCACACTCATGGCCGACATAACCTTGCCAATCCCGCTTTCGACCAGAACCACCTCATGGCGGCCGATAGAGCCCGTATGGTAAACATGGCCTAAACGCAGGTGCTTCTGAGGATTTTCCAGATGCTCCAGCAGAACCTTCAGTTCCTCGGGCATAGCCGCAATAATTCCAATTTTCATGACTTCTCCAATTACATTTTAAACACTTCTATCCTCAATCCATCTCAGAAGCCTCCTCTGCCAGACAGCGGGACAGGCTCTGCTCGCCGGCTGATGCGAACCCTTATCGGATGAGCTGCTATCCAGCTGACAAAAAAGAGAGGATTTCTGAATCAGTCTATCCTATTTCTGCTTTTAATGGGCACTTACAGCCAGATAATGGCCGCAATCAAAATCGCCAGCAGAATTACCACCCAAAACAGAATTTTATTGAGCTTAGCCTGAAAGATACCGCGTTTCTGATTTTCAATGCGGCGGCTCTTGGTCACCGTCGGATCCACCTCGATATGCAGAGTCTCATCTGTAAAGCCTTCCTGCTGGGGCTGTTCCTGATAGCCAAAAGCAGCCTGCTGACCGCTGGGTTCCTCATAGCCAAAGCGGCGGCTCTGAGGGCTCTGGTAGCCAAATTGACTATCCTGCCGCCGGTCCTGATAGCCCAAAGGGCTTCTGCTGGTTGAGATAATCTTCGTTTCCTCATCATCCATGAGAGGCGGTCCTGAAATATCCTCGCCGCGGTTGGCCCGCTCAATCATTTCATCCGTTAATAAAGCTTTTCTCATTGTCTTACGTTCCTATTTGTTCATTTTTGCTTCCCAGTACTGCAGAGCCATAATGGTCTTGGCGTCGCAAATATCCCCGCTTGCCAGCAGTTCACGCGCTTCCTCCAAGGTCACTTCAACAATCTCCAGCGTCTCATCCTCGTCCTGGGGCCGCGGATTGTCGACCTTTGTCAAATAGCTGGCGCTGTACAGCTTGATTTTTTCATTGCAAAAGCCGATAGCAGAGTAAAAGTCATAAACCAGCTCCAGCCGGCCTCTATAGCCGGTCTCCTCTTCCAATTCACGCAGAGCCGCTGCCTTGGGGTCGGCATTTTCCCCCAGCTCGAGCTTGCCTGCCGGAATCTCGTAAGACGTCGCTTCAATGGCCTTGCGGTACTGCTTGACCAGAATCATCCTGTCTTCCGGCGTCAGGGCAATGACGGCCACTGCACCGTTATGGAAAATCAAATCCCGCTGAGCCAGTCCCTTGCCCTGAGGCAGCTCGACTTGGTCTGTCACAACCTTAAAAATCGGTCCCTGATAAATCTCTGTCCGCTGGACAGTTTTTTCTTCAAATTCCATGGTCTTTCCTACTGATTTGCTGGATGGTGAGGCAGCCGCTTAGCATAGTCCTCTTTGTTAATCTGGCGGCCGCGTCCCAGAGCGATGGCATCCGCCGGCACGTCCTTGGTAATGGTTGAGCCGGCACCGACCAGAGAATTGTCGCCCAGCTCCACCGGCGCAATGATCGTCGAGTTCGAGCCGACAAAGACATTGTCGCCGATGACGGTCTTGTATTTCTTTTGTCCGTCATAGTTGACGGTAATAGTGCCGGCACCGAAGTTGACATTGGCACCGACCTCCGCATTGCCGATATAGGTCAGATGGCCGGCCTTGGTATTTTCCCCAATGCTAGACCCTTTGACCTCGACAAAGTTGCCCACATGGACGTCTTTCGCCAGACTGGATCCCGGCCGGATATGAGCATAGGGGCCAACCGTCACGCCGTCTGCGACTGTACTTTCCTCAATCATGGAGTTGGTAATCACGGTCCGCTCACCGATGACAGCATCCACGATATAGGTGCCGTTGGTCAGAACGGACTGCGCTCCGATCTTGCTTTTGCCTTTGATTGTGACATTCGCCTCCAGCTGCACTTCCGGCCCAATTTCCACATCAATATCAATATAAGTCGCCTCTGGATGGACAAAGCTGACGCCATTGACCATGTGCGCTTGGTTAATGCGGCGGCGCATCACGCCTTCTGCTGTTGCCAGAGCCACTCGGTCGTTGACTCCCAGACTCTCATCAAAGTCCGCCAAGGTATAGGCGCCGACCTTTTCTCCATTTTCCCGGAAAATGCCAATCACATCCGTAATATAGTATTCCCCCTGAGCATTGTCCGTATTGATCTTTTTCAGGGCTTCAAAGAGACGCTCATTGTCAAAAATATAGGTCCCTGTATTGATTTCTTTGATTTGCTGCTCAAAGTCAGAGGCATCTTTTTGCTCGACAATCTTCAGTACTTCGCCATGCTGGTTGCGGACGATACGCCCGTAGCCGAAAGGATTGTCCGCTTCTGCCGTCAGAATGGTCGCTACATTCTTGTGGTTGATATGAAAGTCGATTAGATGTTTCAGGCTGTCACCCGTAATCAAGGGGGTATCACCAGCGATGACCAGCGTCTGACCGGGGAGACCAGCCAGCACCGGCTCTGCCATCCTAACCGCATGACCAGTCCCCAGCTGCTCTGTCTGACGGACAAACTCTGTCTGGCCGGAGAGGACCTGCTCTACCAAGTCTGCTTTATGGCCGACCACGGTCACCGTCTTTGCAGGCTCAATAGAGCTGACGCTGCGGAAGACATGCTCCAGCATCGAAATCCCTGCCACCTGATGCAGAACCTTGGGCAGGTCAGATTTCATACGGGTGCCCTTGCCGGCAGCTAAAATAATCGCATAATTTGTCATAGTCTTCTCTTTTCTGTAAGGTATCACCATTATTATATCACTAAAAGGTAATTTTTAAAAATCAAAATCAGGCTGGAGGTGAAAAAGGCAGCCGCAGAGCCCTTTCCCATCAAAAAAAATCAGCCATTAAACTGCTGATTTTGCTTCTTTTTCTTTGATTTTATTGGGAAGGCGGACTGTCGTTTTGCCATAGTCCTTGAAGACGGCCCGCTGCTTGAAGTGGACCAACTCGCCATCGAGGGCAGTATCCTGGTCCAGTTCCAGTTCCATATCAATGGACTGGATCGTCCGGCTCTTGGGGTCTACCACAAAGGAAACCTGGCACTGCTCAATACTGATGGATGGATCATAATGCTCATCATTATAGGCATAGTAGAAGGCATCAATCAAGTCATAGGCCAAATCATCTTCTGCTGTGACTGAAAACTCATAACCGTTTTCCACCTTTTTCTTGGTCAGTTCTGACTCATTATCTGCCATAGCTTCCAGCAAGGCCTTAAAAGAAGAGATTCCCGAATAGCCATCGATATATTGCCGCGCTTTCGTATCATCAAGCGTCTCAAAACCATCCTCTCCTTCTAAGTACATCCGATCCTCACTGAAATAATGGGTCAGCTCCTGATCATCATAGCTTTCATAGAGCTTGGCCAAGTAAGGCGATTCTGCAACGGTCAGCTGCTTCACTGTCTTGGCTTTTTTGAGCCGGCCGTCTTCCAGATAGGTGGACTCGGACTGCCGGTCCATGTAGAAACTGTCCTGATCGAATTTTTCCAAGGAGGCACCCAACACAGCAGGCAGCTCAAAGCGCGACTCGAGAACTTCTGCTATCCCTCCGGACTTAAAGTAAGTATAGAGCGCGGTCCCGCCAATCAGCACAGAACAGACACAGCCATAGATGATAAAAAAATGAAGCTTCTTCAAACCCAACCTCCTAGAGATTCTCTGTTATTTTGCAGCTTTTATTATAAGCTTTTTTGACCTTATTTTCAATCTTTTTCAGAAAAAGCTTTGGCAAACTGATAAAAAAACGAGGCTGAGACAAAAGACCTTCAGCCTCGCTTTATTTTGGTAAAAAACTCTTGACGCGGCAGCTGTGGGAGTGAAAAGGTTTGGGGAACCTTTTCAGCCTGAGCTTAGAAACAAAAGAGTGCAGGGAACTAAATTTTTAAAAATTTAGTTCTGTCCCACCGCCCTCCGCACTTCAGCCAGATTCTGCGATCAAATCAGGCTTTTCTGTCAGCCAGTCGCTCCATCCAGATAAATTCTTTGAAGTCTTTTAGAGGATTGAGAAAAGGCTTCTTTTTTCTGGCAAACTCCCGAAAGCCCAGCTTTTGGTAGCAGCGGATGGCAGCTTCGTTGCTGTCCTTGACATCCAGGATATAATCTTTGAAGCCCGCCAGCTTCATGCTTTCTTTCAGCATTTGCCGGCCCAGCCCCTGCCCCCGGTAAGCAGCAGCGACTGCCACATACTCGATATAGCCAGTGGTCGCAGGAATCTTACCTGGCTTTTCGAAATCACTGAAACCTAGGCTCAGGAAAAAAACTTTAATCCGGCCAAAGCGCTCAGCCAACTGCTGTCTATCCAGCTTAGTGGCTCGGCCATTCGCATCCGAAATGGCTAAAATACCAATAATCTGCCCAGTTTGCTCAGCGACATAAAAGTACTTGATTTGCAGCACTTGCTCCATAAAGTCAAGAACAAATTCTCTGCCAAACTGCTTAACGAAAGCAGAAAAATCATTGTCATAGGCAGTGACAATAGTGCTGGCAATGGTTTTACGGTCGGATTCGGCCGCTTTTCTGATCTTTACCATACGAAACCTCCTTCTTTTCTTCAGCCAGCTGCTGGCGCAGTTTCTTAAACCAGTCTAACTGGAAGCGAGCGGAGTCCATTCCAAACTCCAAGGTCTTGAGCTCAAAGTAAGCAACCTGAGAAATGCTCTCGGCTAGGCTGCCGGTCTGGCTGATCTCCATCAGGTTTTGAGCCAGCTGCTCCTTCTGCTCCAAATAAGCCTGAATCACCGCCTGCTCCTCAGCCAGCTGGATACCCTCTTTGACCTTCTTTAATTTGCTCAGCTCGTCCTCCAGACCCTCAATGGTCTGATTCAGCAGGTCCATCTGCTCCCTCCTAGGAAGATAGCCCATAAAGAGAAATTTCCCCAAATCCATATTTTTGGTTTTGCCCATATCAATGGGAGTTTTAAGCCAGTCTAAAAACAACTGCCGCCCAGCGGGGGTAAGAGCGTATTCTTTTTTCATTTTTCCTTTCTCGACATACTCTGAAAAAGTCACTGCTTCCTGCTGGGATAGTTTTTTCAAAGCAGCTTGGATACTGCCCAGACTGTCGCTGCAGATACTAGTGAAATTCTGGCGAATGATCTGGCGAATCTCATAAACCGTGAAATGTTTTATCATGAGCAGACCTAAAATAAGTTTGTCCATTGCTTCCCTCCATTATTCTTATATACCTAATAGTAATATTTTTATTAAAGTTTGTCAAGAAATTATAAAAAGGCGGTGGGACAGAACTAAATTTTTAAAAATTTAGTTCGTCGTCCCAGCCCCGCGAGGATGATTAGGAGCTTTTTGGAGTCTAAAAGACGAACAAAAAGTCCAATCAGCTACCGCGTCAAGAGTTTTTTACCAAAATAAAGCGAAACTGAAGGACTTTTGTCTCAGCCTCTTCTGGACTAGTCCAGCGGATAGACTTTCCGAAATTCTTCCAAGACGACACCGGTCTCTTCTGAAAATTCCAAGCCGGCTTCTGCCAGCCATTCGGTAAAGAACTCCTCATGCACCTGCCGCCAGTAAGCAAGGCTGCGGTCGCCCTCACCTTCTTTGAAAGCATGGTCAGCTGATACTTGGTTAAAGGGAACAACTGTAACTTTAGTGATTTCAATGATGCAGACAGCCCTGCCCTGACTGTCCAAGATGACATCAAAGGTGCCGGCCTGCGGGATCGGCTCCTGGTCTACAGCATAAAGCTCATAGGCCGAGGCCGTCGCTGTCTTCTGACCGCGCAGCACCAGCTCGGCCAGCTGGTCTGGCTCTGCGCCAAAGGCCCAGGCGTCAATATCGTCGCCAATCTTTGGATTGATTTTCTTGTATGCCTGCCACATTTCTTTTGGGGTCATCACTTCTCCTGTCTTTCTAAAATGATAATTATTGTTTATAAAAAATCTTCCTACAAAACTGTATCTTTATCAAAATCCATAAAGTCATCATGCTCATAATAGTAAATCAGAGCCTGTAAACACTCTTGATCAGTCACTTCTGCTTTCTGCTCCATGACTGACAAGAGAACATCCGCAAAATCTTCACCGTAATAAATCAACTCCAGCTCCTGCTCCCTTACTTGTCTTTGGACTCATTGAAGATACCATTTCTTATGTAAATCCTATTTTTCAAACTGTTTTTAAGACCTTCTTGAAAAACAAGGATAAGATCCTGAACGCACTGGAACTGCCCTACTCAAACACAAAACTAGAAGCTACTAACAACCTCATCAAAGTCATCAAGCGAAACGCTTTCGGATTTCGGAACTTTGACAATTTTAAAACTAGAATCCTCATCGCTTTGAACATCAAAAAGAGGCTGAGACAAAAGTCCTTCAGTTTCGCTTTGTTTTGGTAAAAAAACTCTTGACGCGGTAGCTGATTGGACTTTTTGTTCGTCTTTTAGACTCCAAAAAGCCCCTAATCATCCTCGCGGGGCTGGGACGACGAACTAAATTTTTAAAAATTTAGTTCTGTCCCACCGCCAGATTATAACTTCTCATCAACCCACTACAGTTGACAAAGAGCCCAAAAATCAAACATTTCCCACACTTTCTGAAATCATTTCATCCCCTTACATAGAAAGCAGACACCATTTTATAGCCTCTAGGCATTTCGAGACTTGCTTCCGTAACAAACCTTTGGTAAAATACTAGTAACACAAGTCTAAAGGAGGCGCTTATGACTCAAAAAACGATCCGTCGCTGGGCTCCCTGGTCTATTTTAGGAAGCTGGCTGATTTATGTTGCAGATATATTGATTGCTATCTCTGACGGTTTTGGAAAGGGATTTTGGCAGCACATGCCTGATTTAGCAGCTTGGAAAGTTGATTTTGCAGGCTATGCCTTACTTCTTTTCCCGCTTTTAGGAATGGGCGTCTATATCCTCTCTATCGGGCTGAGACAAAAATGGCTAGGAATAGTAGGAGCTTGGATTCTCATGACTGTCTGTGTTTTCCTCCACACCAGCTATTTCTATTTTGCCGCCACTTCGCGGCTGTATGCCCATAATCCCTCTGCCGATATTGCAAAATTACTAGAAAGCTTTTCAATAGTGAAAAATAACTTTCTGCTTATTTATTTCGTACTTATGGCTGTACTTCTCCTATTTATTGTTATCCTCGTTTTGAGTAAGAAAACGGCTTACCCGCGCTGGTTTGCCCTAACAACTCCCTTAACAGGAATTCTCCTTAGTCGGCTACTCAGCGCTATTGCACCAGCCCTTCGCGAAATGCTTTCTCCTATTCTCATTCCCGCCTTTTGGTTTGCTTTAATGATAACAATAGCCATGATTTTTGCCCTAAAGGACAAAAACTTTACCAACAAGGAAGCAAGTAGCTGTCCTGAAAATTCAGTTCTCCATTTTCCTTAGCATACAAACAGAAATCATCATCTAGCTCTTCCGACTTTACAGTCTCAATGATGTCTTTTAAGGAATAGCTTTGGTTTTTCTTCATTGGTCAAAACTGCCTTTCCATTCATAAGCCCGATAGGCTCCCAAGAGCTGGTAGCCCAGACTTTGTGCGACCTTCTTGGAAGCTTCATTATGCGCATCCCAGAGCGGGAAGACCGAGCGTTTTTGACTTTCCACAATCATGGCAGCGCCTAGAACTTTGGCCAGCCCCTGCCCTTGGCAGGCTGGTTTGGTGGCAATTTCAATCTCAACAGCCCCATGATAAGTCAGTCCTGTTGAGACGGCTGCGATGATCTCCTCCCCTAAGCAGAGTACAAAGCCAAAGCCGCCTGCAGCTTGAAAATGAGCAAAATCTGTAAAATCGCCTTGCAAATCATGGGACCAGCTCTCCTCGGCCAGCAGCGTGTAGCTATTCTCCTCAATCGGATAAAGCTGAACATCTGCTGGTAAGCTGCTCTGCCATTTCCCCAAGGTCTCTGCATCGAAGTCTGCTCTGTCCGCAAAGGCATAGCGGGTAAACTGGTGCAGCTGGCTCTGGCTGTCCAGAAACTGCTGCCAGCTGGGCTCCTCGGAGATAATGATTTTATCCGCCAGACCGCTCTGGCTGCTGTAATTCTGCCAAAACTCCGGGTCCGCCTGACCAGCCGGAAAGAGGAAATTCCCCAGCTGGTAGAGGGCTGAAGTCTCAGCGGTATTCGTGAAAATCTGTCCAAGATCCGCTTGCAAACCATAGCGAACCATGTTTTTGGACCAAGAGTGAAAAAAAGTATGCTTTTTATTCATGATCAGTCTTCTTTCAGATGCAGCTCATTGATTTTATTGGTCCAGATATAGCCCCCAAATTCCTTAGGGACCGATTCTAAGCTAGTAACATCATCAAAGCCCACCGATAAGTCAGCTCCTCCAGCTGTTAATTCGACCCGAGTATTGACCGATTCCATTCTTTCCATAAATTTATAAGGCCACCCCCATAAGAATTTGGCGTATTTCAAAGGAATTCGCAGCTCAGCATTTTTCATTTCCTCCGGAATGTAGCCTGTAAATCCCAGCAATTCATATTTGATAAGCGCCCGAATCATGCTTTCTTTGGATAAAAGCTTGAGGCTGCGGCTCTGACTGCGCAGCCAATTAACTCCTTCCTCACTTGCTCCGCAGACACTGAGTTTATCCAGCCTTTCAGGCGAGAGAGTTTTTAATTTTCGCCACAAAACTTGATAGGTTTCTAATTTCCCGTCTTTGACCTCAATCACAAACTCCTTATCAGGAAACCTTTCCAAGACTTCGTCCATGGTCGGCATCTGGCCGACTCCCCTGCCCCTAAAAGGGTAGCTTTTCCCGCCATCAGCCGTGTAGCCGTAGCCAATGTCCATCTTTTTCAACTGGTCCATGGTGTAATCCTGAATCTCGCCCTTGACTCCGCACTTGTATTCCAAAGTCGAGTCATGAAAAACCGCCAGCTGCTTGTCTTTGGACAATTTCACATCGAACTCCACGGCATCCGCTCCTAGGTCAAAAGCCGCCTGCATGGAAGGGAGGCTATTCTCAAGATAGGGATGCGCAGGCGGGTCAATCATGGCTGCTGTATTGCTGTCCCAGTCCGCTTTCGATTCATCGAAGGTCTGCGCCAGTCCTCGATGGGCTAGAATTTTATAATCCTGCCCCTCCCGATGAGAAAAGAGTCCTGTATTGTTCAGCCAGATCAGAAATAGCAGAGCGAGGCAAATCAGATATATTTTTTTGCGTTTAAACATTATATTTTCCTACTTCAAACTCCAGCCGCCGTCAATCTTGAGTATCTCGCCCTGCATGGCGGCGGCCTTGCCGCTGGCCAGAAAGAGCGTGACATCCGCTACTTCCTGCGGGTTCAGCCAGCGCTTGATGGGGGTCTCCTCAGCCACCCAGTCTGCCAGGCCGCCCGGTTCAAAGTCTGCGGCCGTCATAGACGTCCTGACAGCACCCGGAGCCAGGCCAAAGACCTGAACTCCTTGCGCTGCATAGTCCAGTGCCAGCTGCTTGGTGAAGCCGGCCAGAGCATGCTTGGAAGCGGTATAGGCTGCGCCGCCCCCGCCGGCCATAAAGCTGGCAATGGAGCACATATTGATAATGATGCCGGCTTCTTTTTTCACCATTTTCTGCAGGTAAAAGCGGGTGATTTTCATAGCAGCCGTCAGATTGACCGCAAAGATCCGCTCCCAGTCGTCATCGCTGGTCTCGTGCAGGGACCGGTAATCATCCAGCATGCCGGCTGTATTGCAGAGAATATCGACCTCGGGCAGCCAGCTGAAAAGCGGGGTCAAATCCCCGGTTACATCCAGCTGCAGAAAGCGGAAATCTCCCGGAAGTTCAGGATTGTCCCCCTTATCCAGACCATAAACGCGCCAGCCATTTTCCAAAAAAGTCTGCGCCTGAGCCTGGCCGATACCAGAGCTGGCCCCGGTCACCAAAACCGTCTTAGTCATGGACTTCTACCCAGTCGTCAGCCAGCACATCGCAAGGCGTCGGACTCCACATGGAGAAGCCCTCCCCTTCGCCTGACACGTTGATAAGAAAGTACGGAGTCACATCAAGTGTCACTCCATTTTGTTCAATGCTGTCAAAAAGCTGGATGTAGTTCTCTGCACCACCCCAACCAGTACGAACGTATTTTTTCTTGGCCTTGAGACCCGGTAAAATTTCTTCAAATGTCATGGTTTGCTCCTTTCGTTTAGAGATCCTTCTCCATCTCCACAAAGAGATGAATATCGCCATTGCTTTCCTTGGGAACGCGCCTCACTGCTGCAAAGCCCAGATTGAGATACAGCTTCTGGGCTCGCTGGTTAAAGTCAGCGACAGATAGAGTCAGTTTTTGGACGGAAAAATTCTCACGCGCAAAATCTAGGATTCCCTCTAAAAAGGCAGCACCCTGCCCTTGCCCGCAATGCTCTGGTTTGAGTCCCAGGCCTAATTCCAGGCTGCCTTCCCCACTGGGGATCAGACAGAAAAAGCCATAGAGAGCACCGTCTTTCAGAACCTGATAGTAATGGCCGCCCCGCTTCTCTGGTGATAGGATTTCTTCGTAGTCTTCCGGGTCATTTTTCATATCGTAAAAGTCATAGGGTTCAGGATAATGCCAGTCATTGGCAATTTCCAAAGCATGGCTCTGACTAAGTAGTTCGATGTTCATTCTTTCCCCCTTCAAAAATTCCAGTAAAATCGTTTCTGGTCATCTTTTTCCAAACAGCCCAGCGAGCGGTAAAAATCATGGGCTTCGGTTCGTGAGATGCCCGAATTGATTCGAATGCCTGTGTAGCCAGCAGCTACCCCCTGCTCACGGAGCGCCTGCATCAAAGCTCTGCCATATCCCTGCCCTTGAACTTTCGCATCAACAGCCAGCGCCAAAAGATTGAGCAGGGGCGGGAAATAAAGACAGTCGTAGCTGGCCGCATGAGCATAGCCTATGACTTGACCGTCATCCGTCTCAGCCGCTAACAGCAGGTGCCGGCTGTCCGGCAAAAGACGCTCCAGCTGAGCTCTTGTCGCCTCAAGATTGAAATCATAGCCCAGCACCTCCGCATTAATCTGCTGGATAGCTGCCGCATCAGTCAGCCTCACTGTACGAATCATCTGTTCCACCTCATTTCTGCCTATTATTATAACAGATATGTCAAAAAAAGAGGCCGAGACAGACTCACTTGTTTTATATCTGCTGTTGGAAAATCTATGCTGCCCACTTCTAACAGCCTATCAGACTTGACCAAGGCCAGAAACTGCCTCTCTATAACTGACATTGTTTTACTCTTATCCCTTGTCGGCTGTAATCTTCTTTGGCTGCATAAGCGATATAAAGTCTGCTAGGCAAACTGCTCCATCCTTTCCCTCTCCCTATCCAAGGACTGCTTGAGCAAGGCAGCTAATTCCTTGGTATTCTGCTCAGCCAGCAGTTCCATATACTGAGCCCTGTCATCCTTGCTGATAATGACTGGAGCTTTCAGATACTGCATAGCCAGATACATCAGCAGCAGACGGCCAGTCCGGCCATTGCCATCACTAAAAGGATGAATGCGCTCAAACTGGATATGCGTATCAGCCAGAATTTCCAATACCGCCTCCTCGCTGGCTGCCTCTTTCAGTCTGTAAACAGCATTATCTATCCATTGAACCATCAAAAAGGGCGTTTCCTCTGGTGCAGCCGTCTTAAACTCAGCCCCTATGATGGCATTTTGCACTGTTTTAAAACGCCCTCTGTCATGCTGCAGGCGGTCCGTCAATAGCGCGTGAAAACCTTGCACCAACCCCACAGTCAAGGGAGCGTTATTAGCCAAGCTATCCAGCAACAAAGAAAAGGCCTGTTTGTGATTTTCTATCTCATAGAACTCCCTGATACTCTTATGCTTCCCGGGTAGTGTGTTTTCCAAGATGATACTGACCGTTTCAGGAAGAGATATAGTGTTGCCCTCAATCCCGCTGGAGTGATAAGCTATGCGAACTAAGACATCATCTAAATAATCTTGTTTGTAAATCATTCACCTACTCCTCATTTCTGCCTATTATTATAACAGATATGGCCAAAAAAGAAACCCTTGTAGGGTCTCTTAGTTAATTTTATATGTATGCTATCTAAAAATCTATGAGGCCACTTACTCTGGTAAGCTTTATCCGCCACTTCTGACGGCCTCCCAGACTTGACGAAAGCAAAAACTGCTACAATATCACTATTGTAAATTATTCACTTGGCCATTCCCCTCTTACAGTCCCGAAAAAATTAGAATACTTTTTTATTGATTTCAGAGCTGTTATTTTTCCCAGCTCTGCCATCACTAGGTGTTTTTGCCATGACAATGGCATAGCGATTATCATCGAAATAGGTTAATTTATAGTGCTTGGCATCATCAGAAATAGTAAATCCAAGCTGTTTCAAATCTTGCTTCAACTTAGCATTTAGGCCGTTATAACTATTCAGTAGTCGCTTAACTTCAGTCCTCTTTTGGCTAAAGATATCCTCAAAGCTATTCTGCTGGATAATGTCCTGAATAATATGTTTTTTACGAGTTCCATCTGGAATAGTGGATAAAGCGTCTGATAAAACAGCTAAAACAAACTCTTTCTTCTCATTTTTGAAAAATTCTCTTTCAGCCCCACTTGATAAAAAGCCATCCTCATTCCCCTGCTTAGTATTAAAAGCGTCCCGATAATAAGTTAACTCTGCCTCCAATTCCGAAAGTTTATGAGTCAAGCGGTCATTTTCTTCTGTCAGAGCATCCATGTCACCGCTAACGCTATCTAAAAGCTCATCTGTCACTTCTTTAGTTCTTTCAGCTTCTGTTCGTTTTGCTTTCTGACTTTCAAAACGATCTCGAAGTAAGGAAGCTGATACACCATCCCAGGTATATAATGGATCAATCGTTTGCTGATTGGTAAAATGAACAATGTCTCTCACAACTCCTTGTCTCACCACCTCTGGATCAAAGTGTTTAAGAACTTTAATACTTCTGTTCGGAATCATGTCCGTTTGATAGTAAAGACCAATATTCCCGTTGTATTCATTTTTATCCTCACAAAGAGTACGAATTATACTATTTGAACTAACGTCCTCCTGGACAAAAACATGAGCAACACCTTTAAGAGCATACGATAATTTATCAACATCGACTGGAGTCTGATTTGAAAATTTTCTCGAAACATAGACTACAGGTAAATCGTATGACTTGATGCCATTAATAACATCAGCCAGCAAACAGTAATTTTCCCTATTTATCACATAAGGATCCATGATTACCGGAAGGTTATTGTCATCTAAAACATATCCCTTTTCAATCAATGTCTTAATAAATAAGGGGGTAGCAAATGACGGTTCTATAGCAATCGCATCCTCGGTAAAGCTTCTGTCTAGCCTAATTGACATCTTGAATTCTTTAAAATTCATGATGTAATCCGTATTCCAAATGACACCATCATTCAATTTTTTAACATATCGAACCGCAAGAATATCCTCATTGCGGTACTCCTTAAATTCGAGAGAGACCGTTTCATTGCCAAACTTTTGATTGTAAGAACCATCCCAATTCAAATCAGGAATGACATTATCCCCATGAGGACTACCTTGATTCCATTCAATAACAAGTTTTAAGAAATCATCCCTAGTCAATGATTTGTCTATCTTTAAAATCGTAGAAAACAGTAACATTTATTTTCCTTTCGAAATATTACATTAGAATAAAAGTGTAGAAATTAGCGATTAGAAATACTTTCAGATCTCTCCCATCATTAAATAATATCGTTTAAATAAAATTCAACTATCACGATTTATTCCATCTCTTTCACTTTTTCCTCAATAAATGCAATCTCATCATTATCCAATCCATATTTTTGGTACAGCTGTTGGTCAATATCTGCAACTGATTGTGACCAGTCTATATCAGAATTTTCGGTAAAATCTTGAAGAGGGACATATGCCCAGTTGTTTGGTGCATTATGCTGTGTTGTTTTTAAAATACCCAAAAGAGATCTTAAAAATTTTGTTTTTATATATTGAAGAAGATTCTTTGCTTCAATCTCACTATTAAATTGACCAATACTGATAAAAGTTGGTGTACATGACTCATACGGATATGCAACTACAGGGGTACTTAGCACTTCTCCATAATCTCCATTTCCATTTGATTCTGGAACAAAAACTTTGTATTTATCTATATTATTATTAAACTGGTATCGAGGGGTTAAATAAGATTTCTCGATATATTTGTATGTACGTTTTCCATTCTCCAAACCGAGTAATCTATAATATTTTTCTTCAGATTCAGTTACATTATCATAAAAATAATTCTTTAGAGTGTCAAAAGATGATGACTTAAGTTCGTATTCTTCATTAGGAGATAATTTAGTAGCATTAGGATGTCTTTTCTGGATATTTTTTAATAAAATATCCTTAGTATTAGGGTACTTATTCAGAAACATATCATTAAATTTTAAATCAGAACGCCCTCCAAACATTATTGATGGGAAATTACTAGCTGAATCTTTTGTAAAATGACTTGCTAATTTTCTCAAATTTTCATCTGGGATAAAATCATTAATAGCTCCAAACACTTTGGTACTATCCCTGTAGACAACAACCACCCCACCTTTAATTTCTGTATTCGGAAAGACAGCTTTTGAGTCTGAAGTATAATAAACAACGTTTATATGTTCATCTAATAACATTTTTTTGTTCCAATCTCTAGAAGTCAAACCTGTATTGAACAAAAATCTAGCAGGTGATATTAAAATGAATTTATCAGATATTTCTTTTGCTATATCATAGAAGAATGGATAGATAGCACCTTGTCTATTGTTTACACTTGTTGAGTCTTGATACGGCGGATTGCCAATCACTACATCAAATTTCACTTGCTTAAAGGCCTCCTCTACTTGTTTTTTTCCTTCCTCGATACTCTTTTTGAGAGTATCCGAAAAGTTTTCAATGTAAGCTACATTGGTCTTGTAATTTTTATAGCCAGCTAAGGTGCGGTCGGTAATAGTCTTGGCCATTGGAGTTTTAGCGATGGCATAGATATTATTTTCCAAGATACTACGGTAGACTTGTTCCGCATCAAAATGATTGTCATCATTCTTCTGCACATACTGGTAATAGAGACTCATAGCTGCATGCAGGGGGTAGAGACCGGTCTTGGCATTGATATCGATAATCTTGCTTTCTGAATGATAAATACTATCTGTCACATCTCTTTCCACCCAGTGAAGGTTTGGTTTTGCTCCATCTGTCATAGACTCAAAGTCATCATCGTAGAAGTTAAGCCCGCCAATCCCTTTAGAAATCTGCATATTGACTACACGCCATGGTGTCAGAACTGTTTCTTTATCAGGATTTTTAAAGCTTCCAAATAAAGTTGCAATTTCTTCTGCCCGCTGGATAAAGTCAAGGCTGTCAAATGACTTGGCACGTTGACGGATAATCCGTCCTGCTTCGATAAAGACCTCAGCATCATAATACTTGGTAATCTCTTTGAACATACCCTTTGTAAATCCTTTGGGCATAAATTCTTTCCATGATTCATCATCTACTTCATTGATAAAGTCTTGGATGGTGATATCTTTACTCAAATCCACATCCATTCCATAAATCATCATTGGAATGCGGATAGACACTCCCCGTAGGATAGAAATCATGTTTTTTTGCTGCTTACGAGCTTCTTTTAACTTCTCAATAGCTTCTTTTTCTTCCGGAGTCCGCTCACGAGCTTTCTTTTTCTTGGCACGCTCCGCCTTATCATACTCTTCATTTGTCAGTCCGCTGTCAGTAATAGTAACCGTAGCAGATGTCCTTTGCCTTTGTGTCTTACCCACGATGCTATTAATCTTGTCAAACATGGTCGCATCATCTGCTGTCAGTGTCAAAAGATTATCATTATAAAGACTGTCATCTTCAAATCCTGAACGAACAGCTTTTTCAGCATAAACCTTCTTAATCTGCGTCAACATCCGGTCTACGTTAAAAGACTCCATGCCATTATCACCTTTACCCAAAATCGGTAAAAAGTTGAGCAGATTTGTCATGGCTTGCTTTTGCTGCTGGGTATTTTTCTTGCCGACTCCGGAGTTGATTTGCGCACTCTCAGCCATAACAGTCAGAGCACGGTCAGGGGCAAAGTCAAAGATATAGCAGCGTTCCTTCATCCCCAATTTTTCATGTGAAAATGGAGTCTGCGCACGAAAGGCAGCCTGAAGGTAATTCATAGCACTGTTGGTATTGGATAAGAACATAATGGCTGTCCATTCTGGCACATTGACCCCTGTTGTTAGGCGACGGACAGTCAGCGTAATGGTCTTAGTTTGAGAAGGATTATCCGTAATTGCTTGCCGAACCTTTGCTAAGTCATCGCCTGAATTATCAATAACTGAATCCGTTTTATCATTTTGGACAACATTGACAATTTCATAATCTATACCAAATACAGGGTGCTCTTTCAAAAGTTTTTCAAAGGCGTTAGCTTCTTTTACGCCCGGCATGAGCCAAAGGGTATGGCGCAGTTCTTCACGATACGCTCGTGTCGAGAATGGGTAATTGGTCTCGCTGCTGGGATTGGTAATATGATCAAGGAATCGGCGAACATCTTCCTTGTAAAATAAATCCCCACTATCATTCACTCTGAAAAATTCACGGAAATTAAATGACTTATTTTCATCACTGAATTTCTCTTTATTTTTCATTTCAAAGGTATACATCAAGACTTCTGGAAGCACTTCATATGGGTTTGGTTTTTCTGGCTGTTCCAAGCTCCATTTCAGTTTAGCTTGCTGCTCCATAACATAGTCCCAAGTGTACACTTGTTCTGGGTCAAACTGGTCCAGAAGATTGAAAGGTGTACCAGACAATTCCAGAATTTTGGTATGGTCTTTTTTGACCAAGGCTTGCATGACTGTATCGCTTAGCTCTGTCTGGGTTCCCTCATGAGCCTCATCAATGATAATCAAATCCCAATCTACATCTGCAAATTCAGGAAGATTGGTTTGAGCCCCGTTGTATCGAAGTAGTTGAATTGAAGCAAAATAGATAAATGGCTGGTCTCCCGATTTCAAAGCAGACAGTTTCTCACCTTTATCAACTGATCCATAGATATAGCCGGCCTCTGCCATATCCATCTTTTGATAGTCTTCAAACCAAGAATCACTGACAACTGGTCTATGAGTCATGATGAGGACACGTTGAAATCCTTCTTGTTTAATAAGTTCTAAAGAGGTCAGAGTTTTACCAAAACGCATTTTGGCATTCCATAACATGCGGTCTTTTTTCTTAAAGGTCTGTTGTGTTTGTTTTACTGCTGCATCCTGTTCTGGACGTAAGATAATATCTTGCTTTTCTGTTGGATATTCAGCTAATGGCTCATTGATATAAGCCCGTCCTTCTTTTACTGCTTTAATGGCAGACTTAGCAGTCTCTAAATCGGTCTTAAACCATTCATTACCTTCAAGTATTTCCGACCGTTCGACACCTGAACGTTTTAATACTTCATGCACATCATAATCGTGAAACCAAGATTTAGTTTTTTTCTTATAAGCAAGTTCGACCCATCCTAGTTTGTAGCGAAGTCCCGAAGTGGTCATATATTGCTTAATCCGTTTAGGTGCAACTGTTCTTAAAAATTCACTATTAGGAGTCCAGTCTGCTTCAATATCATCAGATGCAACAGTCCCTTCACCAATCTTTTGAGTCCCTTCATAGGCAGGAAACATACCACTATCATTATTGACAGTCTGAACGTAAATAAATTTTCGTTCGGCTGTTGTGTAGCGCTCCTGTGCCTTTGGTTCTAAAAACTTGTTGTATAGATCCACTTTGATATTCTCATCCACATATTCCGTAACAAACCAGGCGAGAATCATATACACTTGTTCCAACGCTGCCAAGGCATTCTCTTGGGTTGCATCTTTCGGGTTCAGTACATGAGAAGAGCTATTACCTAGCTTTTTAATACCGAAGAAAGCATCCACAATTATTTTCTTATCAATATGGCGCTTGACCTTTTGCAAAACACCATGAAAGGTTGTGTGAGGAGGAATCTCAATATTCTTACAATCAGCAAAGAGATGCGCCGTATTTTCCGCAATTTTACGGACCTTTGTCAATACTCCTTCATAATCCAGATGAGCATAGTTATTCTCAGCCTTATTTGCCGTCTCAAAAAGCTCAGCAGTATCTGTATTTAGTTTTAAAAAATCAAAATTTGATGCCATAATATTTTAGTCTCCTAATGTATAAACCTTTTGAATCCTTACATTATTTGTTTCATTCTCAGCTGCATTTTCTTCGGATAATTCAAACAAACTTAATTGCCTTTTAACAACTTTATCCTCATCATCTATTATAACTTCACCGAATAATTCAGCAAATGCAAAACGAACTCTTTCAACCAAGCTCGGATGCCCTTTGACTCGTTTCCACTCACTAAACATAATGAGTTCATCTGTCACGGGATGCCTCTTTGTCAAAGTATTGCCTCTTACTATATTTCGATTGATTAGATAATGTGCAGATTTATAAAGGTCACTTCTACTAGTCAATCTCTCGCCAAAACATCTCTCAATCCAATCAAGATAATGCAAAAACATTCGTGATCGTGCTACTTCAAGATTGTCTTCTAAAAATTCAATGCCATAAATTGAAGATACAGCAAACAAAGACTTTGTCTTCCAATTTCGTTTATCATACTTCTGTGTGACAGCAAAAAGCTTTCGCTCAAGAATAGCTTCTAAAAAATTCCCGTCTCCAGCTGATGGTTCTAAAAAAGTAGCGTACACATCTTCTGTAGCCTCCTTAACTCCCGGAATATCCAACATTTTTTGAACCATCCATGATGGGGTAAAAACTTCACCGTGTTTTTGTACTCTATGCTTGGACTTTATAATTTTTTCAGTCACCTTGTCCTCATTTCTTAAAATACAATTGTTAAAAAAACAAGCATTAAAACTACCATTATTATATCATTTTCAACAGTTTTTTAACATGATAAACCATAAGAAAAAGGGGTTAATAGTTGGCATTTTTAATAATCAAGAAAAAAGAAACCCTTGTAGGGTCTCTCATTCAATCATCTACTTCCACCGCTCACTTTTGGACAGGGCAATCATCAGACCGCTGCCGGCCAGAAGGCCCAGGATGCCAAGGCAGATAAATTTCATAGGATAGAGCCATTCCTTGTTTTTCTCATGCCAGGTAGACTTCCAGAGCCTAATATAGTCACCGGTCATACTTTCGGGCTGGTTGAGCTGGACATGGATGACAAAGATCAGCAGGGGAACAGCAATCAGCCCCAAGACAATCAGCCAGTTTTTCTTCTTATCCGTTAACCTCATGCCTGCTCCTCAACTTCCTTTTTCAAATGGATTTCCGAATGCCGGTAGCCATAGCCAAAGTACAGCAGTATTCCCAGCAGCAGGGCAATCCCAAACGCCAGCCAGGTCTCTCCAGTGTACTGGGTCATAAAGGACAGGCAGATGATGATGGACAGGATAGGGGTCAGGGGGACCAGAGGCGTTTTAAACTCGCCTTCCTTGGGCTGTCCCCTGTCCTTGCGCAGCTTGAGAATAGCCAGCGCCAGCAAAATCAGATAAGCCAATGTGCAGATATTGAGAAAGGAAGCGATGCTGGCCAAAGGGAAAATCCCTGCACAAACGGCGGAGACAATTCCTACCAAAATCGTAGCATTCTTGGGAACGCGGCTGGTCGCCGTCAGCTCCTTAAAGGACCGAGGCAGGAGGCCGTCACGGGCAATGCTGTAAATCATCCGCGACAGGGCGTAGGTCATGGAGATGCAGACGGTAATCAGGGTCAAAATGGCCACCATGGATACATAGTTTGCCGCCCAGCCCAGACCGATACTGCGGAGAGCAAAGGCCACCGCATCAGAAACACCGAGCTTGCTGTAATGGACAATCCCGGTCAGGACCAGCGTTACCAAGATATAGAGAACGGTCACGATGGTCAAGGACAGGACAATTCCGCGCGGTACATTCTTTTGCGGTTCTTTGATTTCATCGACCGACATGGAAATGGACTCAAAGCCCAAAAAAGCAAAGAACATGAGCGAAGCACCCGCCATGATACCGGTCTGGCCGCCGTATATCTGACCAAAACCGAAGGGGGAAAAGTCGGACCAATTTTCCGGCTTGATAAAGAAAAGACCAACCAGAATAAAGAGAGCTAAGGCTGAGAACTTCAGCACGACCAAGGCTGAGTTAAAGCGCAGAGCTGCCTTGGAGTTCAAAAGGACAACCCCTGTAACAAAGACCAAGACCAGAATAGGCAGCAAGTCCACATAAGTACCTGCTTTTGGATTGAAGGTACCATTCAGAGCTGCTGGCAGCTGGATACCAAAGCCGCTCAGCAATCCTTTCAGATAAGAACCCCAGCCAGAGGCAACACCTGAGATAGCGGTCATGAACTCCATGATGGTCAGCCAACCGGCCAGCCAAGCAGGAAATTCCCCCAGAACCGCATAAATATAACTGTAGGCTCCGCCATTGGCAGGAATCCGTGAGGCAAACTCAGCGTAAAAAAGGGCCGAAATACTCACACAAAGCGCTGAAATGACAATCGAGACGGTCAGAGCCGGCCCAGCATATTTGGCCGCTCCAGTCCCTGTAATAGTGAAAATTCCAGTTCCTACCATGGCTCCAATACCAAGCAAAATCAAATCAGGAATTTTTAGATGTCGCCTCATACTAGTTCGTGACTTGCTAACATCTTTTTTACGAAAAATATCCATTATCATCTCCTCAAAAATATAGACGGTTCATTATATCACAAGTTTTGGCATTTAGAAACCGCAAAATTATTTCCGACCTTGCTTCCAACTATAAAAATAGAAAATAAGAAGCGATAGGCAAATTAGTCCGATAGGCAGAGCCACTGTCCATAAAGGATCTGTAATCTGCATTCTGTCTGACCAACGTTTAAGTAATCCAACTAGGAAAAGAGCAACAATCGGGATAAGCATCATTCGAAATAGAGCTTCTTTTTTGCTTAGAAAGATGGAAATAAGACTAACTAGGCTACCTAAAAGAATGACATCCCACGGCCAAGAGATGACAAAACCACCTACTCCCACCAAACTAGTTTCTGCTCCATATCTAAGTAAGACAGCCAGTATGATTGTTAAAGAACTAGCCAGCCATAATTGCCACTTTTTCCAATCTTCATAAATAGTCTTAGCCACTAAGTAAAAAATCACTTTTACAACTACCAGCCCTAAAACTGTATCACTAAGGTAAACTAGCGGAGCGATTTGCAAATAAGATTTACTGGCAAAACTACTTAGGAGACGGAAGAAGACCAAAATGGCCCCCACCATCAAACTGATTTCGAATACTTGTCGCCTACTGATCCTAGGACTGTCTTTAACTAGTTCATCTGCCATTGCTTGAGGATTTTCACCGAAAAATTCTTGAGCAGTAATTCCATCCTTCTCAGCGTCCGAAAAATCCAGTACCATCTGATATAACTGTTCACGAATAGCCCCTTCGTCATGAAACAAAGAGGACGAAGCCATATAAACAATTAAATCATCAAAATAGGCTTTATTTTCAGGTTTTAAGTTCTGGACTGAGTCATTTGTTTTTTGAATGAGTTCCTGAATATTGTTTTTTTCCTGTTTCATTTGCTTTTTCCTCCTCTGACATTTGTGACATTAGTCAGCAGCCCTTCCCATTGTTGCCAGAACATTTTCAGATAGAGTCGTCCTTCCTTGGTCAGAGAAAAGTATTTCCTATCTGGTCCTTCTGGTGATGCTTTGAGCCGACTCCTAATGTAGGTTTTTTTCTCTAATTTCTGAAGTAAGGGATAGACTGTCCCAGCTACGATATTAAATCCTTTTTCATTTAATATTTGAATCAATTCATAACCGTAGATTTCTCTTTGCGAAATGATTTCCAAGACGCAGCCTTCCAAGATTCCTTTTAACAGTTGCGTTTGTTCCATCCTCTCTCCTTTCATCTAATTTCAAATTTCTCTGTGAAAATTGACATCAACTAATATGCAATACATACTAGCTTTCTTACACTTAGTATAACACACTCTCACTACTTTGTAAAGCATAATAGCTGTATAAAAATAGAAGTTGGCAAACCCAACTTCTTACATTGAAATGATTTTACGATAACTACGCGATGTAATCGCAAAGACAATAATGTAGCTGATAAAGAAAATAGCACAGACTCCCAAGGTTACTGCCAGCATGAGTCCTGCATTGAGCACTCCCAGCATTTGCAGGATGAGGCTGAGCATATGGTAGGCAAAGGCCAGATGGACAAAGGCGAAAATCAGAGGCAGGAAGAAGACCGTCTGTACTTGCTTGCGGATAGTCTTTCTGATCTGCTGCTCGTCTAAGCCGACTTTCTGCAGGATGACAAAGCGCTCGCGGTCCTCGTATCCTTCGGAAATCTGCTTGTAGTAGATAACCAGCACTGTTCCCATCATAAAGACAATGGAAAGGAAAATACCGATAAAGAACACACCGCCCAGCATACCATTGATCTCACGCATACCAACAACGCCAGTTTCGCCGTGTACACCGCCTGCACCTTCCGGCAGGGACTGGTTGTAGTCCGCCATTTTCTTTTGATAGGCTGTATTCAGCTCAGCCTTTTCATTTTCTGAAGCCTCGATGTCCAGACCTCCGTAGAGGCTAGTATAAATGGCTAGCTGCTCCATCTGCGGTGCCAAGAGCTGGCTAGGATCCTTGGCGACCAGATACAAGCCTTTAGGCACTATGATATTAAACTCATCCGGAATCTTATTATAGACAAAATCTTCTGTCAGGACTTCCTTGACCGTCAAGGTCTGACCAGCCAGCTGCAGGGGCTGTTGAAAGTCAATATCTGCTCCCTTATTAAAGGCAGCCACTTCATTTTCCTGCAAATCCAGCTCCCTGCCAGTCAGCTTCTGGTAGTCCTCGCTGGAGAACATCAGGATATAGGTGCTGGGTGTAACAGCCCGTTGACCCTTGGGATAAATATCCAGCTGGTTGCCCTTCTGATGCTCAACGCCCATGGAGTAAAACTGATAGGTCTCCTGTTGCTTGACCTTCAGCTGATTCTCTGCTACAAACTCTGTCAAGACCTGATCCAGCTGTTCTTTTTTTGCATTTACACCGCCATTGATAGAGAAATCATGCGGAAACATAAGTTTCTGCATAAATTCCGCGCCAGAATAGATGTTCATGCCGGCAGAAAAGGTCACTAGAACCATTGTCGATAGGATGGAAATAGTAGCCAGCCCCACTGCATTTTTCTTCATCCGGTAAATAAGATTTGAGACGGAAATCATATTATTGGGCTGGTAGTAATACTTTTTGTTCTTTTGAAGAAGCTGCAGAAAGACTGTAATACCAGCGTTAAAGAGCAGGTAGGTTCCTAAAATGACTAAGAGGACTGCTCCAAAAAAGATGAAGATTGCTTCCATAGGATTCCGCACAGTCTGAGCCAGATAGTAGCCGTAGAGCAGAGCTGCCAGGCCAATAAAGGTCTGTGGCAGTAAAAACCGGCTCTTCTTCTCTCCGCTGGCCTTTTCCTTAGACATCTTCAGGGAATCAAAACGCAGAATTCGCCAACCATTAACAAAGACCAAGCCTGCAAAAATAAAGCCATAGAAAATAAAAACAAGAATCAAGACCGGTAGCTGGAAAGTTGAAACCAAAACCACCTTGGTCCCCATAAGCTTGAGCAGAAAGGCATAAATCAGCTGGTCAAAGAGAACACCAATAGTCAGCCCCAAGCTTACAGCCACTAGCCCGAAGATTAGTAGCTCAATAAAGGTCATAACAAAGAGATGGCGCTTATTAAGCCCCAGCATGCCATAAAGCCCCAGCTCCTTGGAGCGGTTTTTCATAACAAAGCTATTGGCATAAAAGACGATGATCCCGGCTGTGATGTTCACGATGACGAGCCCTAGGATTAAAACAGCTATAATCGAACTAGCCCCTGTCATTTTGGATAGATTGGGATTAAAAGCCAAGGAGTTGAAAATATAAGAAATAGCCACAGCCACACAGGTAGCCAGAGCAAAGGGATAATAGAGACGGCGGTTTTTAATCAGATTGGATACCGCCAGTTTTGCTGCTAATCGAAACACTAGTCCTTCACCTCACTTGCCATCACTGTCAGGGTATCGGAAATCTCCTGAAACATCTGCCGCTCGGTCTTGTCCCCGCGGAAGATCTGATTGTAGAGAATGCCGTCCTTGATAAAGAGCACCCGCTTGGCCCGGCTGGCTGCCGCTGTCGAGTGGGTCACCATGAGAATGGTCTGGCCCCGGTCGTTGATGTCGTCAAAGACATCCAGAAGGGCCGCCGATGACTTGGAGTCCAGGGCCCCCGTCGGCTCATCCGCCAGCAGAATCTCCGGCTCGGTGATGATGGCCCGGGCCACCGCCACCCGCTGCTTCTGCCCGCCGGAGATTTCATAGGGGTACTTCTCCTGCAGTTTGTTAATCCCCAGCTCATTGCAGGTCGTGACCAGCTTTTGCATCATCTCAGTGATGGGGCGGCGGGACAGGACCAGAGGCAGCAGGATATTGTCCTTGACGGACAGGGTGTCCAGCAGGTTGAAATCCTGAAAGACAAAGCCCAGCTTCTCCCGGCGGAAGCTGGAAGCCTGGCTGTTTTTGATGGTTGCCGTGTCAGTTCCGTTGAGAAAGACCCGGCCCTCAGTCGGCTTGTCCAGCATGGCCAGGATGTTGAGCAGGGTGGATTTCCCTGAGCCTGACTCCCCCATGATGGCGACATATTCTCCCTTTTCCACTGTAAAGTGGATGTCTTTGAGGGCTTCTACCTGACTGCCCTGAAAGCGGGTTTTATAAATTTTCTTCACGTGCTGTACGTCTAATAATGTCATACTTGAACCTCTTTTTCATTAAGCTTGATACTACTATCATACCGAAAAGACAGACAAGTTTCCATAACCTAATCTTTCATTTTGCCTGCCAATCTTACATTTTTGTCATCTTGTACTCCAAGTCGGATAAGAGAAAAGTCAACTGACCTTTCTCTTATCCTTGAATACTGGAATCTCTCAGTGACTGTACTGCAGCCAGAAATAATATTGACTGGAAGCACAGCCTAGGCGAGTCTTCTCGATTTCTTCCTTGGAAATCTTTTGAGCTTTAGGTTTACTTTGGCGATGGTTATAAAGATTGATTTTCATAGCGGGCCTCCTTCTTGAAATCTGATGATTAGTTTGGAAGATAGTTATCTTCTTTTTCTTTACACTTATAGGATACCGAATTCCCAAACTAGCTGCCATAGCTTTACCTTACATTTCAGCCTTTAAACTTACATTTTTGTCACTTAGAAAAATAGTTTTCGATTGCCCTTAAACTGCGTCAATAGGCCTAAATTCAACGATGTATATCAGCTTCATTCATCAAGAACATAAAAAAACCGGAATTTGTTTCCGGTTTTCATGATATATGTCCTAAATTTAAAGATATAGAAGTTTTCTTTCCAGAGGAGGTTCAGACTTCTGTCAATACTATCTTGAATAGGCTATTGTTATTGCCCCTCATCCCCAAATTTACCAGTATGAAGATGAGTAATAGTGTCATGACCAGGTAGAGGAGGCAGCCCGCCAGAATCCTTACGGCTGAACACTTCAAGCAAGCCCGGTGTCAATTGAGAATTTTTCAACTGCTCAGGGCTAATCTCATGGACAATTTCTGCTCCTCGTCCCGTCTGTATTTTATAACCAAACAGAGGGTCAATCAAGGTCCCACGCCCGATTGCAACTAAATCCGCAGCTGTATCCTCAATAGCAGCTTCTGCCTCTTCCTGACTAAAGACACCACCGATTGTAATTAGTTTGGTTTGTTCATCCAAAACTTCCTTAAAATGATCTGCATAGGTCTTGTCTGATCCTGCAGGTTTTGAAGCATAGCCAGCCAAAAGCGACAAATGGATGTAGTCTAGTTTGTGCTTGACTAGCTCCTTGACCAAAAGCTTGGCTTCTTCATAAGTATAGCCTACTTGATCTTCATGGATTTCATCTGGGCTAATCCGATAGCCAATAATAAAATCTTCCGGCGCATACTTGGCTGCAGCACACTTCACTTCCTCGACTACCGCCAAAGGAAAGGCCATACGTTTTTCCAAAGTTCCGCCCCATCTGTCCTGACGAACATTGGAAGTGCTAGAAAAGAATTGCTGCAGCAGATAGTGGTTGGCACCATGGATTTCCACTCCTGAAAAACCAGCTTGAACTGCACGTTTGACTGCCCGACCAAAATCCTTGATAATTTCAAGGATTTCTTCATCGGTCAATTCTCTCACCGGATATGGCAGGAAAGAAAAATCTAAGGCACTTGGAGCCAATACTTCCTCACCCTTCATAGCACGGCCAGAAGCTGCTATCCCACCATGATGAAGCTGCAAAATCGCTTTATTGCCATCCTTCTGAAGGGCAGTTGCTAATTTTCTCTCCCCTTCGATATGGGTATCAGAGTAAATACCTAATTGAACTGGATAGCCAGTCTGGTAACAAGGTCCTCCCGATGGGCTAACATAATGAAATTCAGTAATCAAAAGTCCTGCTGTCTGAGAGCGTGCTCCGTAGTATTGCAAAGTATCATCAGACACAAATCCTCCTTCTAAGCCACTAAAAGTATACATAGGGGACAGCACCAAACGGTTGGTTAATTTGGCACCGTGACGCAATTGAATCGGGTCTACAATTTGTTTAGACATAGTAAAAATCTCCTTTCTTCTTTGACAACTATTATAGAAGATTCAGAGGCCAAAACAAGGGCTTTTCAGTAAGCGGTATTAACCGTCAGGTATCCGGTAAGAAAACGATGGTCAGTTGCATAAAAAAACAAGAGGCTGAGACAGACTCCCATGATGGCTGCGTCCTCACCCACAGAGGGATGTGCCTTTGGGAAGATACCGTATAAAAGTCCTTCAGTCTCGCTTTGTTTTGGAAAAAAACTCTTGACGCGGTAGCTGATTGCTCAAAAGCTCCAGTGGAG
>NZ_QFAY01000028.1 GCF_017884005.1 Streptococcus panodentis
CTAAAAGACGAACAGTCTTGACACATCCTAACGGATGTTTCATCCATAACCTCAAAGCAGTGCTTTTGTTGCTTCCTATCGGAAGCTTTATCTATAACCTCAAAACCTCCACTGGGGCTTTTGAGCAATCAGCTACCGCGTCAAGAGTTTTTTTCCAAAACAAAGCGAGACTGAAGGACTTTTTATACAGTATCTTCCAAAAGATTCATCCCTCTGTGGGTGAGGGCGCAGCCATCATGGGAGTCTGTCTCAGCCTCCTGCTAAAAGACTATAAAAAATCCGTGCTGCAAAGCGCGGATTTTTTAGTCTTTTTGTTTGCTTTTAGTAGTGGCGGTGGGACGGTTTCCCGCCTATTGTTCCTGCTCCCCTCCTTGTCAAAACTCGATTTTCTTTGGGGATCAGAATGTGCTGTTTTTGTCCAGAAATTCATGGTAAACACAGAGACTGACGGCCGCCCGGGCAATATTGAGCTGAGAGTAAGGGATGATAATGATCTCGGCCTGCTTCTGCTTGGGAAAGAGCGGCGCAGCCTGCTCCAGCTGGGCTAAAATCTGCTCCGCAATCAAAGGGGAGGAGAAAAACTCTCCGTCCAGATAGATTCGCTCGGTATCGATGAGCTGGCAGAGGTTGGAAATCGAAATGGCCAGATAGCGGCAGGCGGTATGAATCAGCTCTATACTGCCGAGATCGCCCAAGCGATAGGCAGCCAGAAGGGTATCCAGCTGAATATCACTGGGCTCTGCCACCAGCGTTTTTAACAGGGAAGTCTGGGAAGACTGGTGCAAAATCGCCGCTTTGTCAATGAGAGAGCTCTCGCTGGCATAGACCTGCAGGCAGCCGTTTTTCCCGCAGGGGCAGCGTTCTCCTTCGGGGTTCATCACGGTATGGCCCACCTCGCCAATCAAAAAGTTATCCTGGCTGTAAATGCTGCCCCTGTACATGTAAGAGCAGTGAATCCCTCTGGCAAGGTGATAGACGATAAAATTGCTGTCTGCTGGATGGTAGCTGAAGAGGCGCTCGGCCAGGGTCAGGCAGTGGGATTTGTTGGCGAAATAGACCGGGACGGAGAAGGCCTCCTGAATGGTCCGCAGATTAATCTGGCCCCAATGCGGATTTTTAGAAACAATAAAGTCACTTTCAGAAAGATTGGGATGGCCCGGCAGGGCTACAGCGATAGCAGAGATCGGATGCTGGCTGTTTTTCTGCAGGAAGTCCTTGATAAAGCGGATGATTTCTGAGTCGGACGGTCCGCCGGTCCAGTCGATCTGATAAGGCTGGCAGGCGCTCTCAATGACCTCTCCGACATTATCTGTAATGGCCGCAGCCAGCTGTTTTTCTGAAATCTCAAAGCCCAGATAGCAGCGCTGGCGGGGGGCGATGTCCAGCAGGGTCTTTTTGCGGCCTACGCTGTCATCGCTCAGCTCCCCCAATTCCAGCACCAGACCTTCCTTAATCAGCTGATTGATAATCGTTCCGGTGGTGGCTGGTGTGATATGGCTTTCTTTTGAAATATCGATCCGGGAAATCGGCCGTTTGGCATAGAGCTGGTCTAAGACGGTCGCTCGGAGTTCCGTTTGTTTTTTGGTTCTTGTCATCGTCAGTTCCTCTGCCGTTATATTAACAAAAAATAAATAAAAATACAAGATGAAAGCGTTGACATTTTAGAAAAAAGCGGATATACTATTTATAGAAAATTAATAATACGATAAAATTTATTCTTTTTCTGGATTTTTGTTTATATATTAAAAATAATTGTCAGGATTTGCCTGACCTGTTGCTCAAATGATTTAACATTTTGAAAAGGAGAATTGCCTATGGAAGCAAAACAAATTATGCTGGTCTGTGCGGCCGGGATGAGCACCAGCCTCATGGTCAATAAAATGCAGAAAGCTGCGGAAGATCGGGGATTGGCTGCAAGAATCTTTGCTGTACCGGTACCCGAAGCGGCGGAATATCTGGCCAATGAGCAGGTGGATGTCCTCTTGCTGGGGCCGCAGGTCCGCTATCTGCTGGATGATTTTAAGGAAAAAACAGCCGAAAAAGGCATCCCAGTAGAGGTCATTCCCATGACAGACTATGGGATGATGAAGGGGGATAAGGTCTTGGATTTGGCAGAGTCCCTCATAGGATAGGAGGCAGTATGGCAGACCAATCATCGCTGGAGGTCGCTATGACCCTCATCATGTACGGCGGCGAGGCGAAGTCCTGTGCGGTCGAAGCGATTGCCGCCGCCAAGGGGGGTGACTTTCCCCGGGCAGCAGCAAAGCTGGAGCTGGCTCAAAAAGCCCTGCTGCAGGCTCATCATGCCCAGGCTGAAATGCTGACCAAGGAGGCGCAAGGAGAAAATACAGAACTCAGTTTATTTATGGTGCATGGGCAGGATCATCTCATGACCAGTATTGCCTTTGTGGATTTGGCAAAGGAAATCATTGATTTGCATAAGAAATTTAAAGAATAGGAGATCAGTCTTATGAGTAGTTTGGTTGATAAATGGCAGGCTCGGCTCATGCCGATTGCCAACAAAGTCGGCAACCAAAAGTTTCTGGTTGCTCTGCGTGATTCTTTTATTGGGACCATGCCGATTATTATGACGGGCTCTTTTGCCCTGATGGTCAACGCCTTTCTGTCTGATTTGCCGGGACAGTTTGGCTGGACTTGGATTTCGTCGACCTTCCAGTGGCTGATTGATATCAACTGGCTGGTTTTTAAAGGCAGCATTCCCATTGTTGTCCTCTTGTTTCTATTTACTTTCGGTGTCAATATCGCCAAGATTTACAAGACTGATCAGATATCGGCCGGTTTGGTAGCAGTGGCTTCCTATGTCATTACAATCGGCGGCTCTGTCACCAAGACCTTTGAGCTGGCAGGGAAAACACCGGGTCTGAGCAAGGCTATTGAAAAACTTCCGGAGCTGAAGCTGGATGGCACCAATCTGGATGTCACCATCAGCAGCGTTATTCCGGGGGATCAGATCAGCGCCCGCGGTTATTTCACGGCGATTTTGATTGGCTTTATTTCGGTCATTATTTTCTGTAAGGTCATGAACCGCAACTGGACCATCAAGCTGCCGGACTCTGTACCGCCGGCAATCATGAAGCCCTTCATGTCCATTATCCCGGCTGCGATTGCCATGTATATTATCGGCATTGCGACCTATGCCTTCAACCAGCTGACCGGCGAGCTGCTGATTGACTGGATTTACAAGGTTCTGCAGGCACCGCTCCTCAGTATGTCCCAAAGTTTCTGGGCTGTGCTCTTGATCGTCTTTCTCAATAAGATTTTCTGGTTCTTCGGTCTGCACGGGGGCAATGTTTTGGCCCCAGTCATGGCCAGCCTCTTTGGTGTGACCATGCTGGCCAATCTGGAGGCCTATCAGGCTGGGCAGGCTATTCCTTATATGTGGACAGACAATTCCTTTGGAGCTTTCGTCTGGTTTGATGCGATTGGGGTTGCCATTGCCATTCTCTGGCAGTCTCGGAACAAGCACTATCGGGAAGTGGCCAAGCTGGGAATCTTCCCGATGATCTTTAATATCGGTGAGCCGGTCATGTACGGTCTGCCGATTGTCCTCAATCCGATTATGTTTATCCCTTATGTCCTGACGCCGATGGTCATGGTGACGGTGGCCTACTTTGCTACCACGCTGGGGCTGGTGGCACCTGTCACGCAGAATGTGACCTGGGTCATGCCGCCCGTCCTCTATGGTTTCTTTGCGACAGCCTTTGACTGGCGGGCTATTATTCTGTCTCTGGTCAATGTGGCCATCTCGACCTTTATCTACCTGCCTTTTGTCAAAATGGCAGACAAACAGGAGGAGCTTGGATAGATGGCAAGATTTGAAATTAAAGAAGAATTTTATCTCGAGGGCCAGCCTTTTAAGATTTTGTCAGGAGCTGTCCAATATTTTCGGCTTCATCCTGATCAATGGCGGGAAACTCTTTACAATCTGAAAGCTTTGGGCTTTAATACGGTGGAGACCTATATTCCCTGGGCTTTGCATGAGCCTCAGGAGGGTCAGTTTACTGCAGACGGCCTGCTGGATTTTGAAGCCTATTTCGACTTGGTGCAGGAGATGGGGCTGCATCTCATCGTCCGGCCGACGCCTTATATCTGTGCGGAGTTTGACTTTGGAGGCCTGCCGGCCTGGCTCTTGACTTATCCGGATATGCGCCTGCGGGTCAACCATCCTCTCTTTTTGGAAAAGGTCAGTCGTTTCTATGACTGGCTCTTTCCCAAACTGCTGCCTTATCAGTCCAGTCAGGGCGGGCCTATTCTCATGATGCAGGTGGAGAATGAGTACGGCTCCTATGCAGAAGACAAGGACTACATGCGCCATATTGCTCAGATGATGAGAGACCGCGGCGTTACGGTGCCTCTCTTTACCTCAGACGGAACTTGGATAGAGGCTCTGGAGTCCGGCACCCTGATTGAGGATGGCGTTTTTGTGACGGGAAATTTTGGCTCCCAAGCTAAGGAAAATACAGACAATCTGCGGGCCTTTATGGAAAGGCACGGCCAGAAATGGCCGCTCATGTGTACAGAATTTTGGGACGGCTGGTTCAGCCGCTGGGGCGAGGAGATTGTCCGACGGGAGGCGGAGGATCTGGCGCGGGATGTCAAGGAAATGCTGCAGATTGGCAGTATGAACCTCTTTCTGCTGCGGGGCGGTACCAATTTTGGCTTCATCAGCGGCTGTTCGGCCCGCAAGACCAAGGATCTGCCCCAGATAACCTCCTATGACTTTGATGCTCCGATAACCGAGTGGGGGGTGCCGACAGAAAAATACTATGCTGTTCAGCGCGTGACCCACGAAGTCTTTCCGGAGTTGGAGCAGTTTGAGCCTATCGTCCGCAAGGCTAAGGCCTATGGGACTTTCCCGCTGCTTGGCACGGCCAATCTGCTGGAGGTGGCACCGGCAATCAGCGAGGAAATCCTGCTGGACTATCCTCAGCCTATGGAGAAAATAGGCCAAAATCATGGCTACATTCTCTACCGCTCAGAGGTGAAGAATCAGCACCACGAAGAAAGGCTCAAGGCGCTGGAGACGCATGACCGCTGCCATTTCTACGTTAACCGCCAGCATCTGGCTACTCAGTATCGGGAGGAAATCGGCGATGAACTGCTCTTTTCGGCTGACACGGAAAGGATTGGCATCGATGTGCTGGTGGAAAATATGGGCCGGGTCAATTACGGCTACAAGCTGGGTGCGCCCAGCCAGTCCAAGGGGGTCAAGGGCGGGATTATGATCAACCATCAATTCCGCAAGGGCTGGAAGCATTATGCTCTCAAGTTTGATCAGGAAATGCTGGACAGACTGGACTGCAGCGCTGCTCTGCCGGAAGTCGTCAAAGCACCGACTTTCTACCGCTTCGAGGCCGAACTGGATGACATTGCAGATACCTTTATTGACTGCTCTAAGTACGGTAAGGGCTGTATTGCTGTCAATGGCTTTAATCTGGGCCGCTACTGGAATGAAGGTCCCATCCACTATCTCTATGTGCCATCCGGCTTTCTGAAGGAAAAGAATGAGTTTATCGTCTTTGAAACGGAGAATGTCAAGATTGAGGAATTAACCCTGCTTGACCGCCCAGTCTATAAGGAATGAGGTGACGGAATGAACTATTTAACAGTCGGAAATGAGCTGGAAGGAGCCAGTCAGCTGGTTCTGGGCTGTATGCGTCTGGCTGAGCATTCGCCGGAAGAGATTATTTCAGTCCTTGAAACGGCCGGAGAGATCGGGATTAACTTCTTTGACCATTCGGACGTCTATGCCGGCGGCCAGTCTGAAGCCAAATTTGCCCAGGCCCTGCAGCTGGCCAAGATTCCCCGGGATCGCTTTTTGATCCAGTCCAAGTGCGGCTTGCGGGATGTTCACAGCAATTACCATTTTGACTTTTCCAAGGACTACATCATCAGTTCGGTCGAGGCCAGCCTAAAGAGGCTGCAGACCGACTATCTGGACGTGCTCCTCCTGCACCGGCCGGATGCTCTGGTCGAGCCTGAAGAGGTGGCAGAAGCATTCTCTCGGCTGCATCAGGCTGGCAAAGTCCGCTATTTCGGCGTCAGCAATCAAAATCCTTACCAAATAGAGCTGCTGCAAAAGAGCCTGGAGCAGCCGCTGATTATCAATCAGCTGCAGTTCGGTCCGGCCCACACGCCCATGATTGACGCAGGGCTCAACAGCAATATGCTCAATCAGCTGGCCGTCAATCGGGACGGCGGCGTACTGGAGTACTGCCGCCTGCAGGGCATTACGATTCAGCCTTGGTCGCCTTTTCAGGTGGATCTGCAGCAGGGCCTCTTTATGAAACATCCAAAATACGCCCAGCTGACCGCTGTTTTGGAAAAATTTGCCGCAGCCTATCAGCTGTCTTTTGAGGCTATGGTGCTGGCTTGGATCCTGCGCCACCCTGCTCACATGCAGCCGATTGTCGGCAGCATGAATCCAGACCGGCTTCGTTCCATGGCGGCGGCCTTTGATGCAGAGCTGTCCCGGGCCGATTGGTATGAGATTTACAAGAGTGCCGGCAATCCCTTGCCTTAACTTTTCTGTAAGCAATCAATGGGAGATTATTAATGATTCAGCATTTTGAATGAGAGGAGAACAGCATGAATCATAAACTTCCTTTATCCAAATCCGCCGCTGCCGGAAAATACTGCAGCGGTCTGCTCCTGTGTGCTTCCCTCCTGTCCCTGCTCGCCCTGACCACTATCACAGCAGTTGGGGCTGATGAAACGGCTCCTGCGGCTGAAGTGGCTGCAGTGGACTTGGCTGCAGCCGAAAGCCCAGCAGCCCCGGCAGCAGCAACACCCGTGGATGCTGCCAGTGACGCAGCTCCCGCAGCAGTGAACAGCCAGGTGCAGGCCAGCCAAGTCATGTCCGATGAGCAAAAGCAGCGGGCCATTGCCCAAATGGGGGCCAACCAAGGCGATGTCTGGGTCTGGTCAGAAGACAATGTCGTCATAGAAGACGGCGAGCGCCAAAAGCGCGGCCCCAACGGCGGCCCCGGCCAGTTTAACGGAGGTGCTGTCGTGCTGGGCGGCCGTCCGACCTATGACCCAGCAGCCGACTGGTATTATCTGGCCTATAAAGATACTTCCGATAAAAGCAAAACAGACGAAGAAGCCGATAAGGAGGCCCGTGCTGTCTTTGACAAGGAGCGGGGCAAGTGGATGGACGAATTTGACCCATGGGGAGTTGCCCTAGAGATGTCTGATAATACAGCAGCCAATGCCTGGGTTGATGTCCGTAATATGCAGGCCTTTGTCCTCCGCAATGACTCTACTGTCTGGGAAAATATCGTCAACCATCCTCAGGCAGTCCAGTGGGTGAACCAGTTTAAGGGGAATATGGGCTCCGATGCTGGAGAAGCCCAGAAGGAGGTCTTGCCGAGCGGCGGAACAGCCATTCAGGTTCTGCCTAAGCAGGACCGGGTGGCCCATTGGGGCTCAGACCAAGCGCTGAACATTCCCAATCCACAGACTATTCGGGCAGTTCTGGTGTCCGTTGAGGCCCGCATTTCGGATAAATCGGATCCGGATGCCAAACTGGGCATTCAGGTTGGCGGCGACTGGAAATTTACTGACCCAGGGGCTGTCAAACCTTTCTGGTATCCGGGAGCTGGTCTGGCCGGTATTCAGCGTTTGAGCAGGGACTGGGCCCGCTATTACTTTGTCAGTATCACCGGTGTTCAGGATGCCATTGAAGAGCGCGCCATTTCACAGGAAGTGTTTATGAACAGTACGGTACCGCTGGCAGACATGGAGCAAGCCCCGCAATCGCAGGCCCAGCAGCCAGCTTCAGCTGCAAACGGAGTGCAGGCAGAAAAGCTGACCTACAAGACAGGCGCAGAGACAGTGACTCCAGCAAGCGTGTCCCGGCGGGCAGTTGCTCCGTCAGTCTCCTCCAAGCAACTGCCCAAGACTGGCAGCCAAAGCAGTCTGTGGAGCCATCTAGCTGGCTTCTTCCTCTTGGGATTGAGCGCGGCCTTCCTTGGCTGGAAGAAAAAATCCTAGCTCTTGGGCTATTGGAGAAAAGAATGACCTGTAAAAAAAGCAACAGCAGATTTCAGCTGTTGCTTTCTATTTTGCCCTGTTCTTGCAGGACAGGCTGTCCAACATCAGTTGCTTGAGGGCCGGCCTCAGCGATTGGGCTGGAAGCAGGCCCTTCCCATTGCTGGGTGAAGCGGCATCTTGGGAAGCTGGAGCAGCCCCAGAATTGCTGGCCGGCTCTAGCACCCTTGGCCGCTGTCCGCAGCACCAGCCTGCTCTGGCAGCGGGGGCAGATGTTTTCGGTTTCTATCTTCTGCCGATTCTGAGCAATGGCTTTGATATGGCGCTCTTTGACAACTTGATTGCGCTTGGTCAGAGGCAGCAGCATACGGTAAAGGTCGTCAATCTGCTCAGCAGCCAGCTTTGCTCCCGTCTGGCCGGCCTGCTGTTCAATCGCTCCCAGTGCCTGCCAAGTCTGAATAACCTTATGCCGGTCGCTCTTTAGATGGATTTCCTTCAGCTCGCAGTCATTGCTGAAAACAATGTAGGAATAGAGGTCTGGCGCATATTCGTTCAGATAATAGCTGAGCCATTTGAGATGGATTTTATTTTGAATGATGGGGTTGAAAAAAGACTGCTTGTGCGATCGGCCGCGGCCAGTCGCCAGAACCTGCGTCCAATATTGCTGGTGCTCCGATCCGAAAATCCAGCCTCTGTAGTTTTTGGACTCAAAAATATATATTCCTGATGGATGGATGAGCAGGGCATCAATCTCAGTAGTCGTACCATTTTCCTTAAAGACATAGAGATTAAACAGGATTTTCTTATAGCCGCTCAGCTGGCTTAGGACCTGACCGAGCTGATATTCTCCCTGCTTTCCCCTGTTGTGCTTGAGCTCCCAAGGAGCAGTCCGAGTCTGCTGGAAATAGTCTGGCTCTTGATTTGACGTCTCAGGCTGGTCTGCCTCTTCCTTTTTTGCCAGTATTCTATAGCTTATCCCAAAGACAAGGATAAAAATCATCACCAATCCAACAAACATCGAGCCCGGCATTGCAGCATCCCCCTAAAAATCTCTAGATTGAGTATAGCATAAAAAAGGAAGTTTAAGGAGGGGACTGCTGAAGAAATCTGTCTTTTAAACAAAATTCAGTTCTTTGTCTAAAAATGAACAGCCGAAGTTTGAAACATATTTTCCAAAAACAGCTGACAAAGCTCAAAAATCATGTATAATAAAAAGACGAGAAAAAAAGAGGAGTTACCATGTCTCAGGAATTAATCAGTGTCCTTATCCCTGTTTACAATGTCGAGCAGTATCTAGCCGAGTGTGTCAACAGTGTCCGCAATCAGACTTATCAGAATTTGGAAATAATTCTGGTCAATGACGGTTCAACAGACGCATCAGGGCAGATTTGCCGGGACTTGGCAGCTCAGGACAGCCGGATTACAGTGATGGACCAGGAAAATCAGGGATTGTCCGGCGCCCGCAATACTGGACTGGAAGCAGCTGGCGGTGCCTATGTGATTTTCGTGGACTCAGATGATTGGCTGCCGGAGCAGCATGTGGCCCGGCTTTATGAAAAGCTGAAAGAGTATGATGCCGATATAGCCATTGGCCACCACTGCAGCTTTCGGCCTGAGGATGCGACCTTTCTCTATTACTCGACCGAGCATTTTGAACAGCTCTATAAGCGGGAGGAGATGATAGAGGAGTATCCGAGACGACGCATGATGGACGGGGTCTTTCTCTCTGCCTGGGGCAAATTGTACAAACGTGATCTCTTTGATGCAGTACGCTATCCGGTCGGCCGGGTGGCAGAAGATGCCTTTACCACTTACAAACTCTATCTGCAGGCTGAAAAGATTATCTATCTGAACGAGCCGCTCTATTACTACCGCCTGCGTCCCGGCAGCATCTCCCTTACTTGGAATGAGCGCTGGTTTCAAGACCTCATCGCCGGCTTTGAGGAGCAGCTGGCTATCCTCGGCAAGCTGGGCTATGACCTGTCCTTTTACTACAAATACTATACTTTCCTGCTCCAATACTGCCGGGACAATGCTCTGGCAGTCGGCCTGCAGGACAGCCCCGTCTATCAGGAAATCGAAAACAAACTCAAACTGTTTGGAGAATAAACAAGAAAACAAGCCGCCTTTCAGCTGTATAGGACTGAGAGCGGCTTGTTTTTATGAAATCACCAAATGAAAGGAAAAATTCGGTATTTAACCTTTTTGCAATAGATCTCGTAGGTGTTTCCAAAGTGATTGAGCAGGGCTTTTTCCTCTACTTTTAGCCGAATGCTGTAACCCACCACGAGAAGGATGAGGCAGAGAATGATTGTCAAAGGATTCAGCGAAACGATTGATAAGCCAAGGACGGACAAGATGCTGCCGGTATAGGCAGGATTTCTCACAACAGCATAAGGGCCGTGGTCCACTAACTGCTGCTGATCGGTTGTCTGAACAGCGAGTGTAAAGTTTTTTCCGAGGTAGCTGACAGCATAGAGGCGCAATGCAAAACCAGCCAGGGATAGGAGAAGTCCAAGATAGACTGTGAAGTTTGGCAAGTGAGGTACAGAGGGCAGAAGCTGCCCATTCATTAATAGTAAACAGCAGATAACGCTGCCAATAATGATGTAACGGCTCCCTCTGTCAGCAGAGTCGCTTACATTATTGGATTTAGTTTTATTTTTTATCCACATTTCTGTACCAATGAAAATAAAAATGAATGCATAAATGAAAATAGTTTGTAAATCCATGATTGTTTCCTCCGGGTTCATTATAGACCTTTTGGGAAAAAAGGTCCAATAAAGAGGCTGTAAAAAGAGACTTGTTTGGAAACCGGATGATGGCTTCATTGGCCTTAAGCGGTCAGCCCACAAGCAAACGACTCCGTCGGTTCATTGCGAAAGGAAAGCCTGAGGGCTTGAGACTGAAGACAAAGTTATCCAAAGTCTTTCCTTAAGTGAGTGCGGACGGTAGCGACTTCCTTCGGAATTCCATACCTAAGATTTGAGCCTAAAGTCTCAAATCTTCCGAGCGCCTGAAACTAAAAAGTTTCAGGCGCTTTTCTCACAGCGGAAAGACTTGGTTGATCTTTGTTTTAATTATAGCAATGAGCTTTTTCTTAATTCTTTGTAAGAATTTATAAAATTTTTACAAAGAAAATGGAATTTGTCTACGTTCTGAAGCCTGAGGGCTTTTGGTTTTATACGGTATCTTCCAAAGATAGCTCCCTCTCTGGGTGAGGGCGCAGCCATCATGGGAGTCTGTCCCACCGCCTCACTGCTAAAAGCAAAGAAAAAGACTATACATAGTATGGTATAGGCGGGACTTAAAAGGAAGTCTTAAAATCTTGGAAAAGGTCAATGCTTTTTTGAACGATTGGTCTATTCTTTAAGAAATATTGCCGCAATCAGCTATTTTAATTTCCCCTGAAAATGGTATAATAGGAGCAGTACGAAAAATGGAGAGAACGATGGCTTATTACAATCACAAAGAAATTGAACCAAAGTGGCAGAAATACTGGGCTGACCACCACACCTTTAAGACGGGGACGGATGCGGATAAGCCCAGCTTTTATGCGCTGGATATGTTTCCTTATCCATCTGGTGCGGGACTTCACGTAGGGCATCCGGAAGGCTATACGGCGACGGATATTCTCAGCCGTTTCAAGCGTGCCCGCGGCTACAATGTCCTCCACCCGATGGGCTGGGATGCTTTTGGCCTGCCGGCTGAGCAGTATGCCATGGATACGGGCAATGATCCGGCTGATTTTACAGCGGAAAATATTGCCAATTTCAAGCGGCAGATCAATGCGCTGGGCTTTTCTTATGACTGGGACCGGGAGATCAATACTACGGATCCCAACTACTACAAGTGGACCCAGTGGATTTTCACCAAGCTCTATGAAAAAGGCCTGGCCTATGAGGCTGAGGTGCCGGTCAACTGGGTCGAAGAGCTGGGGACCGCCATTGCCAATGAGGAAGTGCTGCCAGACGGCACTTCGGAGCGCGGCGGCTATCCGGTCGTCCGCAAGCCCATGCGCCAGTGGATGCTGAAGATTACGGCCTATGCTGAGCGTCTGCTCAATGATCTGGAAGAGCTGGACTGGCCGGAGTCTATCAAGGACATGCAGCGCAACTGGATTGGCAAGTCAAGCGGGGCCAATGTGACCTTCAAGATTCAGGGGACAGACAAGGACTTTACGGTCTTTACCACCCGCCCGGATACCCTTTTTGGCGCGACTTATGCTGTGCTGGCGCCCGAGCATGCTCTGGTAGATGCCATTACCAGCCCTGAGCAGGCAGCAGCCGTTGCAGCCTACAAACGTCAGGCTTCGCTCAAGTCCGATCTGGCCCGAACGGACCTGGCCAAGGAGAAGACCGGTGTCTGGACAGGGGCTTATGCCATCAATCCGGCCAACGGCCAGGAAATTCCTATCTGGATTGCGGACTATGTACTGGCCAGCTACGGTACGGGGGCCATCATGGCCGTGCCTGCCCATGATGAGCGCGACTGGGAGTTTGCCAAGCAGTTTGGCCTGCCCATCATCGAAGTGCTGGAGGGCGGCAATGTGGAGGCAGCAGCCTATACTGAGGACGGACTCCATGTCAACTCAAGCTTCCTCAACGGGCTGAACAAGGAAGAGGCCATTGCCAAGATAATTGCTTGGCTGGAAGAAAAGGGTGTCGGTCAGGAAAAAATCACCTACCGCCTGCGGGACTGGCTTTTCAGCCGTCAGCGCTACTGGGGCGAGCCGATTCCGATTGTGCACTGGGAGGATGGGACCTCTACGGCTCTGTCTGAAAGCGAGCTGCCGCTGGTGCTGCCGGTGACCAAGGACATCCGTCCTTCAGGGACTGGCGAAAGTCCGCTGGCCAATCTGACTGACTGGCTGGAAGTGACTCGCGAAGACGGTGTCAAGGGCCGCCGCGAGACCAATACCATGCCCCAGTGGGCTGGCTCCAGCTGGTATTACCTGCGTTATATCGACCCTCACAACAGTGAGAAGTTGGCGGATGAGGACCTGCTCAAGGCCTGGCTGCCGGTGGACATCTATATCGGCGGAGCAGAGCATGCAGTGCTCCACTTGCTTTATGCCCGCTTCTGGCATAAATTTCTCTATGATCTCGGAGTGGTGCCGACCAAGGAGCCTTTCCAAAAGCTCTTTAACCAAGGCATGATTTTGGGAACCAGCTACCGTGACAGCCGCGGTGCTCTGGTTGCGACCGATAAGGTGGAAAAACGCGACGGCTCTTTCTTCAGCATGGAAACCGGTGAAGAGCTGGAGCAGGCACCGGCTAAGATGTCCAAGTCTCTGAAAAATGTGGTCAATCCGGATGATGTGGTGGACCAGTATGGGGCGGATACCCTGCGGGTTTATGAGATGTTTATGGGGCCGCTGGATGCCTCTATCGCTTGGAGCGAAGAGGGACTGGAAGGCAGCCGCAAATTCCTGGATCGGGTTTACCGCCTGCTGACCAGAAAAGAGCTAACCGCTGAAAATGACGGCAAGCTGGACAAGGTCTATCACGAAACTGTCAAGTCTGTGACCGAGCAGATTGAGGAGCTCAAGTTCAATACTGCTCTGGCCCAGCTCATGATCTTTGTCAATGCGGCCAACAAGGAAGACCAGCTCTACATCGGCTATGCTAAGGGCTTTATCCAGCTGCTGGCACCATTTGCGCCCCATCTGGCTGAGGAACTCTGGCAGCAGATTGCCCAGACCGGAGAGTCCATCTCCTATGTGGCTTGGCCGACTTACGATGAGAGCAAGCTGGTTGAGGCCGAAGTGGAAATCGTAGTCCAAATCAAGGGCAAGGTCCGGGCCAAGCTGATCGTGGCTAAGGACCTGTCTCCTCAGGAACTGCAGGAAATCGCCCTGGCTGACGAAAAAATCAAGGAAGAAATTGCCGGCAAGGAAGTGGTCAAGGTGATAGCGGTGCCCAACAAGCTTGTGAATATTGTAGTAAAATAAGCACCTATCAGTTTTGCCTGCAGGCTTTAACAGCCTTCTGTCTGCCATTTTTTCCACAAATTATAGAATAAATCGTCGCTTTTTAGGAAGTGATGCGGAAGGCGTTGAAGACGCCTTCTTTTTTTGTTATAGTGATACCGTGAAAATAAAAGGAGCAGCATATGAAAGAACTACGAGGTCAGCAAACGCTGCGGAAGCATTGGCTGTTCAGTCAGCAAGTGACCAAAGATCAGGCTCTGGCAGAGGAGATTTGTCCAGAGGACTGGGAATCGGTCAAACTGCCTCATGATTGGAGTATTTATTATGATTTCGATGCTCAGTCACCGGCACAGAATGAAGGCGGCCAGCTGAACGGCGGGTCTGCTTGGTACCGAACGGCTTTCTTTTTGGAAGATGATGTATCAAAGAAAGCTGTCCGCCTTTGCTTTGATGGTGTTTACATGGACTCGCAGGTCTTTGTCAATGGGCAGCTGGTCGGCCGCTATCCCAGCGGCTATACGCCTTTTTCCTATGATATTACCCGCTATCTCCGCAATGACGGGTCAGAAAATATCTTAGCAGTCCATGTTGTCAATCAGCAGCCCAGCAGCCGCTGGTACTCAGGAAGCGGCATTTACCGTGATGTTCACCTCTTGGTGCAGGAGCAGGTCCATGTCTGTCTGGATGGGGTGGCTATTGCCTTTCCGGAGCTGGAAATGGAGCAGGACGGCTGGGTAGATACGGTGGTGGAGACAAGAGTGACCAACGCTTCCCTGCAGGATGCTCCAGTCTATCTGAGGCAGCAAATCATAGACAGGCAAGGCCAGGTGGCAGCCGACTGGACAGACAGCAGTACCCAGCTGCTGCTTCCGCAGATGGACATAGTTTTTAGGCAGGTCCTGCCGGTTTTTCAGCCGGCACTATGGGATGTGCGCAGTGAAGAACCGGCCTTGTACCAGCTGATTACCAGAGTTTATCAGGGGAATACTTTGGTTGATGAACGCAGCGATAGCTTTGGCTACCGCTATCTGTCTTGGAGTCCGTCTCAGGGATTTTTCTTAAATGGGCAGTATCTAAAGCTGCACGGTGTCTGCCTGCATCATGACCACGGGGCTTTGGGAGCAGCGGAAAATGAAAAGGCGGAATACCGCCGGCTGAAACAGATGAAGGAAATGGGAGCCAATGCCATCCGGACTGCTCATAATCCGGCCAGTCCGCAGACACTGAAGCTGGCTGCTGAGCTGGGCCTGCTAGTGCAGGAGGAGGCTTTCGATACATGGTACGGCGGTAAAAAGACTTATGACTATGGCCGCTTTTTTGAAGAAAAGGTGCTTCATCCTGAAGCAAAAGCAGGCGATACTTGGTCTGACTATGACCTGCGAATGCTGGTGGAGCGGGGGAAAAATAATCCGGCCATCTTTATGTGGTCTATTGGAAATGAAATCAGTGAAGCGAAAGGAGATGCCCATTCGCTCGCTACGGTGAAGCGCTTGGTGCAGGTCGTTAAAAGCGTTGATCCGACCCGTTATGTCACCATGGGAATCGACGCTTTCCGCTTTGGCGATGGCAGCGGCGGACATGAGCGGATCGCAGCAGAGCTGGATGCTGTCGGCCTGAATTATGCCGAGGAGAATGTCGATCAGCTGCGGCAGCGCCATCCGGACTGGCTGCTCTATGGTTCGGAAACTTCCTCTGCCACCAGAACGAGGGGGAGCTATTTCCGGCCGCACAGGGAATGGATTGGCCACAATAAAGGGCTGAGAAATTTTGAGCAGTCGGATTATGGCAATGACCGTGTTGCCTGGGGCAGGACAGCGAGCAGTGCCTGGCTGTTTGATCGGGACCGTGCTGACTATGCGGGGCAGTTTGTCTGGACAGGCTGCGACTACATCGGAGAGCCTACGCCCTGGCACAATCAGAATGAAACGCCGGTTAACAGTTCCTATTTTGGTTTGGTGGATACAGCCGGTATCCCTAAGAATGATTATTACTTTTACCAGAGTCAGTGGCGGACCCGGGATGACTGTCCCATGGTCCATCTCCTGCCGCACTGGAATTGGGAAAAAGCCGGTCTGCGCCGGCAGGTGATGGACAGCAGCGGCCGCATTCCTGTGCGGGTTTATTCCAATGCTGCCAGTGTCGAACTCTATCTGAACGGTCTGTCGCAGGGCAGAAAGGCATTTTGTCAGAAAAAAACGGTTGACGGCCGTCCCTACCAAGAGGGAAGCCGTGCCGCAGAGCTCTATCTGGAATGGCTGCTGCCCTATGTGCCGGGTAAGCTGCTAGCAGTAGCTTATAATCAGGTGGGAGAGGAAATTGCACGCGATTGCCTGCAAACAGCGGGTAAGGCTGCCCGGCTGCATCTGCTCAGGGAAGAAGACCGCATTCGGGCTGACGGCCGAGAAGTGGCCTATATCCGCTATCAGATTGAGGACCGCGATGGCAATCTGGTGCCGACTGCCAATCATCAAGTGCACTTCAGCTTGAGCGGACAAGGGCGGATGGTCGGGCTTGATAATGGCCGCCAGGCCAGCCGCGAGCGCTACAAGGCGCAGGCTGACGGGACATGGCGGCGGCGGGTATTCAATGGTCAGGGCATGGCAATCATAGAGAGCACAGAAGAGGACGGCTCCTTTACCCTTCATGCTTCTAGTCAAGGCTTGGAGGCCGATTCGGTGACCATTTTTACCGGAGAGGGGACAGCGGTCTGTCAGCAGCCGGCAGAGTCTCTTGAGCTCAGCTTTGGGTCTGATGAGTGGCTGGAAGATGAAACGCTTCTGCTGGAGTGCTTTGTCTGCTACCCAGACGGCAGGAAGCAGAGAATTTCTGCTCAGGCCTTGGAGTGGGAGATCAGCGGCGAGGGCTGGCTGACAATCAAGGAAGACCGCTGTCAACTGCGTCAGGCCGGAAAAGTCACTCTCCGAGCTTCTTACGGCCATTTGCAGACGGAGTTGCAGCGGATGATTCAGTCCAGGCGGAAGCTAACCAGGGCTGTGGCTGTGCGTCCGATTCGAGTTTATACGCAGTTGCAGCAGCAGCCTGTACTGCCTGAAAAGGTTGTGGTAGAGATGGAAGGAGGATTTCCAAAGACCTATCCCGTTAGCTGGGAGACTGTTTCAGAGGAAAATCTCAGCCGCTATCAGGAAGTGACAGTCACTGGCAGAGTGAGCGGGCTCAGCCTGACAGCTGCTGCCCTAGTCGTCGTAGAGGGGATTGTGGCGGTGGAAAATGGCAGTGCGGTCACGCTGGTGAATGAAGCACCGGACTTGCCGGAGAGGGTTTCTGTTTTTCTGTCCAACGGCAAGACCGATACCGCCGCGGTTGACTGGGAAAAGATTTCTCCGCAGCAGTATGCGCAGCCGGGTTCCTTTCTGCTGAAAGGCAGCGTGTCAGGCTGCAGGCTGCAGGCGGAGCTGCAGGTGCGGGTAGCAGAAAGGGGCCAGCTGTCAGAAATCATCTCGGACCAATGGACGGGTTCCCCTCTGCCGCTGGCCTTTGCGTCAGACTCTCAAAAGCAGCACGGCGCAGCTTACCTCAATGACCGGCAGCTTGCTGTGAGCGGGAAATCTTCTCGTTATTGGACCAGTGCAGCCGGGGCGGATCAAGCCTATGCAGGTGTACTGTTTGGCGATGCCGGAATGCTCAGTGAGCGTTTTGCAGATAATCTGTTCCTGCATTTCCACCAAATGAGTCCTTGCAGTTTGCTGGAAAATATCAGGGTGGAGTACTATGTCGGCAAGGAGCCTCAATTGCCGCAAGATGCGGATAATCTAGCAAAAGAAGAAACGGTTCTTTCGGACAGTCAGCATTGGAAATCGGTGGCCCATCTGTCTATTGCCGAGCCGCCAGCAGCGGGCAGTATCTTGGCACTGCATTTTGACAAAGTGCAAACCTATGCGCTGCGCGTGCTTTTCTCAGGCTTGACCCAAGCTCCAGCTTTGGCAGAACTGCAGGTTTTTGCCAGAAAAGCCCCGGCTTTTGCCACAGCAGATGTGAGGATTTTCATCAAAGGGCAGGAGCTGCAGCTCAGGGAAGACCAGCAGGATATTGTGCTGGGAGAGACGGTTCTGCCTTCCCAGATAAAACTAAAGCTGACGCAGGGGGCCAGCTCGACAGCGATTCCGGCTGTAAAGGCAGATGAGCCAATCCGCCTCCTCATTCGAGCAGAAAATGGCAGCTTGCTGCAGGAATACCGCCTATGGCAGACCGAAGTCAGGCCAAAAAGCTGAAAACAGAAGCCGAGCCGTCTGAGCATGAGCTATATGCCCTGCTGATCTCTCGCTTTTCTTCGTTTTCACAGTTGCAGTCTGCTAGGCTGTTTTCCAAAAGCCAGACCGCTTTGCAGGCAATGCTGCAGCCATCAGGGGAGTCTGTCCCGCCATCATACCCCTGTATCTTATATAAATGGAGAAGAAATGAAAGCAAACAGCGAAATGGCGGGCTTTGGTCCTCTGCCATCCAAAGCCCAGCTGCGTTATCATGAGGATGAATTGGCAGCCTTTATCCACTTTGGGATCAATACCTTTTATGATCAGGAGTGGGGCAATGGTCAGGAAGACCCGCAGCGTTTCAACCCATCGGCTCTTGATACGGATCAATGGATCCGGGTGCTGAAAGAGACGGGCTTTAAGCGGGTGATTGTGGTTGTCAAGCACCATGACGGCTTTGTCCTCTACCCTTCCCGCTGGACCGACCATACCATTGCGGCCAGCCCTTGGCGGGATGGGAAAGGCGATGTATTGGCAGAGGTTTCGAAATCAGCCAGCAAGTATGATATGGACTTGGGGATCTATCTGTCTCCCTGGGATGCGCACAGCCCGCTCTATCATGTGGAGACGCAGGAAGCCTACAATCACTATTACCTGCAGCAGTTAAAGGAGATTCTGGCCAATCCTCTCTATGGCAATAAAGGAAAATTTGTCGAAGTCTGGATGGACGGAGCGCGGGGAGAAGGTGCGCAAAAGCTGGTCTATGATTATCCGGCCTGGCTGGCAGCTATTGCGGAGGCACAGTCGGATGCTTTGGTTTTTTCGACTGAAGCGACAGGGATTCGCTGGATTGGCAATGAAAACGGCCGGGCGGGCGACCCTCTGTGGCAGAAGGTCAATCCCAATCAGCTCAGCGAGCATACGGCACCTGCTTATCTGAATCACGGTGATCCAGATGGCACGGTCTATTCTCTGGGAGAGGCGGATGTCTCCATTCGGTCGGGCTGGTTTTATCATACCAGTCAGAGGCCGAAAAGCTTGGCAGATCTGCTGGATATTTACCTGCACTCGGTCGGGCGGGGGACGCCGCTGCTGCTCAATGTCCCTCCGACAGAGGAGGGACTTCTGGCTGCGGCCGATGTCGAGCGTCTGCAGGAGTTTCATGAGGCTGTCACAGCGCTGTATGCGGCCGATTTGGCCTTGGGTGCTGAAGTCTGGGCCGACAGTGAGCACCCGGACTGTCCTGCTGGTCATTTGACTGACGGCCGGCCAGCTGCTTTTTGGATGCCTGCCTCAGATCAGCAGCCTTTTACCCTTGAGCTGGATTTGGGGCAAGACTGTTTGTTTGATACGGTTGAGCTGAGAGAGGATATGGCTCAGGGGCAGCGGGTTGCCTCCTTTTACCTAGAGGTGGAAAAGGAGCGGGGCTGGGCTGCCTTTGCGGCTGGGAAGACGATTGGCTATAAACGCTTGCTTTTAGGAGACGCTGTGTGGGCCAGACGCCTGCGCTTGGTTTTGACCGATGTTCAGGCACCCCCCATCTTGACCAAGTGGTCGGTTTACAAGGCGCCTCAGTCCATGGAGAAAAGAAGCTGTTCGGCAGCTTTGCTTTTTGAACGTCCTACTTACCATGTTGCCAGCGGTCAGTCGGTACAGGTCCGCCTGCAGAGACAAGATGGACTGACCATACCGGAATCCATCCGGCTTGTCACCGAGCCGGGAACGGGTGTACATGGTGTGGCTTATCAGGATCAGGTTTTTGACCTGCATTTTGCTGCGGGTGAAGCGTTCAAGGAAGTGGGAATAGCCAGTCTGGCCTTTTCAGGAGAGAGGAGTTTGGACTTTTATCTCTGCGCCAGCAGACCAGATGGCCGCCAGAGCAGAACGAAAATTATCGTAAGGAATACAGCTGATGAATAAACAAAAAGCATGAAGTTTTCGGTTCTTCATGCTTTTATCCTATTTGTTCAGTTTTTCCTTTTGAAACACCTGAGTGCAAGCTTGCTTTTGCTGGGGGGCGAGGCAGTCAAAGCAGTGCTTTAAATAGCTTCCCTCCTAGTGTTCGCTCGGTATAAAATCTGCTTTCTTCCTTGATGACAGCATGAAAAATGTCGGGATGTTCAGGGCAAAAAAGATATTACCGAAAGGCCTTTAGTTTGTGTATATATTTTGAAAAGGGTTTGGCCTATACTAGAGTATAGAAGATAATAGCACGCTCATTGAACATCTCATCAAGCAAGGTCAGTGCCGCCCTTATACTCACAGCGGTGCTGGGAAGAAGTTCTCCTGTCTGGCTTGCGGATGATTTTCGGGAAGGATAAACGAGCGGAAAAGGAAGTAGAAGATGACTTATTCAAAAGAAATTGTCGGAAACTGGCTGGAGGCCGTCAGCCAGCTTGCCCAAGATCACCCAGACTGGGTGGCAGTCTTTAAACGCTGCTATACCGATACTTTGGACCATACGGCTAAGGTTTTGGCGGATGGTTCAACCTTTGTGCTGACAGGGGATATTCCGGCTATGTGGCTGCGGGATTCGACCGCGCAGTTCAAGCCCTATCTCTTTGTCGCAAAGCAAGATGAGCAAATCCGCAAAACGATAGCGGGTCTGGTCAAGCGTCAAATGGCGCTGATTCTCAAGGATCCTTATGCCAATGCTTTTAATATGGAGGAAAATTGGAAGGGGCATCATGAGACGGACCATACCGAGCTGTCCGGCTGGATTTGGGAGCGCAAGTATGAGGTGGACTCGCTTTGCTATCCCTTGCAGCTGGCCTATCTCCTCTGGAAAGAGACAGGGGAGACCAGTCATCTGGATAGGACCTTTATCGCCGGAGTCAGGGAAATCCTGCACCTTTGGCAAGTGGAGCAAAACCATGCCAACTCGCCCTATCGCTTTGTCCGTGAGACGGACCGCAAGGAAGATACGTTAGTCAATGATGGTTTTGGTCCAGATTTCGCAGTAACCGGTATGACTTGGTCCGGTTTTCGTCCCAGCGATGACGCCTGCATCTACAGCTATTTGGTGCCGTCCAATATGTTTGCCTCGGTCGTTTTGGGCTATGTGGCAGAGATTTTTGAGACCCTGCATCTGGAGGGAGCAGAGGAGCTCCTGCCTCAGGCGCGGCGCCTGCAGCAGGAGATTCAAGACGGCATTGAAACCTTCGCCTATACCAAGAACAGCAAGGGGGAGACGATTTATGCCTTTGAGGTAGACGGTTTGGGCCATGCCAGCGTCATGGATGATCCCAATGTTCCCAGCCTTTTGGCAGCACCCTATCTGGGCTTCTGCGATATTGACGATGAAATCTATCAAAATACCCGCCGGACCATTCTCAGTCCGGAAAATCCTTACTATTATGAAGGAAAATACGCAGCCGGCCTGGGAAGTTCCCATACCTTCTATCGCTATATCTGGCCGATTGCCCTCTCTATCCAAGGTTTGACTACCAAGGATAAGGAAGAGAAAAAACGGATCTTGGACCTGCTCGTGGCCTGCGACGGCGGCACTGGTGTCATGCACGAAAGTTTCCATGTAGATGATCCGGCCAAGTATTCCCGCGAGTGGTTTTCTTGGGCCAATATGATGTTTTGTGAATTGGTCTTGGACTACTATGATTTGAAAATTGAGGTTTAAAATGGAACATATCACCCTACATATCATTTCTCACAGCCACTGGGACCGCGAATGGTATCTGCCTTTTGAGTCCCACCGGATGCAGCTGGTAGAGCTTTTTGACAGCCTCTTTGATTTATTTGAAAACGACCCTGAGTTTAAGAGCTTTCACTTAGATGGGCAGACCATTGTTTTGGATGATTATCTGGAAATCCGCCCAGAAAATCGGGACAAGCTTCAGCATTATATCGATGAGGGGAAGCTGAAAATCGGGCCTTTCTATATTCTGCAGGATGATTATTTGATTTCCAGTGAGGCCAATGTCCGCAATAGCTTAATCGGTCAGCAGGAATGCAAAAAATGGGGTCAGTCCACAAAGATCGGCTATTTTCCGGATACCTTTGGCAATATGGGACAGGCGCCGCAAATACTGCAAAAGTCCGGTATTCATGTGGCCGCTTTTGGCCGCGGGGTCAAGCCGATTGGTTTTGACAATCAAGTCTTAGAAGATGAGCAGTTTAGCTCCCAATTTTCAGAAATGTACTGGCAGGGAGCAGACGGCAGCCGCGTCTTGGGCATCCTCTTTGCCAACTGGTACAGCAACGGCAATGAAATCCCAGTCAATCGGGAAGAGGCACGGATTTTCTGGAAGCAAAAGCTAGCGGATGTCAAGAGCTATGCTTCGACCAATCAGTGGCTGATGATGAATGGCTGTGACCACCAGCCCGTACAGCGCAATCTTAGCGAAGCGATTCGGACAGCCAATGAGCTCTACCCTGATATCACTTTTGTACACAGTTCTTTTGACGATTATGTGCAGGCTGTCGAAGCAGCCCTGCCTGAGCAGCTGTCAACCGTTCAGGGCGAGCTGACCAGTCAGGAAACAGACGGCTGGTACACTCTGGCCAATACCGCTTCTTCCCGTATTTACCTCAAGCAGGCCTTTCAGGAACAGAGCAATTTGCTGGAGCAGGTGGTCGAACCCCTGACTCTGATGACGGGCGGCCGCCATCACAAGGACCAGCTGACCTATGCTTGGAAGACCCTGCTGCAAAATGCTCCGCACGACAGCATCTGCGGCTGCAGCGTGGACGAAGTCCATAGAGAGATGGAGACCCGCTTTGCCAAGGTCGGTCAGGTTGGTCACTTTATCAAAGACAACCTTTTAAATGAATGGAAAAAGAAAATTGACAGCAGCCAGGCTGACAGCGACTGGCTCTTCACGGCCATCAATACAGGGCTTCATGACAAGGTGGACACCGTTTCCCTTGCTGTGAATGTAGCGGAGTGTGATTTTAAGGCAGCGCATCCGACAGAAGCCTATCGGCGTATGGCGGAGTGGCCGCTTCCTCAGCTGACAGTCAGGGACCTAGCCGGACGGCCGGTTGAAGCCAAGGTGGAAGATTTGGGAGCCCATTTCCAATACAGCCTGCCCAAGGATGCCTTTCGCCATGCCTTTATTGCCAGACAGGTGCGCGTGACCCTGCCGATTCATTTGGCGCCGCTTTCTTGGAAAAGCTTCCAGCTGGTGGAAGGAAAGGCTGAGGAGCATGCTGGTCTCTACCGCAACGGCGTCATTGACACCCCCTTTGTGACGGTCAGCGTGGATGAGGGCCTGACGGTTTACGATAAGACGACCCACGAAGCCTATGAAGATTTTTTGCGCTTTGAAGACCGCGGTGACATCGGCAATGAGTACATTTACTTCCAGCCCAAAAATACAGAGCCAATCTATGCTGAATTGACTGGAGTTAAGGTTCTGGAAAACAATGCCCGCTATGCAGCCTTGCAGCTGACACATGAATTGACGATTCCGAGGAGTGCGGATGACCTGCTGGATCAAGAGCAAAGGGGCCTTGTTGAGTTTAGGAAGCGCTCTACCGGCCGTTCTCAGGAGCAAACGACGATTACCCTGACTACAGAGATGACTGTCTTTGTGGACAGTCCGCAGATTCGCTTTCGGACAAAATTGACCAACACAGCCAAGGATCACCGTATCCGCTTGCTGGTCAAGACCCACAACTGCAGCAAGACCAACGATTCTGACAGCATCTACGAGGTAGTGACCCGCCGCAACCAGCCTGCAGCTGTCTGGGAAAATCCTGAAAATCCGCAGCACCAGCAAGCGTTTGTCAGTCTCTATGATGAGCAAAAAGGGGTAACGGTGGGCAATAAAGGGCTCAATGAATACGAGATTTTAGGCGATGACACCATTGCGGTAACCATCCTGCGGGCAACAGGCGAACTGGGGGATTGGGGCTATTTCCCAACACCCGAGGCGCAGTGCCTTCGTGACTTTCAGGTCGAATACACGATTGAATGCCATCAGCCAGCAGACCGCTTTGCCGCCTATCGCCGGGCCAAGGCCTTCCAAACGCCTTTGACGGCTCTGCAGATTGCCAAACAAAAGGGTCAGGTGCCGGCGTCTGGCAAGACCTTAGAGCATCCTGCGCTCAGCTTGGCCGCCATCTGTCCGACAGCCTACAAGGCAGCAGAAGACGGAGACGGTCAAGTGCTGCGCTATTACAATATGAGTCAGGAAACGGTTCGGGTAACGAAACAGCCGCAGACGGTCTTAGATCTGCTGGAAGAGCCAAGAGCAGAGGACTCGGGCCTGCTCAGCCCGCAGGAAATCCGCACCGAGCGTTTAAGAGAAAGAGAATAAAGGAGGCAGGAGGTATTTATGGTCATTGCGACAGTAGACATAGGCGGGACAGGCGTTCAGTTTGCTGCTATGTCAAAAGAAGGAAAGATACTGGAAAAAAGAGAAATAGCAACTCCCGCTTGTTTAGAGGAGCTGCTGACTTGGCTGGACAGCTGTCTGTCAGCCGGAGACTATGAAGGGCTTGCCATGAGCGTTCCCGGAGCGGTCGACCGCCGGACGGGCATCATTGGCGGTATCAGCGCGGTGCCTTACATTCATGGCTTTTCCTGGTATGAAAAGCTGGCTGCTTATGGCCTGCCAGTCCATCTGGAAAATGACGCCAACTGTGTCGGTTTGAGCGAACTGCTGGCCCATCCTGAACTTGAAAATGCGGCCTGTGCAGTCATTGGCACAGGGATTGGCGGAGCCTTGATTGTCAATGGCCGGCTGCACCGCGGCCGGCATGGTCTGGGCGGCGAGTTTGGCTATATGCTCCTGTCAGAACCAGCTGAAAGTCTGGGCAACTGGTCTCTTTTAGCGTCGACCGGCAGCCTGGTGCGCTCTGTTCAAGCCAGCACGGGCTCATCAGACTGGGATGGCAGAAAAATCTACCAAGCAGCCGCTGCAGGAGATGAAATCTGCCAAGCGGCTATTGGGGAAATGAACCGTCAGCTGGCCAAGGGCTTGCTCAATATCCAATATCTCTTTGATCCAGACCGGATCAGTCTAGGCGGCTCTATCAGCCAAAACCCTGATTTTATCAAGGGTGTGCAAGAGGCTGTCGCTGCCTATGTCGACCGTTACGAAGAATATACACTCGCACCGAAGATTGCAGCCTGCACTTATCAGGCAGAGGCCAATCTCTACGGCGCCCTTGTCAACTGGCTGCAGGAGGAAGAACAATGGCCGCATTTTCAGGCTTGACACCCAAACAAAAAAAAGCAGTTGCCCGCTTAGAGGAACGCCTGCATCTGGGGGATATTGAAATTGCTGTCTCCCAGTCTGCTCAGCCGGCTCTTACGGTCAATGGCCGAGCTGGACACTACCAAGTGACCTATCAGCAGCCCCACCAGCTCTATCGCGGCTTGGCGCTTTTAGCTGCGGCGCTCAAGGAAGGAGATGCAGCAGCGATCGAAGAAAGAGCGGCCTATGATCAGCTGGCTTATATGGCCGACTGCTCCCGCAATGCGGTTTTAAATCTGGCCTCTGCCAAGGACCTGATCGAGGTCTTGGCGCTGATGGGTTACTCGACCTTTGAGCTCTATATGGAAGACACCTATGAGATTGAGGATCAGCCTTATTTTGGCTATTTCAGGGGCCGCTATACAGCAGCGGAATTACAGGAAATTGAAGCCTATGCAGAGAGCTTTGACATGACCTTTGTCCCCTGCATCCAGACCTTGGCGCACCTGTCGGCCTTTGTCAAATGGGGGGTTAAGGAAGTGCAGGAACTCCGTGATGTGGAGGATATTCTGCTGATTGGCGAGGAAAAGGTCTACCAGCTGATTGAAGGCATGTTTCAGACCTTGGCCAAACTCCGCACCCGTAAGGTCAATATCGGCATGGACGAAGCTCACTTAGTTGGCTTGGGCCGCTACCTGATTTTGAATGGCATGGCTGACCGGAGCATTCTCATGTGCCAGCATTTGGAGCGGGTGCTGGATATTGCAGATCAGTATGGCTTTCATTGCCAAATGTGGAGCGATATGTTTTTCAAACTCATGTCAGCAGATGGTCAATACGACCGGGAAATCGAAATTCCCCAAGAAACCCGCGCTTATCTGGAGCGCTTAAAAGACCATGTGACTCTGGTATACTGGGATTACTATCAGGACAGTCAGGAAAAATACGACCGCAACTTTCGTAACCACCGCAGAATCAGCGATAATCTGGCTTTTGCCGGCGGCGCCTGGAAATGGATTGGCTTTACGCCTCATAATCACTTCAGCCGCCTCATTGCCCTTGAGGCCAACAAATCCTGCCGCCAGAATGGCATCAAGGAAGTCATCGTGACGGGCTGGGGCGACAACGGCGGAGAAACAGCGCAATTTTCTATCCTGCCGGCTCTGCAAATCTGGGCTGAGCTGGCTTATCGGAATAGCTTAGACCGGCTGAACCAGCATTTCCTCATCAGTACCGAAGTGGCCTTCGATGACTTTATGCAGGTGGATCTGGCTAATCTCCTGCCGGATCTGCCAGATAATCTCAGCGGTATCAATCCGAACCGCTATGTGCTCTATCAAGATATTCTCTGTCCGCTCTTGGATTCGCATATCCATCCGGAGCAGGACCGGCTTCATTTTGCAGCATCCGCCCAGCATCTGGCTCAAATAGCTCCGAAAACAGGGGCTTATCGCTACCTTTTTGAAACGCAGGCTCAGCTGAATCGAGTGCTGGCCCTGAAAGCAGGTATCGGCCGCATGATTCGCTCGGCCTATCAAGAAGATCGAAGAGCCGACCTAGAAAAAATTGCCAGAGAAGATCTGGAAGAGATTTATCAAGAGACAGAGCGCTTTGCTGATCTCTTTAGCCAGCAATGGCTCAAGGAAAATAAAGTCTTCGGTCTTGATACGGTGGACATCCGCCTGGGCGGCCTCCTGCAGCGGATCCGGCGGGCGCAGGAACGCCTGCTGCAGTATGCGGCTGGTCAGGTCCAGCAGCTGGAAGAGTTAGAAGTGGAACTGCTGCCATTTACAGATTTCTATAAAGACCGAGAGTTCACTGCAACGACAGCTAACCAATGGCATACCATTGCCACCGCTTCAACAATTTATACAACTTGATCAATGTTTAAAAGGCTGGGACACTTTTATACGGTATCTTATCAAAGATACTCCCCTCTGCGGGTGAGGGCGCAGTCATCATGGGAGTCTTATACAGTATCTTCCCAAAGATACATCCCTCTGTGGGTGAGGACGCAGCCATCATGGGAGTCTGTCCCACCGCCTTTTAATAAGCTTAGGCGGCAGCGGCTTACAGGAGTTTCTCCATCACTGTTTCCTGCGGCCGCAGGCCTTGGCGTTCATAGAAACGCAGGGCGCCGGCATTGTCATTCCAGACATTGAGGGTCAGGTTGTGGCAGCCAATCTGGCGGGCAAAATCCTCCGCAAAACCGTAGAGCTGTTCACCAATCCTCTGTCCGCGGGCTTTTTCATCCACGCAGAGATCTTCGATAAAGAGGGTCCTGATAGGATTGAGGACTGGGCTGTCCGGCTCTTTGATGGTGCAAAAGAGATGCCCCAATAGCTGGCCTTTTTCATCTTCATAGACAAAGATTGGTGTATTCTCCTGAGACAGCAGCTTTTCCAGCTCCTGAGGGCTGTACTTGCTGCCCTGACTCTTAAAAATATCGGGCCGTGCCTGGTGGTGAACCAGCAGGATCTGCTGCAAAAACTGACTTAAAACGGGTATATCTGCCGGATTGGCTTTTCGGATTGGCATCATTTCTCCTTTATGTTTGGCTGGTGGATTTCGGGAAATACAGTCTTTCAGTCTATCGTCTTGAAATAAGAAAATGATAAGCAGCGAGCTGCTCAAAGAGGCTTATACGGTATCTTCCAAAAGATTCATCCCTCTGTGGGTGAGGACACAGCCATCATGGGAGTCTGCCCCACCGCCTTTGAGGTGGCAGATAAAGAGGCAATAAAAGATAAACTAAACGGCTATATCAGATTACAGTCTATTATAGGGCTGCTAGACTTTTTTGTCAAAATTTTTGAAAAAAATTCCATTTTCCTCTTGACATGGAACGCGTTTCATAGATTAGAATGAAATCAAGCTAGCGAACCAAGTCAAGAAAAGAGGACAACACGATGGCAATTAAGCGGATTTTTACAGATATGGACGGAACCTTGCTCAATTCGCAGGGGCGGGTTTCAGCGGATAATGCTCAGGCTGTTCGGGCCTCAGAGATACCTGTCACGCTGGTATCTGCACGGGCACCCATGGAAATGAAGGAAGCGATAGAAGCGCTGGACCTGACTGGACCGCAGGTGGCCTTTAACGGCGGCTTGATTTATGAGATGGAGGAGGGCAGGGTTCACCCGCTGCATACGGACATTATCCCCAAGCAGACAGTGCAGCTGCTGCTTAAGAGCATTCGCCGGGCCTTCCCAGAAGTCAGTCTCTCTTATTATGATCTGACTCACTGGTATTGTGATACAATAGATAAAGGAATCCGCTTTGAATATGATCTGACCCGTCAGGCACCGACCTTGGTTAATGATTCTGACCGATTTTTGCTCGGTCAGGACAATACTTTCAAGATTATGCTCCTGTCTTTTGAGGAAGAAGAAATGCAGGATTTGCTTTTTACCCGGACTGGCCAAAGGAGCCCTACCTATCGCAGTATCATGGCAGCCTACAGAGAGGTTTATGGAGAGGCTGTGCCTGTCACGGTTTTAGAAGGCATTGCGACAGAGGAGGATGGCTACGAGGCAGCCAAGAAATTAGCCAGAGAACGCAATCTGGACTGTATTTTTGCCAACGGTGACGATGTAGCAGCGGGCATTTTCCGTTATTATCAGCAGCAGCCCCTGCCTTTTCTATGCGGGCAGGAAAACCAGCTGACCAGCCAGCTGCTGGGCATTTCGACCATTGACCACAAGTCCTATGATTTGGGACGCGAGTGTTTCCGTCAGGCTATTTCCGATGAAAGACGGACGCTTGTCCTGCAGTCGGAGTTTATTGAGAGATAAGAAAAGCTGATAAGCAGGGGCAGCCCTTGTTTATCAGCTTTTTTTGTCTCCGACAATCTCTTCAAACCGCGTCAGGCACCGCCTTGCCCTGCTTTTGAGACTTCCTAGCGGAAGCTTTATCTGCCGCCTCAAAACCTCCACTGGAGCTTTTGACACTTCCTAGCGGAAGCTTTATCTGCCACCTCAAAACCTCCACTGGAGCTTTTGAGCAGCTCGCTGCCCTATCGTCCTGTATATTAAGCGATAGGCTGAGAGTGGGACAGACTCATTACTAAATGCAAAGGAAAAGATGATAATGAAATAATTTGTAGAATTTTTTCTATAATTAGGAGTTTAATCACCGACAGAAAAAGGCTTATAATAAAAGTGTGAAACCGGTACCATTACAAAAAAAGAAAGGGAGATCTGAATGCACAAATTCATAAAAACTTTAAAAGATAATATCATCTTTTTCCTCATGGTTCTGCCCGGTGTGATATGGTTTATCCTGTTTTTCTACATACCGGTTTTGGGCAATGTGGTAGCGTTTAAAAATTTCAAACTGAGCAGCGAAGGCTTTATCCACAGTGTGATGACCAGCAAGTGGGTCGGGCTGGATAATTTCAAGTTCCTTTTTAATTCCAAGGATGCTTTCACCATTACGAGAAATACCATTCTTTACAATGGCGGCTTCATCATTCTGGGGCTGATTTTTTCGGTCGGGATTGCCATCATCTTCAGTGAGCTTCGCTCCAAGAAGATGGTCAAAATCTACCAGACGACCATGCTTTTTCCCTATTTCCTCTCATGGGTCATCATCAGCTTCTTTGTTGATGCTTTCCTAAACCCAGGAAAGGGGCTGCTGAATCATCTGCTGCAGAATCCTAATATTAACTTTTATACCGTTCTTTCCTTCTGGCCGGCCTTTATTCTTTTTATCGGGATTTGGAAAGGTCTGGGTTACAGCAGCATTCTCTATTATGCCAGCATCATGGGAATTGATCCGACCTATTATGAAGCCGCGACAGTTGACGGTGCGACGAAGTGGCAGCGGATTCGCAATATCACCCTGCCGTCTCTCGCCTCTCTCATCACTGTCCTGACGATTCTGGCTGTCGGAAATATCTTCCGGGCAGATTTTGGGCTCTTCTTTACAGTGCCGCATGATTCAGGCTCTCTCTACAGTGTGACCAATGTTTTGGATACCTATGTTTACCGAGGTCTTACAGGGACCGGCGACATCGGGATGGCATCAGCGGCCGGCCTGTACCAGTCCATTGTCGGCTGTATTCTTGTAATCGTCAGCAACCTGATTGTCCGCAGAATCGATAAAGAATCCGCTCTGTTCTAGGAAGGAGGAACGCATGAAATCAAAGAAAATTCACAAGGAAAAAGTTGATAATGTGGGGATTCACTCCTTCAATAAGAAAGCCGATTTCTTCTTTAACATACTGATTGCGATGTTCTCGCTTTCCTGTATCCTGCCTTTCTTCTTTGTTATAATTATTTCTCTGACAGATGAAAGCAGCTTGATCCACAATGGCTTTGCTTTTTGGCCTTCCCAGTTCAGCTTTGCAGGCTATGAATTTCTATTGTCGCTGAAAGACAAACTCTTACAGTCTCTCTTTATAACGGTCTTTATCACAGCCGTCGGAACCACCCTCAATGTCTTTTTCACAACGACTTATGCCTATGCCATCTCCCGCAGAAGCTTCAAATACAGACGCTTCTTTACCCTATTTGCCATGGCCAGCATGCTCTTTCAGGCCGGGATGATTCCGACTTATATTGTCATGACCAATCTTTTGGGTCTGGGCGATACGGTATTGGCTCTGATTCTTCCTTTGCTCCTCAGTCCCTTTAATATCATTTTGATGCGGACCTTTTTCAAGCGGACCATTCCGGAAGCCATTATTGAGTCGGCTAAGATTGACGGAGCCAGTGAGACGCGGATTTTTTTCCAAATCTGCTTGCCCCTGTCCTTGCCGGGCATTGCCACCATTACTCTCTTTACGGCCCTTGCCTACTGGAATGACTGGTTCAATGCCTTGCTTTATATCCGCAGTGACAATCTGGTTCCCCTTCAGTATCTTCTGATGAAAATCCAGCAAAATATGGATTATCTCTCCAAGAGTGCCGGAGCCAGTGTCCAGCTGGCCGGTCTGACAGGCTCATTGCCCAAAGAGTCAGGCCGCATGGCTATGGTCGTGATTGCGACCCTGCCCATTGCCTGTGTCTATCCGTTCTTCCAGCGCTACTTTGTCAAGGGACTGACCATTGGCGGCGTGAAAGAGTGAGAGACCGAAAGCAGTTTTGACTGCTGCCCTTTATCATATCATGTAAATCATTTAAAAGGAGATCTTCCTATGAAAAATTGGAAAAAATATGCTTTAGCTTCTGCCAGTCTATTGGCCCTGTCAGCGGCTCTTGCGGGCTGCGGCAGCCTTACAGGAGACAACCAAAAGTCTTCCAAGACAGATGACGGCAAAACTGTGATCAAGATGTATCAAATTGGTGATAAACCAGACAATCTTGACACATTGCTGGAAAATGCCAACAAGATTATCGGTGATAAAATCGATGCCAAGCTTGACATCGAATACATCGGCTGGGGGGATTACGAGCAAAAGATGAATGTCATTACTTCATCAGGTGAAAACTATGACATTGCCTATGCGCAAAACTATGTCATCAATGCTCAAAAAGGCGCCTATGCTGATTTGACAGACCTTTATAAGAAGGAAGGAAAGGAACTTTACGATTCCCTTGATCCTGCCTATATCAAAGGAAATACTGTCAACGGCAAGATTTATGCTGTGCCGGTCAATGCCAATGTGACTTCTTCTCAAAACTTTGCCTTTAACGGTCCGCTCCTTGAAAAATATGGCATCAGTGATATTTCAAACATTCACTCTTATCAGGATTTGGAACCGGTTTTGAAAACTGCCAAAGAAAAAGATCCGAAGGTTGTGCCATTTGCCATTGGCAAGAACTTTATTCCTTCTGACAATTTTGACTATCCTGTGACCAACGGCCTTCCGTTTGTGATTGACCTTGAAGGCGATACGACTAAGATTGTCAACCGTTACGAGGTGCCGCGTTTCTTGGAAAGCTTAAGAACCATCCATAAATATTATGATGCAGGCTATATTCCAAAAGATGTCGCAACCAGTGACACAGCCTATCAGCTGTCTGAGGATACCTGGCTGGTCCGTGAAGAAACTGTAGGGCCTGCTGACTATGGCAATAGCTTGCTTTCACGTGTTGCCAACCGCACCATTGAAATCAGTCAGCTGACTAAAAATTACAAGAAGAGTCAGACCACTCAAGTAGCCAACTTTGTTATTTCCAATAATTCTAAAAACAAAGAAAAGTCAATGGAGCTGCTGACCCTGCTCAACACCAACCCCGAACTGCTGAACGGCCTTGTCTATGGTCCAGAAGGTGAAAACTGGGAAAAAGTTGAAGGCAAGGAAAATCGGGTCCGTACTCTGAAAGGCTATAACGGCAATACCCACATGTCCGGCTGGAACACTGGCAACAACTGGATTCTTTATATCAATGAAAATGTAACCGATCAGCAGATTGAAGATTCTAAGAAAGTTCTTGCAGAAGCACCGGAATCACCGGCTCTTGGCTTTAACTTTAACGTAGATCCTGTCAAAGCAGAAGTATCCAGCGTTACAAATACGATGAAAGAATACGACACAGCTATCAATACTGGTACGGTTGATCCTGATGTTGAAATTCCTAAAATGATGGAAAAACTGAAATCAGAAGGCGCTTATGATAAAGTGCTGCAGGAAATGCAAAAACAATATGATGAATTCCTTGCGGCTAAGAAATAAGCAGAACTGGAATCCTCCTCAGCTGAACTGAGGGGGATTTCATACTCTTCGAAAATCAATATCAGGCCTAATCATGAAGCTGACATGCGGGCATAAGGTTCTGAAAAATTTTTGAAAACGATTAAAATATGATATAATCGTTTAATATGTTAGATTGTTTTGTAAAGAAAAAGGAGTGAAAGATGGGCAAACTGATTGAAATACTATTTCAACGGCTCTATATGGCCATGATGGCTTCGGCTGTTTTTTGGCTGCTGGCTTTATGCGGCGGTCTGATTTTAGGTCTGGCTCCGGCCGGGACAGTCTTAATGACGCTCTTTCAGCAGTATCGTTATGATTATAAGGAGTATCACTGGCGGGAAGCCTGGTCCTTGTTTAAAGAAAATTTTATCAGTGCCAATCAGGTTTTTTACAGCTTTTTCTTAGCAGAAAGCCTGCTGCTTTACGGTATTTATCTGCTGGTGCAGCTGCCTCGGCAAAGCATTTTTTATCTCCTGCTGACGATTCTGAATCTGCTTTTTCTGCTGGCTGCGCCCTTGGCCTATGCGGTCTATCTGAAGCTGCAGGTCTATTTTGAGCTGTCGTATAAAAATCGAATCAAACTGTCCCTGATTGGTATTTTTCTCACTATTTCGGCTATGCTGAAATTATCGCTGGGCACAGCTTTGCTGCTGCTTGCCGGCTATTATATGCCGGCCCTGCTCTTTTTTGTATTTGTCGGTCTTTGGCATTTTTTTGCCAGTGATATTCTGGAGCCGGTATATCAAACAGTTCAGTCTAAATTGGTAGCAAAAGAAAAATGAAAAAATTCTGGTTGCATTCTTTATTAAAGTCTTATGCCATCATTATGGTTGTGATTATCGGCTGTTTAGGGCTGATTCTTTCTTATGCGGAATGGCAGGGAAAAAATCAGGAAGCAGAGCGCATTTCCCAGCGGGCAGCCAGCCGGCTGGCTGATGAGGTGGACTATTACAACCGCCGTTCCAATCAGCTGGCCCAAAGTTTGGTTGAGAATCAGGCCAAGCTGGAGGGAGTCTATAAATATTTTGCTCTCAGTCCGGCAGACTATGCCAGCTGGCGCCTGTCAGACAGCGTGCCGGATTATGTTCAGGTGTCTCTGCATCAGAATATCAATGATATTTATGTTGAAAATGATTTTATCAAAGGGATTGACATTGCCCTCAATGATTATAAAACAGTCTTTGTTTCGACGAGAGATGCCAGAGGCGGCAAACAGCTGCCTGCAGAAGATTACAAGCCGGCTGCCACTGCCTTTCCTGTCGCTGTTTATGATAAGACTGCCGATCAGAACATCGGGACGGTCTATGTGACCGTTGACGAAGCTATTTTTGCCAATGTATTGGACAATGTCCGGGGAAAGCTGCCTTTGGCCGTCAGACTTTGGTCGCCTTATGGGAAAGAAATGCTGCATTTTGGTGATGGGCAGTCAGTCAGAGAGGCTCGATGGATTAGGAAGGAGACCGTCTATAATTATGTCATACAGGTCGCCCTCCCAGCTTCCTATCTGATGGACAGCGCGATTTCCAGCACCAGTCTGATTATTATCTCCGGTCTCATTTTAGTCCTGCTTCTTTACCTGATTTTGCAGAGGATTTTTTTAAATTACCAAAGGCAGGTCGCCGATATTGTAGAGACGATTCAGGCTATTGCACAAGGGGAAAACGAGAAGCGGATTGCTACAGCAACCAAAGAGCAGGAGCTGCTCCTGATTGCAGCCAATACCAATACGATGCTGGACAGTCTGGACAAGAACATCCGGGATATTTATCGCCTGGAGCTCAGCCAGAAGGATGCCAATATGCGGGCTCTGCAGGCTCAGATCAATCCCCATTTCATGTACAATACCTTGGAATTTATCCGCATGTATGCAGTTATGCAGAGTCAGGAAGAATTGGCTGATATTATTTATGAATTCAGCAGTTTGCTGAGGAATAATATCTCAGATGAGATGCAGACAACACTGGAAAAAGAGCTGGAATTCTGCCGTAAATACAGTTATCTCTGCATGGTCCGCCATCCTAAGTCGGTTGCTTATGGCTTTAAGATGGATCAGGGGCTGGAAGGCCTGCAGCTGCCTAAGTTCAGCCTGCAGCCCTTGGTGGAAAACTATTTTGCCCATGGCATTGACTACCGCCGTCAGGATAATGTAATCAGTGTCAAAGCGCTGAAGAAAGACGGTGCTGTCCAGCTGCTGATTGAGGACAATGGGCGCGGCATGACAGCTGAAAAGCTGGCTCAGATTCGGCAGATGCTAGCGAGCCGCCAGCAGGATGATTCTGAAAAAAGAGAGAGCAGAAAATCAATCGGAATCATAAATGTTCACGAACGCCTCTTGCTCTTTTTCGGCGACCGTTATCATATTCAGATCGAGTCACAGGAAAATCAAGGAGTCCGTTATAGGATAGAAATACAGGATGAATAGAGAAAGGACAGGATGTACAAGGTATTATTAGTTGATGATGAGTATATGATTACAGAAGGGCTTAAGGTACTGATTCCCTTTGAAAAGTGGAAGATGGAGGTTGTGCAGACAGCCAATGATGCGGAAGCGGCTCTGGAATACATCAAAAACCACAGCGTTGACTTGGTCATTACAGATGTCAACATGCCGGGGATGAACGGTCTGGAGATGATTGCTCAGATGAAGGCTTCTCTGCCTCGGGCAGCTTTTATCATTCTGTCGGGTTATCAGGAGTTTGACTATGTCAAAACAGCCCTCAATCTGCAGGTGGCGGACTATCTGGTTAAGCCTGTCAATAAGCTGGAACTGGCGGCCCTGTTGGAAAAGCTGTCCAAGAACTTTGAGCAGTCTTCCGATCAGCAGCTGGAAAGAGTTTTTCAGGATGAAAGCGAGGAGGAGGACATTGCCAGTTTGCTGGAGGGAAAGGAAAGGCTTTGGCTGGGGGCGGATGTTGTTCCCAAGGGTTTCTCCTCTGCTCCCTATCGTGTCTTGGACCGAACGCTTTATCTCTTCCTTTCCAGTCAGAGGGGAGGGGCTGTTTACCAGGAGGAATTTGCTGCCCCCTACAAGAAGCAGCTGCAGTCTTTTAAGGTCAATCTGGAAAAAAGTCTCTTCTACGGCACAGTCAGCCTGCAGGAGACAGATCCGCTTTTCAGCTATTATGAGCCGGTCTATCGGGTGATTATTCAGGGCAATATCGCACAGATTTTGGAAGAGTTGGATTTGTTGGAAGACATCGTCCTGCGGAGTACGCCTAAAGTCTCTATCACCAAGCAGCTCTTTATCCAGTTCATCATGGATGTTTATCATCTTTTTGAGCATTTGAAGCCGGAAGACATCACAGCCATTATCAGAGAAATTGATGGAATGAACAGCTTTGACAGTCTGTTGGTCTATATCAAGCTGCAGCTGTCCGGTTTGTTTGATCAATACCGCATGAATGAAAATGTAGCTAGCGTTCTGGAAGTGATTGGCCGAGACTATCAAAAGGAACTGTCCTTGAAAGACATCAGTCAAGAGCTCTATATCAATTCGGTCTATCTAGGCCAGTTAATCAAGCGAGAAACCAATTCCACCTTTGCTGAGCTCCTGAACAAACAGAGAATCAAGGCTGCCCAGCAGCTGCTTTTGTCAACGAATGACAGTATTGAAGATGTTTGCTATGCGGTCGGTTACAGCAATGTTGGCTATTTCTATAAGGTTTTCCGCAAACTCTGCGGCAAGTCGCCTAAAGCTTATCGCAGGCAGATGGATTAGCAGCTTCTGTCTCAGCTGGATGGACCGCCGGGGCGGCAATGCTAAAAAAAGTAGAAAAAAAGATATAGAAGGGTCAGTGCAAAAAGGCCTGACCGGTGCTATAATCGGAGAAAGAGGTGCAGACGAGGGGAGCGGAGTTCCCGGCTTCGGAGCTTTTCGGAGTCTGAAAGACGAACGATGCAGACACATCTTAAGGGATGCTTGATCTGCAAGCTGAAACAGTCCGCTGGACGATTTCAGCAGTCCGCTGCCGCCTTAAGAGTTTTTGCAGAAGAAAGCGAGACTGAAACCCTTTTGTTTCAGCCTCTGACAGTACTGGCGTCAAGCGGATGAGTCTGTGCCGCCCTCACCCCCTCGGGCTGTTAGAGCAAGCCGAGCTAACAAAGTAATAAAAAATAAAGCAAATGACTATAACACACATAAGGAGAAAGAAGTATGGTCGAACTCAATCTGAAAAACATTTACAAAAAATATCCCAACAGCGAACACTACTCGGTGGAGGATTTCAATCTGGATATTAAGGACAAGGAGTTTATCGTCTTTGTCGGCCCTTCCGGCTGCGGCAAGTCGACCACCCTGCGCATGATTGCGGGGCTGGAGGACATCACTGAGGGGACGGCCTCCATCGACGGCAAAGTGGTCAATGATGTGGCGCCCAAGGACCGGGACATCGCCATGGTCTTCCAGAACTACGCCCTCTATCCTCACATGACCGTCTATGACAATATGGCCTTCGGTCTCAAGCTGCGCAAGTACAGCAAGGAGGACATTGACAGACGGGTCAGCGAGGCGGCGGAAATCCTGGGTCTCAAGGAATTTCTCAGCCGCAAGCCGGCGGACCTGTCCGGCGGCCAGCGCCAGCGGGTGGC
>NZ_QFAY01000029.1 GCF_017884005.1 Streptococcus panodentis
CACTGGAGCTTTTGAGCAATCAGCTACCGCGTCAAGAGTTTTTTTCCAAAACAAAGCGAGACTGAAGGACTTTTGTCTCAGCCTCCACTGCCGGTTGCAGACAAAGCAAGAGCAGTTTGTGTCAGCTGTCTTCGTCAAAGAGATTGAAGACAGCTCAAAACCTACGTAAGGAAATGCCGCCTTGGATTTTCAAAGAGTATGAGGCGGACAGTCAGCGCTGCCGCTGATTTGCAAATGGATAGATAGGAAATGATTATGAGATATTTAACGGCCGGCGAGTCACACGGACCGCGTCTGACCGCCATTATTGAAGGTGTGCCGGCAGGCCTGCCTCTGACAGCAGACTACATCAATGCAGAGCTGAAACGCCGGCAGGGCGGCTACGGCCGCGGTGCCCGCATGAAGATTGAGAGCGATCAGGTAGAGATTACCTCTGGTGTGCGCCATGGTCTGACCATGGGCGGCCCCATTACTCTCCATGTCACCAATCTGGATCATCAGAAATGGCTGGACATCATGAATGCGGCTGATGTGGAGGAGAAGAAAAAAGGCCTGCGTAAGATTACCAAGCCGCGGCCCGGCCATGCGGATTTGGTCGGCGGCATCAAGTACCGCTTTAGCGATCTGCGCAATTCTCTGGAGCGGTCCTCTGCCCGCGAAACAACGATGCGGGTGGCAGTGGGGGCTGTTGCGAAACGGCTGCTGGAAGAAATCGGCGTCGAAGTGGCCAGTCATATTGTCACCTTTGGCGGCATTGACATTGACGTACCTGAAAATCTGACAGTGTCCCAAATCAAGGAGAGGGCCGGCCGGTCGGAAGTTTCCATTGTCAATCCTGAAAAAGAGCAGGACATCAAGGCTTATATTGACCAAATCAAGAAGGACGGCGATACAATCGGCGGTATCATTGAGACCATTGTCGGCGGTGTGCCGGCAGGCCTGGGCTCTTTTGTCCATTGGGACAGAAAACTGGATGCCAAAATCGCTCAGGGGGTGGTGTCCATCAATGCTTTCAAAGGGGTTGAATTCGGTGTCGGTTTTGAAGCGGGCCGGCTCAAAGGCAGTCAGGTCATGGATGAAATCCTCTGGTCTGAAGCTGACGGCTTTACCCGCCGGACAAATAATCTGGGCGGCTTTGAAGGCGGGATGACCAATGGTGAACCGATTGTCGTGCGCGGGGTGATGAAGCCGATTCCGACTCTTTACAAGCCGCTGATGAGCGTGGATATTGTGAGCCACGAGCCTTACAAGGCAACGGTGGAGCGGAGCGATCCAACGGCTCTGCCGGCTGCGGCTGTCGTGATGGAAAGCGTTGTGGCGACGGTTCTGGCGGCAGAAGTGCTGGAAAAATTCTCCTCTGACAATTTAGAGGAACTGCAGGCAGCAGTGGCCCAGCACCGGGCTTACGCCAAGGGATTTTAGAGCTGATGAGCAAGGAGCAAGCATGGAGAAAAAAAGGGTCTATATTGCAGGATTGGGGCTGATTGGCGCCTCACTGGCTCTGGGCATCCGGCGTGACCATCCAGAAGTAGAAATTCTGGGCTATAATCGCAGTGAGGAGTCACGCAGGATTGCTCTGGAGAGGGGGATGGTGGATAGAGCGACGGCTGATTTTGCGGCCTGGGCCCCTTTGGCAGATGTCATTATTCTGGCTGTCCCCATCCAGCAGACCATTGACTTTATCAGGGAGCTGGCCGGTCTGGATTTGAAGGAAAATGTCCTTATTTCTGATGCCGGATCCACCAAGGCGGAGATTGTCGCTGCGGCGGAAGACTTCCTGCAGGCCAGGCCGGTTCGATTTGTCGGTGCCCACCCTATGGCCGGCAGCCATAAGACAGGTGCGGCTTCAGCTGATGTCAATATCTTTGAGAATGCCTATTATATCTTTACACCGTCCAGCCTGACCAAGCCTGGCACGACGGAAGAACTGCAGGATCTCCTGTCTGGTCTTCACGCCCGCTTTATTGAGATCGATGCAGCGGAGCATGACCGAGTCACCAGTCAGGTCAGCCATTTTCCTCACATCTTGGCTTCCAGTCTGATGGAGCAGGCAGCCGCCTACAGCCAGGAGCATGCACTGACCCAGTCCTTTGCGGCCGGCGGTTTTCGGGATATGACCCGGATTGCAGAGAGCGAGCCAGGTATGTGGACCTCTATCCTGCTGACGAATCCTGAGCCAATCTTAGAGCGGCTTGAAGATTTCAAGGAGCATCTGGACAGGGTAGCAGACGCTCTCAGGAGCAAAGATCAGGATAGAATTTGGAATTTCTTTGAAGAGGGCCGCCGTGTCCGCAAACAGATGGAAATTCATAAACGGGCCGGTGTAGACAGTTTTTATGACATTTTTATCAATGTTCCTGACGAAGAAGATGCAATCTTGGGCATTCTGGAATTGCTGCGGGGGACCTCAGTGGTCAATATCCGCATTAACGAGGAAAACCGTGAAGATATCAACGGAATTTTGCAAATCACCTTTAAAAATCGTGAAGATTTGGAAAAATCTGCTAAAATAGTAAGAGAAAATACTGACTATCAGGTATTTTTAGATGAATAGAATGGAGAAAATTGATGTCCAACATTTATGATTTAGCTAATGAACTCAGCCGCAGCCTGCGCGACCTGCCCGAATACCAGGCGGTTGTCGACAGCAAGAAAGAAGTGGATGCAGACAGTGAAGCCAAGGCGATTTTTGATGATTATCTGGCCTTTCAGCATGAACTGCAGCAGCTGGCCCAGAGCGGCCAAGTGCCCAGCAAGGAAGTGCAGGACAAGCTGACTTCCTTCGGTCAAAAAATTCAGGACAATGCCCTCCTGTCGGAATTCTTTAACAAGCAGCAGCAGCTGTCCATCTACCTATCCGACATCGAGCGCATCATCTTTGATCCTGTGCAGGAATTGCTTAAATAACAGCTCTTCAGGGGATAGCTTCTCATAGCTTGTGGCTGCTTCCGCTCAATGCCTTTTCTGCTGATTCATACTCAAAACTCTAAACAGCGAAATGCCTAGAGCATGGTTGGGAGCTGGCAGAAAAAGCTGCCGCTAGGAAATGACAGCTGCAGTCAAGATAGGCTTGCCCTATCCACAGTCACAAACAAGTTCCCCGACTGCCGGAGCAAACCGAAGCTCTGATCATACAGGAGCTTTAAAAGAGTAGGCAATTCTCCCTTTCCTGCCTTTTGTACCGTCAGATTGAACATAGAAAGTTTCGAGGAGTCTCTCATGCTTGAACGTTTGCAGCAGCAGTTGGATTTTGCCAATGAGCTGGAAAAGCTCAAAGCCACTCATAGGACCAATCGGACCTTGGATGCCTACCGTTTTGAGAATTCGGCAGAGCATAGCTGGCAGTGTGCCCTTCTAGCGATGGTGTTGCAGGAGTATGTACCTGAGAGCTTGATCTTGGAGAGGGTCACGACCATGCTGCTCATCCATGATTTGGGGGAGATTTATGCCGGCGACACCTTTGTCTTTGACGAAGAAGGCAAGGCAGACTCCTATAGCCGGGAGCTGGCTTCTCTGGGAGTCAGTCTGGGCAAGCTTCCTGCTGACCAAAAGCGGCATTTTCTGGATCTTTGGCAGGAGTTTGAGACTGGCAGCAGCGCCGAGGCCAGATATGCTCGGGCAGTGGATGCCTTGGTGCCTCTGCTCAGCCATTTGGAAGTGGCCGAGCCGGATGACAATCCTCACAGATTGACCAAATCTCAGGTGCTCGCTAAAAAATCCTTTATCAAAGACCTATCTGGAGAACTTTGGGAACTGGCTTAAGAAATCATTGACCAAAGCGTTTCCAAGGGGCTCTATCTGGATGAGTAAGGGAGGGAGGCTGGATGAGAAGAAGTTTTGGCGGCTGGGGCAATGGTGTCCCGGCTTTGTTTTTGATTTGATTCTGGAAAGGAATAGAAGAGAGAGCGAAAAATTCAAATTTTAGCTCTGCCTAGCCGTCTTTTTCATGTTATAATAAACAGACAAGACGAAAGGGAAAAGTGTCTGATTGATGATTAGTTCAAAGTATGACTGGCAGTTTGCCACACATTTTACGGATGAAGCGTTTTTAAAAAAGGCTAAGAAAGCCGGTCTGGAGCCTGCGGCGGCCAGTCTTCTCTACCAGAGAGGGATTCAGACGGAGGAGGAACTGCAGGATTTTCTGGAGCCGTCTTTGGATCAGCTGCATGACCCTTATGACCTGCACGATATGGACAGGGCCGTGGCCCGCATTCGCTCAGCGATTGAGAATTATGAGCAGATTTTGATTTACGGCGACTATGATGCGGATGGCATGACTTCGGCTTCGATAGTCAAGGAGGCTCTGGAGCAGCTGGGAGCTGAATGTCAGGTCTATCTGCCCAATCGCTTTACAGACGGCTATGGCCCCAACAGCAGTGTTTACAAGTATTTTATCGAAAATCAGGGCATCTCCCTTATCATCACAGTGGATAATGGCGTGGCGGGAGTAGAAGCTATTGAGCTGGCCCAATCGCTGGGTGTGGATGTCATCGTGACGGACCATCACTCCATGCCCGAGATCCTGCCGGATGCTTATGCTATCATCCATCCAGAGCACAGCGGAGCGGATTATCCTTTCAAGCAGCTGGCCGGCTGCGGGGTGGCTTTTAAGCTGGCAACGGCTCTTTTGGAAGAAGTTCAGGTTGAGCTCCTAGATCTCGTTGCCATTGGCACCATTGCCGATATGGTCAGTCTGACAGGAGAAAATCGCATCTTGGTCAAATACGGCCTCTCTGTCCTCAAAAACAGCCAGCGCATCGGCCTGCAGGAGCTCTTTAAGATTGCGGGGCTCCAGACAGAGGAGCTGGACGAGGAAACAGTCGGCTTTCAGATTGCCCCCCGGCTCAATGCTCTGGGGCGCTTGGATGATCCCAATCCAGCAGTCGAGCTCTTGACCGGTTTTGATGACGAGGAAGCCCACCGTATCGCCCTCATGATCAATCAGAAGAATGAAGAGCGCAAGGAAATCGTCCAAAGCATCTATGAGGAAGCCAAAACCATGCTGCATGCAGAGCGGCCGGTGCAGGTGCTGGCCAAGGAAGGCTGGAATCCCGGTGTCTTGGGGATTGTGGCCGGCCGGCTGCTGGAAGAGCTGCACCAGCCGGTCATTGTTCTGAACATTGAAAAGGGCATTGCCAAGGGCAGCGCCCGCAGTATTGAAGCGGTCAATATTTTTGAGGCGCTGGACAGTCACCGCGATCTTTTCGTGGCCTTTGGCGGCCATGCTGGGGCGGCTGGTATGACGCTGGAAGCAGACAAGCTGACGGAGCTGTCAGCTATTCTGACGGCTTACATTGTCGATAACGATTTGGATCTTTCCAGCAAAAATGAGCTCTTTTTAGATGAGGAGCTGCAGCTGCCAGAGCTGACGCTGGATACGCTCAAGAGTTTTGAAAAGCTAGCGCCCTTTGGCATGGATCATAAAAAACCGCTCTTTTATCTCAAGGATTTCAAGGTGGAGCAGGCTCGGACCATGGGGGCAGCCAACAGCCACCTCAAACTGAAGGTCTCGCAGCAGGATGCGGCCTTTGAGGTAGTGGCCTTTGGTCAAGGGGCGCTGGCGGCCGAATTTGCCCAGGCTAAGCAGCTGGAGCTGGCGGTCAGCCTTTCTGTCAATAGGTGGAACGGCCAGACCAGTCTGCAGCTCATGCTGGTGGATGCGCGTGTGGACGGCGTTCAGCTCTTTAATGTCCGCGGAAAAAATGCCTCGCTGCCTGATGGGGTTCCCCAGCTGCGTTTCACCCAGCCTTTGCCGGATTTGGACAATAGCAGAGCTGTACTGATTTATGACCTTCCTGATGATTTGCAGGAGCTGAAAGCTATTCTGCAGTCCCATGAGTTTGAGGCGATTTATTTCAAAAATGACATTGCCCGGCCCTACTATCTGACCGGCTATGGCAGCAGGGAGCAGTTTGCCCGTCTCTACAAGACGATTTACCAGTTCCCGGAGTTTGACATCCGCTACAAGCTCAAGGAGCTGGCGTCTTATCTGAAGCTTGATCCGATTCTCCTTGTGAAGATGATTCAAATCTTTGAAGAGCTGGGCTTTGTGACCATTAAAGACGGCGTCATGACGGTTAATAAAGGGGCAGAAAAGAAAGAAATTGACAGCAGTCTCATTTTCCAAGATCTTAAACGCACCGTCAAGGAGCAGGAGCTGATGGCGCTGGGCACCGTGCAGGAGATGTATGATTATTTGATGGAGAGATGAGATGGTAAAAGTTCAAACAAAAGTCTTGCGAAGGAGAAAATTTTAGATGAATGAAATTATCCTTAGCTTTAAACCAGAATTTTTTCGAGCTCTATTGACCGGAAAAAAGCATTTCGAATATCGTGCTAGGATACCTGATGAAGAAACAATTGCTTATTTATACTTATCTGCACCTGCTAAGATGATTGTTGGGAAAATGGTTTTAGGGAAACGTAATAATATTCAAGATTTCTTGGACAAGAGGAGACTGAAAAGTAGCAGCTGCTCAAATTTAGAGCAACACTTGAATGAGGGCGCTAAGTATTTTTCATCCATTCATTCTCTATCTCTTCTTGATAAACCAGTATTGTTAGAACAAGCTAAGCAATTATCTCCAACATTTCATCCCCCGCAAGGATATACTTATATTAAGAATTACAGAGAACTCCATCATTTCCTTGATTGTTCTAACTTCTCAACATTTGAGATAAACTCTTCTGATAGTCTAGAGTTATTGGGCTTATTTACCAAAGATATTGTCAAAGTTTACAAACAAGAAATAGCAACTCCGGTTTATTTAAAGCAGTATATTTAGTTTCATAAAGATAGAAACAATTCTTTTCATTAAAATTGCAATAAATTTGCTAGAAAATCGTTGGATATACTTTAACCATGAGTTTAAGGAGAAACACATGACTTGGACAGATGCCACCGCCATGGCGCAGGCAGTCAGACAAAAAGCAGTATCGCCTTTGGAGCTGGTAGAAGAAGCGATAGCAAAGATTGAGCGGCTCAATCCGTCGCTCAATGCTGTGGTTTACAAGCAGTATGAGGAAGCCAGACAGCTGGCGCAAGAGGGCTGCTTCGATGTTCAGCCCTTTGCCGGTGTGCCCCTCCTTCTCAAGGATCTGGGGCAGGAACAGGCCGGCGCTGTTTCCACGGCGGGTTCGGCTCTCTTTGCTGGCTATCGTCCCCAGCAGACAGATCATTATGTGGCGGCTTTAGAGAGGCTGGGCTTTATCATTCTGGGCCGGACCAATACGCCTGAATTTGGCTTTAAGAATATCAGCGACAGCCGTTTTCATGGTCCGGTCTCCCTGCCGCAGGATTTGACCCGCAATGCCGGCGGATCCAGCGGCGGAGCAGCCGCCGCAGCAGCGTCGGGCATGGTTCCCTTGGCTGCAGCCAGTGACGGCGGCGGCTCGATTCGGATTCCGGCCAGCTTTAACGGCCTGATTGGTCTCAAGCCCAGCCGCGGCCGAATACCTGTCGGACCCGGCTCCTATAGAGGCTGGCAGGGGGCAGCAGTGAATTTTGCCCTGACCAAGTCAGTCCGTGATACCCGACGCCTCCTCTATCATTTGCAGACCTGTCAGATGGAAAGTCCCTTTCCCCTGCCTCTGCTCAGCAGGGAAAGCCTGTTTGACTTTAGGGCGGAGCAGCCTTTGCGGATTGCCTTCAGCAGCCGTTCGCCGATTGGCAGTTCTGTTTCCCAGACTGCTCAGGCAGCCGTTCACAAGGCCGCAGTCTTTCTGGCGGAGCTTGGACATGAAGTGACAGATCTGGCGCAGGAGCCTCTGGATGGCATTGAGGCCATGAAGTCCTATTATCTCATGAACAGCGTGGAAACAGCCGCTATGTTTGATGGCATTGAAGCCAGTCTGGGCCGCTCGATGCGCTTGGAAGATATGGAGCTGATGAGCTGGGTCCTTTATCAGTCTGGTCAGAAGATTTTGGCCAAGGATTTCACGAAAATCCTGCAGGACTGGGATCAGTATTCAGCTCAGATGGCAGTCTTTCATGAGACCTACGACCTCTACCTGACACCTGCAACTGCAGAAGCAGCACCCAAGCAGGACCAATTTCCTCTGTCAGCAGCCCTGCAGGAGCAGCTGAGACATATAGCTGACTATTCCCAGTCGGAGCAGCAGGAGCTAATCTGGCAGATGTTTGAGGAAAGTCTGGCCTGGACTCCCTTTACCCAGCAGGCCAATCTGACTGGCCAGCCCTCCATCAGTCTGCCCCTGCATCGGACAGCGGAGGGCCTGCCGCTGGGAGTGCAGCTGACGGCGGCCAAGGGCCGGGAGGACTTGCTCTTATATGTAGCCCAGCTTTTTGAAGAGGCGGGAAAGTTTGAGCGGTAAATCACAAACAGATTGATTGCGAAAGCGTCACCAATTTAGTATGATAAAAAGTAGGGAAATGATATTTTCTTACTTTTTAATATCATTTCAAAATAAACACGGATGGTGAACATATGAAAAAGCTTTTTTCTGCCTGTTTGGCCCTGGCTGGCCTAACTCTTCTTTTGGGAGCCTGCTCTGCTAAGCAGTCCAGCAGTTCAAATGGTTCATGGGATCGAATTGAACAGTCTAAAACCCTGAAAGTCGCGACGTCTGGGACACTGTTTCCGCAGTCTTATCACGATGATGACAATAATCTGACTGGCTATGATGTGGAGATTATAAAGGAAGTCGGCAAGCGTCTGGGACTGAAGGTGGAGTTTGAAGAGATGAGTGTGGACGGCATGCTGGCTGCCCTCAAGAGCGGCAAGGTGGATGTGGCCGGCTATTCTGAAAAAGACGGAAAGAACGCTGATAAGTTCCTCTGGACAAGACCGCACAAATATTCCTTTACCTCTATGATTGTCCGCAAGGAGGACAATTCAGGCATTCACTCGCTCAAGGATCTCAAAGGAAAGAAAGCAGCAGGAGCCGCTTCGACCAACTATATGAAGATTGCCAAAAAGCTGGGCGCGGAGCTGGTGATTTATGACAATGTCACCAACGATGTCTATATGAATGACATTGTCAACAAGCGGACAGATGTAATCATCAATGACTACTACCTGCAAAGCATGGCGCTGACAGCTTTTCCGGACAAGCCCATCAAGATTTTAGAAGATGTTTACTTTAACCCGACTTCTGCCAGCTTCTCCCTGTCGCTGGACAATAAGGTTCTGCTGGAAAAGATTGACGGTGCCCTGGAGGAGATGCGCAAGGACGGTACCTTGACCAAGCTTTCTGAGAAATTCTTTGCCGGTCAGGATGTGACCCAGGAAAAGAAGTTTGATTATGAAACGGTTGACATTTCAGATGTGGAATAGAGGATGAATGTTATTGATTTTCGGCTGATAGTCGATCAGTTTTGGTTTGTCTTTTCTGGCATTCCCTATACCTTGGGCGTCGCTCTGACGTCCTTTCTGACGGGGCTGGTGCTGGGCTTCTTCATCTCCCGGGCCCGGATGTCCAAAAGCAGCCTTCTGTCTGCTTTGGTCCGCTTCTATATTTCTGTCATGCGGGGCGTTCCCATGATTGTAGTGCTTTTTGTGCTCTACTTTGGACTGCCTTTTTATGGGGTGGAGCTGCCGGCGCTTCTGTGCTCTTATCTGGCCTTCAGTCTGGTCAGCGCGGCCTACATCTCTGAGATTTTCCGGGCCAGTATGCAGGCAGTGGATCAGGGCCAGTGGGAAGCAGCGCGGGCTCTGGGTTTGAAAAATTGGACCATTGTCCGCAAGATTATCCTGCCCCAGGCCATCCGCATTGCTATTCCGCCCTTGGGCAATGTGGTTCTGGACATGATCAAATCGACCTCCCTCATGGCCATGATTACCGTTCAGGATATTTTCCAAAAGGCCAAAATCGTCGGTGGCCGGGAATTGGACTATATGTCTATGTATGTCCTGGTAGCCTTTATTTACTGGCTGCTCTGCTACGGCTTTGAAATCCTTCAGGCCCGTCTGGAGAAGAAACTGAGGATTTACAGCTAGCAGGATGGGAAGCAGCAGACTGGGAAGCATTTCTCCCAGTTTTTCTTTTTTTGTCCCCTTTTTATTGGAAAACATGATATAATAGAGAGTAAAAAAATTTTTTGAGAGAAAGTAACAAATGAATCTAAAAGACTATATTGCAACAATCGAAAATTACCCGCAGGAAGGCATTACTTTCCGCGACATCAGTCCGCTGATGGCAGACGGAAATGCCTACAGCTATGCTGTCCGTGAGATTGTCCAGTATGCGACGGACAAGAAAATTGACATGATTGTCGGTCCGGAAGCCCGCGGCTTTATCGTCGGCTGCCCTGTGGCTTTTGAGCTGGGGATTGGCTTTGCGCCGGTCCGCAAGCCGGGCAAACTGCCGCGCGAAGTGATTTCTGCAGACTATGAAAAGGAATACGGCATCGATACTCTGACCATGCATGCTGATGCCATCAAACCCGGCCAGCGGGTACTGATCGTGGATGACCTTCTGGCGACAGGCGGTACAGTCAAGGCGACCATTGAAATGATCGAACGTCTGGGCGGTGTGGTTGCCGGCTGTGCATTTCTGATTGAGCTGGATGAGCTCAAGGGCCGCGAAGCGATTGGCGACTATGACTATAAGGTCCTCATGCACTACTGATACATAGTTTAAAGCTATATCCAGTTAGAGAAAAAGTATAATTGAAAACTATATCTCCTTCCAGTATAATGAGAGTAATATAAACTGCTGCTCAGAGGAAATCTATTGTTGACAGGGACAGCACCAAGTGCAGCTTTTGCTGCATCACCGGTCAGGCTGGGGAAGGTCTCAGCAGACCTTTCCCAAGTTCTGCATCTTAGATTGTCCAAGTGCATCCGCACAGGCTGAGCACAGTGGATCTGATTCAGAGGAGATATTTTCATGCCCATTAAGATTGATAAAAAATTACCAGCTGTTGAAATTTTAAGTTCTGAGAATATCTTTGTCATGGACGACGACCGGGCGGACCATCAGGATATCCGTCCCCTCAATATCTTGGTTCTCAATCTCATGCCGCAGAAAATGGTGACAGAAACGCAGCTCCTGCGGCATTTGGCCAATACCCCTCTGCAGCTGACTATCGAATTTCTCTATATGAAATCCCATCGGTCCAAAACGACCCATGCAGAGCACATGGAGACCTTCTATAAGACCTTTGAGCAGGTCAGGAGCCGTTATTTTGACGGCTTGATTATTACTGGGGCACCGGTCGAGCATCTGCCCTTTGAGGCGGTGGACTATTGGGAGGAGTTTCAGCAGGTCATCGAGTGGTCTAAGACCCATGTCTTTTCCACCCTTCATATCTGCTGGGGAGCTCAGGCTGGGCTCTATGCCCGCTATGGGGTGGACAAGCACCAGATGGAGCGCAAGCTGTCCGGGGTCTACAGCCAGTCAGCGTCCAGCCGCAATCTGCTCTTCCGCGGCTTTGACGATGAGTTTTATGCCCCTCATTCCCGCCATACTGAGGTGCTGAAAGAAGACATTCTCAATCTGACCAATCTGGAAATTCTTTCCCAAGGCAAAGAGACAGGCGTGTCAGTTGTTGCCAGCCGTGATTTGCGGGAGGTCTACAGCTTCGGCCATATGGAGTATGACCGGGATACCTTGGCCAGAGAGTATTTTCGTGATCTGAAGGCTGGTAAAAATCCGCATATTCCAGAGCATTACTTTCAGAACGATGATGTCAGCAGCCAACCGTCTCTGCGCTGGAGTTTGGCGGCAGCTCTCTTTTTCAGTAACTGGGTCAACTATGCGGTCTATCAGGAAACACCTTTTGACTGGGAAAGCCCTGAAAACGACGTATCATTTTTTGCTTATTTATAAGAGGTTACATGACATATTTATCAGCTTTCAAATCGGGCAATCTGGTTATTCCAAGTGCCCTGCTTTTGCATTTTAAGGATATTTTTGATTCCTCTGATGATTTTTTGGTCTGGCAGTTTTTCTATCTGCAAAACACTACATCGCTGGAAGAAGTGGCACCGAGCCAGATTGCGGAGACGATTGGCAGGACATTGACGGAGGTCAACCGCTCCATGTCCCATCTGACCGAAAAAGGCCTTTTGCAGTATAAAACAATTGAGCTGGGAGGCGAAGCTGAGGTGATTTTCGATGCTTCCCCTGCCTTGGAAAAGCTGGACGATTTGCTGGCAGCCAAAAACGACCAGCAGGCTGCGGTTAAGCCGCCGCAGAATGTCCTGAAAGACTTGGTAGAGACCTTCCAGCAGGAGCTGGGCCGTCTCTTGACCCCCTTTGAGATTGAGGATTTGACCAAGACCGTTCAGGACGACCGAACCAGCCCAGAGCTGATCAAGGCTGCCCTGCGGGAAGCGGTTTTTAACGGCAAGGCCAACTGGAAATACATCCAGGCTATCCTTCGCAACTGGCGGCGGGAGGGCATTACCAGTGTCGCTCAAGTAGAAGCCAAGCGCGAGGAGCGTGAAGCGGCCAATCCGCAGAATGTGACGGTGTCAGACGACTTCCTCAAGGCTATGAATTTGTGGAAGGATTGATAAAAAGCATGGGAGTCTGTCTCAGTTTCTTGTAATATTCTATGTTACAATAGAATTAACAGAATCTGCTTATTTTTGTTCAGATTTAGTTAGTAAACTTCAAAAGGAGAGAAACCATGTCAGAATACAAACTGCCAAAAGTCTGGTCTGCTGCGGACAGCAATCAGGGTAAATTTTCAGGGATCAATCAACCGACTGCCGGTGCTCGCTTTGAGCAGAAGCTGCCAGTCGGTGAGCAGCCTTTCCAGCTGTATTCGCTGGGGACGCCCAACGGTGTCAAGGCCACCATTCTGCTGGAGGAGCTGCTGGCGGCTGGTGCGGCGGAGGCAGCCTACGACCTCTACCAAATCAGCATTATGGATGGCGATCAGTTTGGCTCGGACTTTGTCAAGCTCAACCCTAATTCTAAGATTCCGGCCTTGCTGGACCAGTCAGGGGCTGAGCCGATTCGAGTCTTTGAGTCTGCCCATATCCTGCTCTATCTGGCTGAGAAATTCGGGCAGTTTATCCCTGCTGGACCTGCCGAGCGTGCGGAGGTCCTCAACTGGCTCTTCTGGCAGGCAGGCGCAGCGCCATTCCTGGGCGGCGGTTTCGGCCATTTCTTTCACTATGCACCGGAAAAAATGGAATATCCGATTAACCGCTTTACCATGGAGGTCAAGCGCCAGCTGGATTTACTGGACAAGGAATTGGCGGCCAAGCCTTATATCGCCGGTCAGGACTACAGCATCGCCGACATCGCCATCTGGTCTTGGTACGGACAGCTGGCAGAGGGCAGGCTCTATGCCGGTTCTGCAGAATTTCTAGATACCGCTTCCTACAAGCATCTGCAGGCCTGGGTGGATAAGATTACAGCCCGTCCAGCGGTGCAGCGGGGGCTGAAAGCAGAATACAAGGCAATCAAGTAAAAAGACTAGGGCGGGACAGAATGATGGCTGATCAAGGCGATTTTTCTCCCGCCGCTTTTTTTATGCCCTCAAAAATGATATACTGAATAGGACAATCAATAGAAACGAGTAAGCTATGCAGAAAAAAACGATTTCCCAGCGATTGGAAAAGGTTGCGGCTTTTGTGCCGGCTGGGAGCAGGCTGCTGGATGTGGGGAGCGATCATGCCTATCTGCCCATTTATCTGATGCAGCAGGGCCGGATTGAGGCGGCGCTGGCCGCTGAAGTGGTCGAAGGCCCCTTTCAGTCTGCCCAGAAAAATGTCGCCGAGCATGGGCTGAGTCAGCAGATTGAGGTGCGCTTAGCCGATGGCCTCGCGGCCTTTGAGGCTGAGGATCAGATTGACACTATCGTTATTGCTGGTATGGGCGGCCGCTTGATTGCGGATATTTTGGACAATGGCCGAGCGAAACTGGGCCCTGTCAGCCGTTTGATTTTACAGCCCAATAACCGGGAGGATGAGCTCCGCAGCTGGCTGTCTGAGCAGGGGTTTATGCTGGTGGCTGAGGAGCTGCTGGAAGAAGCAGGCAAGTTTTATGAAATTCTGGTCGCAGAAGCCGGCCGGCAGCTGCTGACTGAGCAGGAGAAACGCTTCGGACCCTGCCTGCTGCGGGAAGCGTCAGCTGTTTTTCAGGCCAAGTGGCAGAAAGAGCTGAGCAAGCTGGAGAAGGCGCTGGCCCAAATCCCAGAGGAAAAGGAGCAGGAACGCTCCGCTATTTCTCAAAAAATCAAGCAAATCAAGGAGGTGCTTCATGTTCGCAAGTGACATCATTGCCCGCTATGAGGCCTACTGTCCTCAGGAACTGTCTATGGAAGGCGATATTTCGGGTCTGCAAATCGGCACATTGGACAAGGAAGTGGATAAGGTTCTGCTGGCGCTGGATATTCGTGAGCAGACGGTGGCAGAGGCCATAGAGGCCGGTGCCGGGCTGATTATCGTCAAGCATGCGCCTATTTTCCGGCCGCTCAAGGATTTGGTGGCGGATCGGGCCCAAAATCAGATTCTTCTGGACTTGATTCGCCACGATATTGCAGTCTATGTCAGTCATACCAATATTGATGTCGTATCAGACGGTCTCAATGACTGGTTTTGCCAGCTTCTGGAGATCAGGGAGACGGAATTTCTCAGCCAGACGGCGCCGGATCAGGGCATTGGCCGGGTGGGCAGGATTGAGCCCCAGACTTTTGGTGCTTTTGCAGCCAAGGTGAAAACAGCCTTTGGCCTAGACAGTCTGCGGCTGGTGGCCTATGAGGCGGCGGACTTGGAGCGGCCCATTGAGCGGGTGGCAGTCTGCGGCGGCAGCGGCCAGTCCTTCTATAAGGAAGCTCTGCAAAAGGGTGCTCAGGTCTATATTACTGGGGATATTTACTATCATACTGCTCAGGAAATGCTGACGGAGGGGCTCTTGGCGCTGGACCCCGGCCACCATATCGAGGTGCTCTTTACGGAAAAATTAAAAGAAAAATTGGAGGCTTGGAAGGCAGAAGAGGGCTGGCAGGTGGACATTATCGCCAGTCAGGCTTCAACCAATCCATTCAGGCATATTTGAGGACGTTTGTATGAAAAGAATGGCAGTGATTGGAGCCGGTATTGTCGGCTCAACAGCCGCTTATTATCTGTCCCGCTATCCAGACGTGCAGGTAACGGTCTTTGACCACGGTATCGGTCAGGCTACCAAGGCTGCAGCCGGCATCATCAGTCCTTGGTTTTCTAAGCGGCGCAATCAAGCTTGGTACCGCATGGCCCGTTTGGGAGCGGATTTTTATCAAAACCTGCTGGCTGATTTGGAGAAGGATGGTGTTTCGACCGATTTTTACCAGCAGACGGGTGTCTGTCTGCTCAAAAAAGATGAGAGCAAGCTGCAGGAGCTCTATGATTTGGCTGCTGCGCGGCGGAAAGAGTCGCCTTTGATCGGCGATCTGCAGTTCCGGACTGCAGAGCAGCTGCAGGAATCATTTCCTGGTCTGACTGGTTTTGAGCGGCTGCTCTATGCTTCAGGCGGGGCTCGGGTTGAGGGTTCTCTTTTGACGGAAACCCTGCTCAAGGCCAGCGGGGCTGAGCTTTGCTTCCAAAAAGTTGATTTGCAGCCGGTTGACCAAGGCTATGTGATTGACGGCCGGCATTTTGACAGCGTCATTTTGGCCGCCGGTGCTTGGCTGGGGCAGGTCCTCTCGCCGCTGGGCTATGAGGTGGACGTGCGGCCGCAAAAGGGTCAGCTGCGCGATTTCAAGATGGCTGAGTCAACGGATTGCTATCCGGTTGTCATGCCGGAGGGCGAGCTGGACATCATCCCCTTTACCAAGGGCAGCATCTCTGTCGGTGCCAGCCATGAAAATGATCAGGGCTTTGACCTGACGGTAGATCTGTCTGTGCTGGATCAGCTGCAGAAGGAGGCAGAGGGCTATTTGCCAAAGCTGGCCGCTGCGGACATTCTGGGTGAGCGCGTGGGAACGCGGGCTTACACCAGTGATTTTTCTCCATTTTTTGGGCTCGTGCCAGGATTGCCTCAGGTCTATGCTGCCAGCGGCCTGGGATCTTCTGGTCTGACCACCGGTCCGCTTATCGGCCGCCAATTGGCCCATCTGGCTTTGGGTGAAGCAGGCCTGCTGGATCCAGCGGATTATCCGATTGAGCGATATGTGAGGAAGGGCTGATATGACTGAAAATATTTTAAATTGGGTGAATGTTTGCGTCAAAAAAGATGAGAAGGTTTTACTGCTCAACCGTCAGCATGATAATTTTAAGGGCTGGATACAACCTGGGGGCTTCAACAGTCTGGGGAGAGACTGTTGAAGGTTGGGGATGGGAAAAGCGAAGCTTTTTACTTTCGTAGGAATTTCCGGAGTCTTTCTTTGAAGCAGCCGCCCGGGAATTAAAAGAAGAAACCGGACTGACCGCTCTTAATTTGGTCTTGAAAGGAATTTCTGGCTTTACCAATCCGACCAAAGGAGAACGCTACGTTTATTATGATTTTCTCTGTACCGAGTTCGAGGGAGAAGTTCAGGGGAATGGCCACGAGGGCGAGCCTAAGTGGTGGAAGATTTCGGAACTTGGCCAAATAGATATGCAGGACGACATACGTGAACGTCTGCCTCTCTACTGGCGGAAAGGCTCTTTCGAGCGGATTCATACTGGAATGAGGAAAAACACTGTATCGGGGAAACGAAGACGATTTTGTATGATTGATTTTAGATAAGAGGGAGAAACTTTATGAACTGGTTACAGTCGCAGCCTGTGGTGCTGCAGGCTTTCTTGGCGGGGCTTTTCACATGGGGGTGTACCATTGTGGGCTCGGCTGTTGTATTTTTCTTTAAACAGGTCAGCAGGAAACTGCTGGACATTATGATGGGCTTTGCGGCCGGTGTCATGATTGCGGCTTCTTTTTGGTCGCTTTTGGCGCCCTCCATTGAGTATGCGCAAGCCTCTTATGGCAGTCTGTCCTGGCTGCCGGCAGCAGTTGGTTTTCTGGTTGGCGGCTTTTTCCTGCGTTTCATCGACGCAGTGGTGCCTCACTTGCACTTGAGCAAGGATATTTCGGAGGCAGAGAGCGTTCATGAGCACAGCCGCAAGAAGCTGTCCAAGACGGCCCTGCTCTTCTTAGCCATTACCATTCACAATTTTCCAGAAGGTTTGGCAGTCGGAGTAGCCTTTGGTGCTTTGGCCGCCAATCCAAGTCCGGAAGCCTTTGTTGGCGCGATTGGCCTAGCTTTGGGAATTGGCCTGCAAAACGTCCCGGAGGGGGCTGCTCTGTCCATTCCGATTCGGACAGACGGCAAGTCTCGGCTTAAAGCCTTTTACTGGGGCTCCATGTCTGCGATTGTAGAGCCAATCGGGGCTGTTCTCGGAGCAGTAGCTGTTATGGCCATGACAGCTATTCTACCCTATGCCCTCTCCTTTGCAGCAGGAGCTATGATTTTCGTGGTGGTAGAGGAGTTGATACCGGATTCGCAGACCAATGGCAATACAGATGTGGCGACTTTAGGTCTCATGGTGGGCTTTGTTCTCATGATGGTTTTGGATGTGGCTTTGGGTTGATGCTAACTTGGAATCAAAGAGCGGAAGAAAGCGGAATTTCCGCTCTTTTTCTACCACTTACTTAGGAAATCTTACCACTTACCGAAAAGGGGTAGATTTGCTATTGTCCATTTGTTAGGATAAGGGTGCAAAGGGGAAAATACATCTTAAGGAGGATATCATGAAACCATCATTTTTGAAAAACGCTGTAGCGCTAGTAACTTGTGGCTTGCTCGCTCTAGGAGCGGGTCATGTTCAAGCTGACCAGCAGAAATTGCCGTCGGGCACATCCTACGACCAAATCGGTCAGAAGATTGAGGACTACTACAAGGAGCACGAAAAAAACAGTGCTGGTATGGCGACGACCGTCATTGACAAGGACGGACAGACCATTTACCAAAACAACTTTGGCTATATGGACAAGGAAAATAAGCAAGCGGTGGATGACAACCCGGTCTTCGAGTGGGAGGGTCAACGACCAAAATCACCGTCTGGGTCAGTGTCATGCAGCTCTGGGCAAGATAGCGGATTTGGTTTAAATAGTCATCAAACAGATATAAACCAGCATTGCTATGATAGCAATGCTGGTTTTGTTTAGCACTTCCCCCCACTTTTTCTACCACTTACCTGCAGAAACTTACCACTTACCGAAAAAGGGTAGATTTGGCGCTGCCCTTTTGTTAGGATAAGGGTGCAAAGGGGAAGGCAGTTTAAATTCTAAGGAGGCAATCATGAAAACATCATTTTTGAAAAGCGCTGTGGCGCTGGTAACATGTGGCTTGGTGGCTTTTGGAGCAGCGCAAGTTCGAGCTGACCAGCAAAAATTGCCGTCGGGCACGCCTTATGACCAAATCGGTCAGAAAATTGAAAATTTCCACAAGGAACACGAAAAAACCAGCGCGGGACTGGCGGCAGCAGTCTTTGATAAGGACGGCCAAACCATTTACCAAAAGAACTTTGGCTATATGGACAAGGAAAAGAAGCTGGCTGTGGACGACAACTCGGTTTTTGAGTGGGGCTCTGCCACCAAATTGACCGTCTGGCTCAGCGTCATGCAGCTCTGGGAAGAAGGAAAAATTGACCTAAAAACAGATATAAAAGAGTATTTGCCCAAGGATTTCCTGAAACACCTCAAATACGACAAGCCCATTACCATGCTGGATCTGATGAACCACCAAGCGGGTTTTGATGAAACGCCGCTGAACACAGGAACAGGCAAGAGCTTGGAAGAATTACTAAAAAGCCAGCCCGCTCAAACTTATGAGCCAGGGACGGTGACATCCTATTCCAATTACAGTACAGCTCTAGCAGGCTATATCGTGGAGCGCATCAGCGGACAGGACTTTGCGGATTATGTCCACGAGCATATTTTCCAGCCTTTGGGCATGAACCATACCGCTCTCTTACCTGATTTGTCGGACAATACCTATGTCCGAGACAAGCGGCAGGGTGAGAAAACCTATGATACAAACGGAAGTTTATATCTAGATAAATTGCTTCCCGCGGATATTTATCCAGCGGGGCAGGCGACAGGGACTTTTGCCGATTTCAAGCGGTTCGCGCAAGCTCTTTTGAGAAAGGAAAAGCTCTTTAAGCGCCCAGAAACCTGGAATGAACTGTATCAGACAACTTCTACATTCTCAGATAAAGCAGTCGCTAAGAATGCCCACGGCTTTTGGGTGACAGAGTATGAGATAGGCTCTATTTTAGGGCACGGCGGTCATTCTTTTGCCGGTTTTTCCACCCTGATTTCGCTGGATTTCAAGTCGGGTATTGGCATGGTTACTATGGTAAATCAGAGAGAAGAAGCCACCTATTCTTTTGGTCTACCCGATTTGGTCTTTGGTAAGAAAAAGCAAGCCCCTAGCCAGTCTCAAAAAGACTTTCAAGAGGGCATGTATCGAACTTCTCGCTCCATTCAGCAAGGCCCGACCTCTATTTCGCGCCTTGCCCCCGCTTATACCTTTTATGTGAAAGATGTGATCAAAGACGGTCATTTATTAGTCAGCAACTATTGGCTTTTGCAACAGCGCCAAGGCCGAACAGAAGTTGAAACAACCTATAATAATTTAGAAAAGCTCTCGCTTTGGGAGGTGATAAAGGATTATGGCTCTGTCGCTCTGCTGGGACTGGCATCGGTTTATGCCGTACTTGTTCTTCTGTTAGCTGCTTTGAGCAAGATATATCGCTCACTTTTTGGAAAAGAAAGCAAAAGACCGACTCCAAGAAGTTGGAAAATTTGGCATTATGGCACTTGCGGACTGATTTTGGTTAGCCTAGTCAATCTAGCAGGTCTCGTCATAGTTGCCGTTTCGGGCAAGTACATGCCCGATTATCGCTGGCAAGCCATTCTCTTTGCCCTGCTTGCACTGATTTTCTTAGTCAATGCTGGGTTGCCAATCTTTCTGCGTTCAAAATTCCAAGTGAGCAAGGGTCGAAAAATCTTGACCTACTTGACCAGCAGCGCTTCACTTATCGTCGTTCTCAATATCCTTTATTGGAGCCTTTACCAGTGGTGGGCACTTTAATAGAAAGGTAAGTATCATGAAAACATCATTTTTTAAACATTGCTTAACTGTGCTGACTTGCGGCTTGCTCGCTCTGGGAGCTGGTCACGCTTACGCTGACCAGCAGAAGTTGCCGTCAGGCACGCCTTACGACCAAATTGGTCAGAAAATTGAGGATTACTACAAGGAACACGAAAAAACCAGTGCGGGACTGGCGACATCTGTTTTTGACAAGGACGGACAAACCATTTACCAAAATAATTTTGGCTATGTAGACAAGGAAAAAAAGTTGGCGGTGGATGACAACTCAGTTTTCGAGTGGGGCTCTGCCACCAAGTTGACCGTCTGGGTCAGCGTCATGCAGCTTTGGGAAGAAGGCAAGATTGACCTTAAAACAGATATAAAAGAGTATCTGCCCAAGGATTTTCTCAAAGGCAAGCTCACATACGACAAGCCAATCACCATGCTGGATCTGATGAACCACCAAGCAGGCTTTGGAGACACGGGGCTTGCCAAGGGAACTAGTAAGAACTTGGGAGATACGCTCAAAAAAGTACATATCTATCAAGCCTATGAGCCGGGAACAGTGACAGCCTACTCTAACTTTGGGACGGCTCTGGCAGGATATATCGTCGAGCGGATTAGCAGACAATCTTATGCTGACTATGTCCACGAGCATATCTTTGAACCTTTAGATATGAGGCACACCGCTCTCTTACCCGATTTATCAGATAATCCCTATGTAGTAGAAAAACGTAAGGAAGTCAAAGGTTACACTAGAGACGGTCGGTTGATTGGCGAAGCTCCATATCTAATAGAAATGTACCCTGCTGGGCGAGCAACAGGAACCTTGGAAGATTTCAAGGCATTCGCTCAGGCACTCCTGCAAAAGAAGACACTTTTTAAGCGTTCAGAGACTTGGGACACCCTTTATACAGCAACCTCTAACTATCCTGATAGCGATCTTCCTACCAATGCTCATGGTTTTTGGAGTGACCTTTATCAAGACCAAGTTATCCTCGGGCACGGTGGTAATACAGCTGGTTTTTCATCAAGTTTGACCTTAGACTTAAAATCAGGTATCGCTGCTGTCATTTTAACGAACCAACTGGGCGAGAAAAATTATGTTGAGAAAATTCCCGAGCTGGTCTATGGGCAAAAGAAAGATGTTCCCAACAAAAAGAAAGAAGAACTCAAACCCGGCTTTTATCGTGACGCTAGTCAATTCTTTGGGCCTTTATCCATTGCGCGACTAAATATGGCGACCTTCTATATTGATAAAAATAGTGAAAATCGATTTTACTGGAGCTTGGAGAAAGTCGGTAAGCGAGAATTTATCAAGCGCCCAGTTTCTGATTACTTTAAACTATCTAACTGGGAAGTTGCCAAAGAATTCGGCAGTGTCATCCTATGGGGGTTAGCAATCTTCTATGCTCTTCTTAGTTTGGTATCTGCTTTACTGGTCAAGCTCTACCGGCTCCTTGCCAAGCGGACAAACCGCAAACCTGTGACACTTGCTTGGTCGCTCTGGCATTATCTGACTTGCGGACTTGTTTTGTCCACTGTACTCATAACCATTCTCATCGTGCAATATAATATGAACATCAGCGGCTCGCCAAATAACAGTGCTTGGCTCTATGTCATCTTTGCAATAACGGGTCTGCTGCTTCTTGCTAGTTCTGTTTTGCCAATTCTTCTGCGTTCAAAATTCCAAGTCAGCAAAGGCAGAAAAATCTTGACCTACTTGACCAGCAGCGCTTCACTTATCGTCGTTCTCAATATCCTTTATTGGGGCCTGTACCAATGGTGGGCACTTTAATAGAAAGGTAAGTATCATGAAAACATCATTTTTGAAGAGCACTGTGGCGCTGCTGACTTGCGGCTTGCTCGCTTTTGGAGTAGCGCAAGTTCGAGCCGATGAGCAAAAATTGCCGTCGGGGACATCTTACGACCAAATCGGACAGAAGATTGAGGATTATTATCAGAAAAACGAGAAAACCAGCGCAGGACTGGCAACATCTATTTTTGACAAGGACGGTCAAACCATTTACCAAAATAATTTTGGCTATGTAGACAAGGAAAAAAAGTGGGCGGTGGATGACAACTCAGTTTTCGAGTGGGGCTCTGTAACGAAATTAACCGTCTGGGTCAGCGTCATGCAGCTCTGGGAAGAGGGGAAAATTGACCTAAAAACCGACATCAAAGAGTATCTGCCCAAGGATTTTCTCAAAAGCAAGCTCAAATTTGACAAACCCATTACCATGCTTGACCTCATGAACCACCAAGCAGGCTTCGCAGATGTTGACTTGGCCAAAAATGAAGACAAAGACCTAGCCCATACGCTACAAAAGGCGCCGATTATTCAAGCCTATGAGCCGGGGACAATAACTGCTTATTCCAATTTTGGAACGGTGCTTGCTGGCTACATCGTCGAGCGGATTAGCGGACAATCTTACGCTGACTATGTGCACGAGCATATTTTTCAGCCCTTAGGTATGAAGCACACCGCTATTTTGCCCGATTTTTCGGATAATGACTATGTGGTCGAAAAACGCAAGGAAATCAAGGGCTACACCTCAGACGGTCAGCTGATTGGCGAGGCAAACAAGCCTAATCCTTACTATCCGAGCGGGCGAGCAACAGGAACTTTGAAAGACTTTAAGACCTTTGCCCAAGCACTCCTGCAAAAGAAGACACTTTTTAGGCGCGCGGAAACTTGGGACACCCTTTATACGGCGACTTCGACTTTTCCTGATAGCAAACTCCCAATCAATGCTCACGGATTTTGGAGTGACCTTTATCAAGACCGCGTTATCCTCGGTCACGGTGGTAATACGGCTGGCTTTTCATCCATATTAACTTTGGATTTCAAATCAGGTATCGCTACCGTCATTTTAACCAATCAACAATACGAAAGTAACTATCTTAAAAAAATTCCTGAGCTGATTTATGGAAACAAGGCAACTACTTCAGAGAAGATAAAAGCAGAGTTTAAACCGGGCGTTTATCGCTCAAGTCGCGTTTTCACCAATGCCTTATCAATCACGCGCATTGCTCCGCCAATAACTAACTATCTTGAGAAAAATAGTAAATTTGTCACTCAAAAATACTGGGAATTGGAGAAAAACGGCAAGCAAGAACGGCTGAAATTGCCTATCGCAGACTACCTTAAACTTTCCACATGGGATGTAGTCAAGGATTACGGCAGTCTCGTCTTGTGGTGCCTCGCTGCTTTCTATGCCCTCCTCATCCCTGTATCTGCTTTACTGGTCAAACTCTATCGGCTTCTTTTCAAGCGGAAAAATCACAAACTTACACCGCTTGCTTGGTCGCTCTGGCAATACCTGACTTGCGGGTTCATTCTATCTACCATGCTCCTGCTTTACTTCTTTATCCAAAGCGTCCTGAGTCTACATTCCTCACCAAACAGCCGTGTTTGGCTTTCTATGGGCTTTGCAGCTGTGGGAGTTAGCCTCCTGGTTAGCCTTATTGCCTCATTCTTCCTGCGCTCAAAATTCCAAGTGAGCAAGGGTCGAAAAATCTTGACCTACTTGACCAGCAGTGCTTCACTTATCGTCGTTCTCAATCTCCTCTACTGGAGCCTATATCAGTGGTGGACGCTCTACTAAAAGAAAGGAAAGTTATGACCCATTCTCAAAAAATCGAAACAATGATTCAAAACGGCTCCGACCAACTCTACACCGTTTGCTATCCCAATCCTGACAAGGAAACGATTATCCTGCTGCACGGTGGACCGGGAACGCCTGATGACTTCAAGCTCTTTATCCCTAAGCTCGAAAAAGATTATCAACTGATTGTCTTTCACCAGCGGGGAACGAGAAAATCGCCCTGCCTGAGTGGCGACTACAGCATGGAAGCCTACATTGCGGACATCAACACGATTGCCGACCACTTCAATGTAGATAAATTTCACCTTTTGGGACATTCCTGGGGCGGATTGTACGCGCAAATCTACGCCAGCAAAATCCCTGAGCGGGTTCTTAGTTTCTTTCTTTCCTCTCCGGGAACAGGCACGAGCAAGCAGTGGCAGCAAATGGAAAAAGAGATGATGAATTACAATAAAAATCACTGCACGACTATCGAATGGCTAAAAATGGGAATCTATTCTCTGCTCGGCAATCTTGGTAGTTCCAAGGCTTCGCAAGCTCTCTTTCGCCAAGTTGTCCGTAATTACAATGCCGACTATCCAGCCTTTCATGATGTGAAACTAGACATGAGCAATGTTTCAGTCCAAGCAGGCAATCAGACAAGAAAGGAAATTATGGCCTATCCTCTCTTGCCCCGACTAGAAGATCCTGCTTTTCCTATTACCGTGACCTTTGGTGACAATGATATTTTTGGTGCCAGTGGACATTTTGTCATCAGCCGCTACCCTAGCGCCCAAGTCTTTACGATTAAAAACAGCGGCCACTTCCCATTTCTTCATAATCCGCAGGATTACTTTGCTATCTTGCACCAGCATTTTCAACCTTAGCATGAACCTCTAAAGTTTTCCAACTTTAGAGGTTTTCACTTATCTGCAACTTATCCCTCTTTTTCTTTTATTTAAGGGTAGTGAAAAGGATGACATCCGCTTTCAAAAATGGTAGAATAAGGAGAATACATTAAGAGAGGAAACTCATTATGAAAGGTATTATCCTTGCAGGCGGTTCGGGGACTCGTTTGTATCCTTTGACCCGTGCTGCTTCAAAACAACTCATGCCCATTTATGACAAGCCGATGATTTACTATCCCTTGTCCACTCTCATGCTGGCAGGGATCAAAGATATTTTGATTATCTCAACGCCGACGGATTTGCCTCGTTTTGAGGATCTGCTGGGAGATGGCTCTGAGTTTGGTATCAAGCTCTCTTATGCAGAGCAGCCAAGTCCGGACGGGCTGGCACAAGCCTTTATCATTGGGGCCGATTTCATTGGAGATGACCGCGTGGCGCTGATTCTTGGGGATAATATTTACCATGGACCAGGTCTGAGTAAAATGCTCCAAAATGCTGCGGCTAAGGAAAAAGGAGCAACTGTTTTTGGCTACCATGTCAAGGATCCAGAACGCTTTGGTGTTGTAGAATTTGATGAAAATATGAATGCTATCTCCATCGAAGAAAAACCGGAACAGCCGCGCTCTAACTATGCAGTGACTGGACTCTATTTCTATGATAACGATGTTGTAGAAATTGCCAAGAACATCAAACCAAGTCCTCGCGGAGAATTGGAAATCACAGATGTCAACAAGGCATACTTGGATCGTGGTGATTTGTCTGTTGAGCTCATGGGACGTGGTTTTGCCTGGTTGGATACAGGCACCCATGAAAGTCTCTTAGAAGCCGCTCAATATATTGAAACTGTTCAGCGGATGCAGAACGTTCAGGTGGCCAATCTGGAAGAAATTGCCTATCGTATGGGATATATCACTAAAGAGCAAGTGCACGAATTGGCGCAGCCATTGAAAAAGAATGAGTATGGCCACTATCTCTTGCGCTTGATTGGAGAAGAATAAGAAGATGACGGAACAATTTTTTGATAAGGAATTAGCAGCGCGTGAGGTTCCTGGAATCCCAGGTATGCTGGAGTTTGATATCCCTGTTCGTGGAGACAACCGAGGTTGGTTCAAGGAGAATTTCCAAAAGGAAAAAATGCTGCCGCTAGGCTTTCCTGAAAGTTTTTTTGCAGAAGGAAAACTGCAAAATAATGTCAGCTTTTCTCGTAAAAATGTCCTGCGTGGACTTCATGCAGAGCCCTGGGACAAGTACATCTCTGTTGCCGATGACGGTAAGGTGCTAGGTTCTTGGGTCGACCTGCGTGAGGGCGAGACCTTTGGCAATACCTACCAGACAGTAATCGATGCCAGCAAGGGTATTTTTGTGCCACGCGGCGTAGCTAACGGCTTCCAAGTCCTTTCTGACACGGTTTCCTATAGCTATCTAGTAAACGACTACTGGGCTTTGGAACTCAAACCTAAGTATGCCTTTGTCAACTATGCAGACCCAGCTCTAGGCATCCAGTGGGAAAACCTAGAAGCAGCAGAAGTCTCAGAAGCAGACAAGAACCATCCATTACTTAAGGATGTCAAACCTTTGAGGAAAGAAGATTTGTAAGAAGAGTGAATAGAACAAGTGTTTGAATATATTATCTATTTCTTGCTGATTATATTCTATTTTCTTATTTCTCTAGGACCATTAGGCTTCATTCTGATGATGGTTCTCCTCTTTTTGTTTATTTTCTTAGCCCTTTATATAATTTCAAAATTACTATTTTTTACGAAACAAATAATTCGATATTTTGTTTTATTATGGAGAAAAAATAAATCAATGACTGAATACAAAAACATCATCGTGACAGGTGGAGCCGGCTTCATCGGTTCTAACTTTGTTCACTACGTTTACAATAATTTTCCAGACGTGCATATCACGGTTCTGGATAAGCTGACCTATGCCGGCAATCGGGCCAATATCGAGGAAATTCTGGGCGACCGGGTGGAATTGGTCGTTGCGGACATCGCTGATGCAGCCTTGGTAGACAAGCTGGCTGCCAAAGCAGACGCCATCGTCCACTACGCAGCAGAAAGCCACAATGATAACTCGCTCAATGACCCGAGTCCATTTATCCACACCAACTTTATCGGGACCTATACCCTCTTGGAAGCTGCCCGTAAATACGATATTCGCTTCCACCATGTGTCCACTGACGAAGTCTACGGGGATCTGCCTCTGCGTGAAGATCTGCCGGGTCATGGAGAAGGGCCGGGTGAGAAATTCACGGCTGAAACCAAGTACAATCCCAGCTCGCCTTATTCTTCTACCAAGGCAGCATCTGATTTGATTGTCAAGGCTTGGGTGCGCTCTTTCGGTGTGAAAGCGACCATTTCCAACTGCTCTAATAACTATGGTCCTTACCAGCATATTGAGAAGTTCATTCCGCGCCAAATCACCAATATCCTGAGCGGTATCAAGCCGAAGCTCTACGGTGAGGGCAAGAATGTCCGCGACTGGATTCATACCAATGACCACTCATCTGGTGTCTGGACCATTCTGACCAAGGGGAAAATCGGCGAAACCTATCTGATCGGTGCTGACGGTGAGAAGAATAACAAGGAAGTGCTGGAGCTGATTCTCAAGGAAATGGGGCAGCCGGCTGACGCTTATGACCATGTGACGGACCGAGCAGGCCACGATTTGCGCTATGCCATTGATGCCAGCAAACTGCGCGATGAGCTGGGCTGGAAGCCAGAATTTACCAACTTTGAAACAGGGCTCAAGGAAACCATCAAGTGGTACACGGACAACCAGGACTGGTGGAAAGCTGAAAAAGAAGCTGTCGAAGCCAACTATGCCAAGACGCAGGAAGTGATTAAATAAAAGTGTTTCTCTTTGTAGAGCGGCGGAGTAAAAAGTTTTTGCGATTTTTGACTCAGGTCTAAAAGCAGGGGAGCGAGACGAAATCCATTTCTAGGAAATTGCGATTTTTGTCCACTCCCTTTTTGCTTAAATTCTCACACTATTGTTAGCTTTTTAACATTTCTGTTACAGAAAAAAATGCAAAAATAGTGTAAAATAATATAAATCCTTTCTGTGCTTTCAGCCGAAAAGGGATTTTCTTAAGCTAGAGGAATAGAAACATGAAAATGGTCAAGAGATTAGTGGGAATCGCAGTGCTGCTGTTTATCGCGGCGGTCGTTTTTCTGGTTCCCTCATCTGTCAATCAAAGCGAACAGTTAAAGAATGTACAAGGCAGTGCCTCTTGGATGAGCATTATTGAGCCGACCCTGAGCAATGCCAATCTGACAGCTCAGGGAGTCAATACGGAAGTTTCCCTGAACAGTGTTCAGCTCAATCAGGTGCTCAAATCTTTCTTGGCGGACAGCCAAAATCAAGAGCTGCTGGACAGTGCCTACAGCATTGACGGCAATAAACTGCGGATTCAGTACCCGGTCAGGCTGGCCTTTGTTGACAGCAAGCTGGACTTGGAGGTAGATGTCACCGTAGCGGATAATGTCCTGCATGTGAATGTGGACAGCGCCAAGCTGGGTGCTTTTCCTATCCCTAAATCACTCGTAACAGGCTTGCTCAGGCAGCAGCTGGAAAAATCGGATTCATCTGTCCGAACAGAAGGCGACAGCTTTTTATTCAGCCTTCCAGAAACCCAGTTCAGTATTAAGAAGATTAATTTCCAAAACGGAACAGCCAAAATCCAGTTCACCATGGGTTATGGATTTTAAAAAAAGAAAACTTCATTTGAGGAAGGAAGATTCCAAATCAAATGGAGTTTTTATGCTCTTATTCAGTAAGATTATTGTGGGGGAAAATGGTGTCTGTTTTTAATATCCTGCCTGCTTTGATTCAGTGCGCACGCCATCTAGGCTAGCAGTTCAAGAAATTTATGATTTCAATCAGGCCTCTTGCGGTTTGGTTGAGTCAGCTGGTTTTTATCCAATTTTTGCTAGGGAAAAAGGCCGGGCTTATGCACTTGATTTGATTATGCCCTTGGCGCAGATTCAGCCCAGTCAGTTTTATCTTTCTCAGGAAAAGCTGGACGGGATCAGTATTGATTTTACCAAACAAGAACTTGAACCTTTGCCTGTCAAGCGCATGGATGGAAAAGTTTTCTTTACTGATGGACATAGCAGGGCCTTTAAGGCTTATCAGGCTGGTTTATCGGAGCTTCCAGTTTATTTTGACCTAGATGAGCTGGATTGAGATTTCTACAGACATTGTGTCCAAGCTTGTGAGGAAAGAGGTGTCCTGACCATAGCCAATCTGCAGGAGAGAATTTTGCCTAAGGAAGACTAGCAAAGCCAGTGGCTGAACTGGTGTGAAAAAGAGGCTGGAAAATTTAATAAGACCTGCTATCAACGAAGCTCTTGTGTTATAATAGAGAGAAGGAATCCATCTATCAAATAAGGGGCGAGAAGATGATTTATGAATTTTGTGCTGAAAATACGACCTTGCTGGAAAAGGCCATGCAGGCTGGTGCCCGGCGGATTGAACTCTGCGATAATCTGGCAGTTGGCGGGACAACACCCAGCTTTGGTACTGTCAGGGCTGCAGTTGAGCTGGGCCGGCGTTATGATACCAGCATTATGACCATGATTCGCCCGCGCGGCGGTGATTTTGTCTATGCTGATCTGGAGATTGAGATTATGCTGGCCGATATTAAAAAGGCCAAGGAAGCCGGCAGTCAGGGGGTGGTTTTTGGCGCTCTTAATGAAGCCAAGGAGCTGGACATTCCCAAGATGAAGCGGCTGCTGGATGCTTCTAGGGGCATGGAGGTGGTCTTTCACATGGCCTTTGATGTCCTTGCCAGATATTCCCAGCCGGCAGCCATGGACTGGCTGATTGAGCATGGAGTGGGGCGCATCCTGACCCACGGCGGTCCGGCCGGACAGCCGATTGAAGAGCATGTCGACTGGCTGGATGAGCTGCTGGAGCACGCAGCGGACCGCATTGAGCTGCTGCCGGGCGGCGGGATCAGTCTGGTCAATCGTGACTGGCTTGCTGAGCGTTTGGCAGTTAATCAGCTGCATGGCACCAGAATTGTTTTTTAGGAGATAGGAGTTTGTCCTGGCCGGAAGCTCGCTATCAGAGAGGAGCTGCAGAAGCAGATGTTAGATATCTTTGAGAAATACAAGGCTGATCGGGAACGGCTGCTGGCCTATGGCTTTGAGCAGGACGGCAGCAGCTGCCGCTATCGTCAGGAGATTATGGATGGGGATTTTGAGCTGCTGCTAATCTGGCAGCAGACTTCCCTTGATTATCAGGTTTTTGACCTAGAGACCGGAGATGAGTACCGGCAGGTCAAGATGGAGTCCATAACCGGAGAGTTTGTCGGGCAGGTCCGGGAAGCCTGTCAGCAAGCTCTGCTGGAGATTCGCCGTCAGTGCTTCATTGAGATTGGCTTTCTCTATGAGCAGAGTCAGCGGCTGAGGGACTATGTGGCCGAGACTTATCAGGGCCAGCTGGAGTATCTGTGGGAAAAGTCTGACAGGAAAAGCAGGACCCATGCCGGGGTTTTCCGTCATCAAGGCAGCAAAAAATGGTACGGAGCCTTTCTGACGACGGACTGGTCCAAGTTTGAAAAAGACCGCAGCGGCAGCATTGAAGTGCTCAATGTCAAAAATAATCAGGTGGCAGAACTGACTCGACAGGCCGGTATATATCCAGCCTTTCACATGAATAAGAAATACTGGCTCAGCCTGCCTTTGGACGGAACTCTGAGCGACCGGCAGATTTTTGACCTGCTGGATACCAGTTTTGAGCTGACGAAGAGGAAATGAACACGGCTCCCGCTGTGTTTCTTTTTCTATCTGCTATCGTCATTTCGTTTATCTTTTATGACTTTGTCAGCTCGCTGTCCTATCGTCCTGTATGTTAAGCGATAGGCCGAGAGGCTGAGACAGACTCCCATGATGGCTGCGCCCTCACCCACAGAGGGAGCTATCTTCGGGAAGATACCGTATAAAAGTCCTTCAGTCTCGCTTTGTTTTGGTAAAAAACTCTTGACGCGGCAGCTGATTGCTCAAAAGCTCCAGTGGAGCTTTTGAGGTTTTAGATAGAGCTTCCGAGAGGAAGCAACAAAAGCACTGCTTTGAGGTTGCGGATAGGACTTGCGAAGCAAGTCTCAAC